>JAFGJQ010000013.1 GCA_016929015.1 Phycisphaerae bacterium | reverse complement strand
CGCGACGACCTCCCGCGGCTCTTCGCTCTTCACCCTGTCGGGCCCCGGCTCGCAACAGGGCAGCACAATGCGCACGCGCGTCCCCCGGCCGACCGCCGAGTCCACGTCCACCGTGCCGCCGCAGTCCGTCACCACGCCGTGCGCCACCGCCAGCCCCAGGCCCGACCCCTGGCCGCGTGGCTTCGTGGTGAAAAACGGCTCAAAAACCCGCGCCTGCACATCCGGCGACATGCCCGTCCCGGAGTCCTCCACGGTCAGAGTCACCGTCCCGTTCCCATCCGCCCCGGTCACGGAGGACCGTCCGCCTCCGCTTGCTTCGCACTCGCGATGCAGCGAAATCCGCAACCGTCCGCCGTCCGGCATGGCGTCCCGCGCGTTCAGGGCGAGGTTCATCAGCACTTGCTGAAGTTGCATGGGGTCCCCCCGGACCCAGATGTCGCCCTCCGACCGATAGTCCTCCACAATGTCCACCGAGGCCGGCAACACGTGCCGTAGAAGCCGCATCGCCTCCGTGAGCATGTTTACCAGGTTCAGCGGCTGCTTGTGCGAGCCGTGCCTGCGGCTGAAGGTCAGCAGCGACCGCGTCACCCCTGACGCCTGGCTGGCCGCCTGCTCCACCATCCGCAACGGCTCCACCGCCTCGTGGTCCTCCGGCAGCGACGCCCGCGCCAACTCCGTATACCCGTAAATCGCCGTCAGCAGATTGTTGAAATCGTGCGCCATCCCGCTGGCCAGCGTTGCGACCGCCTCCATCTTCTGCGACTGCAGAAGCTGCAACTCCTCTTGCCGGCGGTCGGTGATGTCCAACAAGACCCCCTGCAAACGGGTGATCCGCCCCGCCCCGTTACGAAGAAACCGCGTGTGATCGTTCACCCATCGCACTTCTCCCGCGTGCGTGAGGATGCGGTACACTTCCACCGTCTCGTCCCGGCCCTGTTGCTCGGCTCGCTTCTGTTCCTCCACCACCCGCCAACGGTCGTCCGGATGAATCAGGTCGAGAAACCGAACACGTTGCGAACAGAAATCCTCCGGCTCATAGCCGAACCGTCGCACGTTCTCCGTCACGAACTCCACCGGCCGACCGTCCGCGCTCCCCCACAGAAATGCCACGAACGGGCTGTCCTCGATGATCGGTGTCAGTGCGCTCGCACCGCCCATCCCCTTCTCCCGGTCTCCGTCTGGCCTCGACAGCTCCTCCCGCCGACCCCTTGCCCCCTGAAGCCGCATTATGATCACGGCGAATCCGACAAGCAGCGCGACCATCCCGGCCCGCCTGTACAACGCGATCCCCGGCGCCGACCCAACCACCGCGCTCCACAAACTCCCCCCGTCCTGATCCGCGAGAAAGTAGTCCAGCCCGGCGTCCAGACCCCAACCGAGCAGGCCGAAGCAAATCGCCACTACAATGACCGGTCTCCCGGCTCTCACCGCATGTTCTCCGAGCCGACCGACGCCACCTACAGCGTCAAGGGCCAATCCCTGGCCGGCCGCCGGATTCCTGCTGGCGGCACGATGCCGTGCCGCTCCCCCCAAGACCGGGGAGGTAAACCGAATTGCCTGATGCTCAGACCCCCCTATGGTAGCACGAAAGGAAACCCGTGTCCCTATCTCTTGGGCATTAAAGTCTGCCGCGAATTCCTGCTGTGGGATTTACGGCCGCCCGCAACCCAAACCCCGCCGGGTCCTCCGCAACGAAACCCTGCAAACCCATGCTCATCGCGCATAGCGCAAAAAAAGGTGGCCCTTGTGAAGGTTGTTCGGGCCGGAACAAGAGGAAGGTCACAAGGGCCACAAGGCCTTATCCTGCGAAGCCCAGGCTCCACAGGATGAATCGTTCTTTCTGGCACAGTTATCGCTTTTCTCAGTCGCTCTGTCAATACCCGAATGAAAGAAACTCACGTCGGCAAACGTCGGAAGTCTTTCGCGTGCAACCGATTGCCTCACCATGGTGCGCGACGCCGCTCCGCATTACCTCAACTGGCATCTTCGCATCAACCATCGGCCGTCACGAGGTTGGCGCGTGCCGTTCCTCTCCGATGGACGCACCCGACAGTCGGCGATGCAGTTCGTCAACCACCCAGCCCGTCGCGATGAACTGCTCCGGCGTCGCGAACCCCGTCGGAACACGCGCCGTTCCGCGATGCTTTGCCAGGTAGTGCGCCACCATCGTTCCTCCCCACGACGTCGTGAGCTCCATCGCGGAGAACCCGGTGCGCAAATCGGCCGGCACGTCCAGGTGAAAGCCGTAGTATTGCCGCAACCCGGCGCGTGCCCCCCGCATCCCGGCCGAGCCCAGAACGTCCAGAATCAGGCGGTCGCGGTCGCGGGCCGGGTCGTACCGCAACGCGGTGTCGTCCGCCAACTCCTGCGCCAGGCGGCCATCGGCCTCCGCGTTTCCGCAAAGAAACCCCTTGCTGCGCCATGCACGAACCTGCTCCCAATGCCCGGGGTAACGCAACGTCATGTAGTCGTACTCCCGCACACCCAGCGATTGCAGATAGCCCACAACCTGCGGCGAGTTGTTCGACGTCGGCGACGCTTCCAGCCGGCCTCCGTCAAAAGGCTCAATGCACGACAGCGCTTCAACGTAGTCCAGCCTTCCCTCGCGCAGAACGGGCACGTTCCCGCTGTACTCGCTGATCAGCCCATGCGGGTCAAACACGAGCTTGTACTTCAGCGGATTGCCGGCCGCCGACTCCGTGATCGGCAGACCTCCGCACCGAACCCGAATCTCATCGGCCTTGTGCTCCCTCGCCACGTGAACGGCCAGGATGTTGGACAGCCCCGGCGAGACGCCGCAGTCCGGCACAACCGCGAGCCCCGCGCCCGTCTCGCGAGCGATGCGTTCCTGCTGAGTCACCACTTCGGGATTGCCGCCCAGGTCGCAGAACGCAACGCCCGCCTCCAGCGCCAGCCGCGTCAGCTCGGCGTTGAACCGATACGGCGCGCAGCTCAATGCCACGTCCGTCCCGCGCAGGTCAGACGCGCCGGCCAACCGGGCAAACGTCACCGACTCCGGATGCGGCACCCCGATACGAACGAGACGCTCCCGCGCCCGATCGAGTGCCTGAGCGTCCGGCTCCACCACCAGCACCCGAGCGGCCTCACAACACGTCAACAGATCGTAGATGGCCGCCGTGCCCTGCCGGCCCGCTCCAAAAACCGCGTACGAGTATCCCATGCAAGAACCCTCCACGTTGCAGCCTGCGCCGGCGGTATTATCGGGCCGCCCGGCCGTTTCTGCAAAGAATCCGCTTCTTCCGCGTCCATTTGTATTCGATGATGGATGAGCCGGCACGCCGTGCGCGCCGGGAATCGTTATCGGGTCTGATGAACTGATGATTGAAGGCGTATCCAGCTCCAGCCTGATTGCCGCGGCCTTCGGCCCGGGGGCGGTTCGCCGCGCCGGCCCCGCACAGGGACCGGCCTTCGCACAAGGCGCCGGCGGGCTCCAACCCATCGAGGAGATCGCCTATCCGCAGCCGCAGGACTGGGTGGAGCTGTCACACGAAGCCGATTCCACCCGCCCCCCGGCCGACCCGCTTCACCCTGACGCGAAGCAGAACGTCAGCCGGTCACGGGCTGCCGAAAACGCGAAAGACCCGGGCAGTCCGAGCGACACCGCGGCGATCAACGAAGACTCGCTCAGCGAAGAGGACCAGGAGAAGGTCAAGAAGCTCAAAGAGCGCGACGCCGAAGTCCGTCGCCACGAACAAGCGCACATCGCCGCCGGCGGGCAGTACGTCCAGGGCGGCGCGCAGTATGAATACGAAAACGGACCCGATGGAAAGCAGTATGCCACGGGCGGCGAAGTGGGGATCGACACCTCCGAAGTCCCTGACGACCCGGCCGCCACCATCCGGAAGATGCAGGTGGTCCGCCGAGCCGCCCTGGCTCCGTCCGAGCCCTCTGCCGCTGACCGCCGCATCGCCGCCGAGGCCCAGCAGAAGGAGACGCAAGCCCGCGCGGAGCTTCAGGCCCAGCAGGCCGAGGAGGCGCAGAGCGGATCCGCAAACGGCCCGGCCCGCCCCACCGGCGCTCCGTCGGACGACAACGCAAACGCGGCAACCGAGAACTCGTCCGCCAAGAACGCCGAAGTGGACGCCGCATCCGCAGCGACCTCACCCGCTCAGTCCTTTGTCTCGATTCTTGCCGGCCAACAGGCGAAGCCCGTCTGGCTGCAGGCCGGCGCCCGACAAGCCGACCGCAAACCCGCGCCTCCCGCCTTCGTCCAGCGGGCGTCCACCCCCATCGGAACGGCCATCGCCGCGCGGTCCTACGCAGCCGTGGCCTTCGCCGGCAAGCGGATGAGCACCCTCGCCTGACCCCCGAAACGAACAAAGCCCCGCACGTGCAACGCATCGCGCGGGGCCTGCTTCACTCATCGACCCGGGGCGGATTCGAACCGCCAACCTTTGGCTCCGGAGGCCAACGCTCTATCCAATTGGGCTACCGGGTCTGACGTTCCTCCGACACAACCGGAATTCTCCCCGATTTGCCAGGATTTGTAAAGTCCCCCGCAACCCGGCCGGCAATCCCGGGCTCCGTCCAGCCAGGCACCCCTCATCCCCCGTCGCCGGGCTGTGTGCCAACGGTCCGGCCGCCCGGCAAACCGCTGAACCCTCACCCGAAACGGGGCGTACTACGGGCGGATGGCGGACGACCGTGAGACCTGCTATCGTGACCGGCAGGCGACGGTGCGCGGCCGTCGCGCTGCATTTCACCCGTCGTGAGAGGACACAGCTTATGTATTCCTGGTTTCGCCAAGTGGACGACCTGCTGCGCGGTCGCAGAACCGCTCCCGAAATCCTGAGCAAGGGCGAAATCCCCCTGCCCCTGCGCGTCTTCACGCCGATGTCCATCCTGCTCGGCCTGATCTACGGCTTCTTCATGGGCTGGTACGCACTGTTCAGCCGTGAGAACCCGGCCTACGCGCAGATGCTCGCCTCCACGGTGAAGCTGCCCGCCCTGTTCCTGCTGACCCTGATCGTCACGTTTCCGTCGCTGTACGTGTTCAACGCACTGGTCGGGTGCCGGCTGAGCTTCAGCGCCACACTGCGACTGCTGGTCGGTGTCACCGTGGTCAATGCCACCGTCGCGGCGTCTTTCGGGCCCATTCTCGGGTTCTTTACGCTCAGCACGACGAGCTACCCGTTCATGATTTTGCTGAACGTCGTGCTGCTGGCCCTGGCCGGGGCCGTCGCGCTGACTTTCCTGCTGCACACGCTCCGCCGGCTGGCCGCCGTACCGTATGGGACCCCGCTGCAACCGCTGCCCCCCGCTACGGAGCTTGACACCCCGCAACGGCGCCCGGAGCCGGGGCCCCTGGATACCCCGCCGGTCCGCCCACCCGCCGAGGCGATCGGCCAGGCTCAAAGTATCTTCCGAATCTGGGTGCTTATCTACGGCCTGGTCGGGGCCCAGATGGGCTGGCTGCTGAGGCCATTCATCGGCAGCCCGAACATGCCCTTCGAGTGGTTCCGTGCCCGGGAGGGCAACTTCTTCCAGGCCGTGACGCAACAAATCCAGAATCTGCTCGGCGCCTGACACAGGGAACCGACCATGCGGGTCGCCATCCAACACTGCGACGAGCTCTTGCGGGGCACGGCCCGATTCCGCGTCGGGGCCACGTCGCAGCGCCCGTGGTGGTGGGTCGTGGCCATCATCCTGGTCGTTGCGCCGCTGTACGGCGCCGTCATGGGCAGCTTCGGGCTGGACTCCGCGGAGCGTCTGCGGCAAGTCGTGTTCTCCGGCGTGAAGGCCCCCCTGCTGCTGCTGGCCACGACGGCAGTCTGCCTGCCGGGTTTTTTCGTGCTGAACACGGTGCTCGGCTTGCGGGACGACCTTCGCGAATCCCTTCAGGCCATTCTCTGCGGCCAGGCGGGTCTGAGCATTGCCCTCGCCTCGCTGGGACCCGTCACGCGGTTCTGGTACTTCTCCACGGGCAGCTACCGCGGGGCGCTTCTGTTCAACGCAGCGGTGTTCGCCATCGCCGCCCTGGCCGGGCAAATCGTCATCAGCCGGTACTACCGCCCGCTGATCGCCCGGCGCGGGCGGCATCGGATCGCCCTGTACACGTGGTTCGCGCTGTACGCCTTCGTGGGGATCCAGATGGCGTGGATGCTGCGGCCGTTTGTGGGCTCGCCGTACATGCGTTCCACGTTCTTCCGCCAAGAGCCGTTCTCGAACGCGTACGTCGTCGTATTCAACCTCATTGCGGGAACGTAGCCGGTTTGCACTCACTTCGGCCTGCCGACCATGTCTCCTGACGCTGGCCGGGCGCGGCCGAGAGCGTATAATGGCGGCCACACTGGCCGCGGTGGCGAGTGGCGCTCTGGCTGGACACCAAATCATGCTGGTTCGCGGGACAATCTGGGGACTCGGGCTCATGGCCGTCATGCTTCCTGTCGGCTGCGGCCCGCGCACCAGGGTCACCCTGTTGCAGCCGGAACCCGGCCGACCGGCCCGCGAACTGCACCTGGCCGGAGACTGGGCCACGTTCGATCCGGCCGAAGGCCTCGATCGCCTCCTGCTGAGCTGGCCGCTGCCCGGCGCGCACGGCGGGCGACGCGTGTTTGAGCTCTACCTGCGGCTGCCCCAGGCGAACGGCACGTATTCTGCGAAAGCCGCCGACGGCGAGAACCCGGGGGTGACCGGTTTGTT
>JAFGJQ010000171.1 GCA_016929015.1 Phycisphaerae bacterium | reverse complement strand
TTGCCCGCGATCGTACAGTTCGTCAGCGTCAGGTCCGCCCGGCGATTCTTCAACGCGCCGCTGAATCCATCGGTGTAGTTCGCGAAGAAAATGCAATTCTCGAACGCCGCGTCGCTGTCGCTTTCGTTGCACACGGCGCCGCCGTCATCCTCGGCCCGGTTGTGCGAGAAGACGCACTGCGTAAACGTCGCCGCGCTGCCCTCCCAGTTGCCCACGGCGCCGCCGCTGTACTCGGCCGAGTTGCCGGTGAAGGTGCAGCGCACCACGCGGGGACTGCTGCCGTAGAAGTTGCCCATGCCTCCCGCGCGATAGGTCGCGTGGTTGTCCTCGAACGTGCAGTCGGTCACCGTGGGACGGCTGTCGTGCCGGTTGGCCATGCCGCCGCCATAGCCGAAAACGCCGGCCGCAGCACACCAATTCTCCCGGAAGGTGCACGCCACGACGGTCGGGCAACTCCCGTAGCAGTTGCACAGGCCGCCGCCGTATTCCCACGACGTGTTCTTGACGAAAACGCAGTTTCGGATCGTCGGGCTGCTGCCCATGCAGCGAATGCCGCCGCCGTAGTCTACATCCCCGCCATTCGTGATGGTGAACCCGTCCAGCACCGTGTCGGCGCCCTCGCCGTTGTGGAAGTAGACGGCCCGGCCCTCTTCCTGGCAATCGATGATACAGCCCAAAGGCCCGTTCTCGCTGCGCAGCGTGATGGCCTTGCCTCGAAAGTCCAGGTCCATGTTGCCCTCGCCGGTGTACGTCCCGTCGGCGACCCACACCGTCTCGCCGTTGCCGGCGTCGTCGATCGCCGCCTGGATCGTCGCGTACACGCCCGGCACACGCAGGCCGTCGGCGCTGCCGCCCGTGACGAAGGAGTGCGCCTGCCCCGCACCAGCCGTGACCGACTCGTTGCCCGCCTCGTCCACCAGGACGACCGCGAAGGAGTACTGCGTCAGCGCCGCCAGTTGCCCGAGGCGGATGCTGTGGTGGTCCGTCAGATCCAAACTCTCGGCCTCCAGTGTATCGCCGCCGCCGGGGACGACGCCATATCGCACAACCGCCCGCGCCGGCTCGCTCGTGATCAACTGCACCGTCGCCGCGCGCCCGTGGACTCCCACGTCCAATTCCAGAATGGTCGCCGCTTCGTAGTCCGCCTCTGCATAGGCCTCGCTGAATCCCGCGGCCTGCCCGAAGCCGTCGTCCGCATCGTAGTACCGCGCGACGATGTCCTGGCCGTGAGCAACCTGGAGCCGTCCGTCACCCGGTCGCGGCGGCCCGTTCTCGCTCGCGACCACCGCACGCAATACGCCCCGCGCCCACGCCGTCTCCGTCAATGTCACCACCTCGGCGTCGCCGCCGCCGGTCTCGATCGCCACGTCCTGCGCGCCGATCCCCCGCAGGTCCCAATCCGCCACCAGGACCGTGACATCCTCGCCCTCGCGATACGCGCGCCGGTCGAAACGAACCATGCCTTCGGCCGGTATCGCCGCCCGCATCGCCCAGGCGACGTTGAGCCGCGCGTTCGAGACGCAGGTCCCCTCGGCAATCGGATCGCCCGTCGCCGTCAGCACCTCGCGGACTTCATCAACCGTCAGAAAGGGATTCGCCGACAGCAGCAAGGCACACGCCCCTGCCACGTGCGGCGCCGCCATCGACGTGCCCGACATCTTCGTCGTGAACGGGTCGCGGGCAACACCAGCCGACGTCCCGGCCGCCCGCAGTGACAGAATGTCCCTCCCCGGCGCCGCGATCTCCACCCAGTGGCCGTAGTTCGACAGATACCATCGCCGATCGCTCGACTGCGTAGCCGCCACCCCGATCACGTCCGGGTACGCCGCCGGATAGAACGGCGTGTTTGAACTCTCGTTTCCGGCCGCCGCCACGACCAGCACCCCCTGCCGCCGGGCGTAGGCCACCGCCTCCTCCAGCAAGGTCGATTCCTCCTCGCTGCCCCAACTGCCCGAGATCACGGCCGCGCCCTGGGCCACCGCGTAGTAGATCGCCACCGCCGCATCGGCGGCGCTGCCGTCTCCGTCGGCGCCCAGCACTTTGAGCGGCATCAACCGGGCGTTCCAGCACACGCCCGTGACATCGAGGCCGTTGTTCCCCACGGCCGCGACCGTGCCGGCACAGTGCGTCCCGTGCCCGTGGTCGTCAGCCGGATCGTTGTTGTTATACGCGAAGTTGTACCCGCGGATATCGTCGATGTAGCCGTTTCCGTCATCGTCCAGGCCGTCGACGCCGGCCAGTTCCACTTCGTTGACCCACAAGTTGCCCCGCAGGTCGCGGTGGCTCAGGTCCACGCCCGTGTCGATCAGGGCCACGATGACATCGCCGCTGCCCCGGCACGTATCCCACACTTCCGCCGCGCCAATCGTTCCCAGCGCCCACTGCGACCGAAACAGCGGATCGTTCGGCTCGGCGCAGATCGAGACCACCGGGTTGAGCTCGGCATACTCCACCGCTGGATCACGGCGGCACGCCTCCAGAACCGCCTGCAACGCCGCATCGGAGAGGCCGCCCACGTCGATCCGGTATGCGCGACCCGGCCCCGCCGGCTCGCGTGACGCCGGTCGCAAGGCCCGGATCCGTCGGAGTTGGTAGCGATCCCGGAGCCGGCATAAATCATTGGGCAGTAGCGATTTACGGCCGCTTCCCTGGACCGCCTCCTCGCCCGCGGCCGGACGCAGCTTCACGATGATCTGCCCCGGCACGAACCGTGCTTTGCCGGGCACGACGGTGGCGACCGACAACAACAGCACTGCGATAGGTGCGACCAAGTCCCTTATGATCCGGCCCTTTCCCAAGGCGGCAGCACGTCCCCCAGACCCTCCTGCCGGGCCTGCCCGCGCAGACCCTTATACGCACCTATTATACCGGAAATGGCCCGCAAAAGCACGCCGAAAGGCCGCTTCGAGGCGCCGCTACGAAACAGCAAGAACCATAAGTACTTTATTGATAAGTACTTATATCAACCTCGCCAGAATTGCTGCGTCCGGCGATATTGAGCAGGACGCCGACCGCCGCTGAGGACAGCAGCATGCTCGTGCCGCCGGCGCTGATGAAGGGCAGCGGAATGCCCTTGGTAGGCAGGACGACGGTAACGACGCCGATATTCAGGGCTGCCTGCACCGAGATGGTCAGGACGATGCCGGCCGCCAGGAGCCGGCCGAAGCGGTCTTGGCAACGCAGCACCAGCACTAACCCCAGGCACACAAAGAAGATAAACAGCCCCAGCACGCCGAGAGTGCCCAGAAAGCCCAGCTCCTCGCCCACGATGGCGAAGATGAAATCGGTGGTGTCCTCGGGCAGATGGCCGTACTTGCTGGTCCCCTGGCCGATGCCCTTGCCCCAGAGGCCGCCTGAGCCGATGGCGATCAGCGACTGGTTGGCCTGATACGCCACCGAGCCGCTCCAGCGTTCCGGGTTCAGGAACGCCGCCAGGCGGACGAGCCGGTGCGGCGCGTGGAACAGAGCGGCCACAAACCCTGCCACGCCAAAGGGTAACAGCGTCAGCAGGTGCCACCACTTCACGCCGGCGGCAATCAGCATCATGAAGCTGATCAACGCCACAAACGCGGCCGTGCCGAAATCCTCGATCACAATCAGCCCGCAAACCACCGCAATCACGCAGCAAACGGGCAAGAAACGCGTCCAATAGCGCTGCATTTGCGGGCCGAGCCGCGCGCACAGCCCCGCCAGGAAGAACACCATCGTCCATTTCGCTAACTCGGACGGCTGGAAGCTCACGCTCACCGGGCCTAACGGGATGCGCAGCCACCGCCGCGCCTGGTTGATTTGCGTGCCCAATTGCGGCACCAAAACCACGATAAGCAGCCCCAAAGAGACCACTAACGCCCAGAAAACGGGCCATTTGTACCATTTCGACGCAAAAGCCCACCGCCGGTAGTCCGGTGCCGAGGCCGCGAACAGGACCAGCACCGCCACGGGAAAGAACATGATCTGACGCAGGCCCGGGAACTCGTAGACTCGCCGCAGGTCGAACTCGTAGCTCAGGCTCGCACCCGCCGAGAAGACCATGACCGCACCGGTAGCCATCAGGAACAGGATCACTATGGCGATCAGATCGGCCAGCCGGCTCCGCGATTCGGTCATAATGTCATTTACAGTAAGCATTTATCCTTAAAACCTGCCCCAAAGGGCCCAACATCCATATTCTCTATCTTATCTTTCGGCACATCGCCACTTTAATCTGCAAAAAATGCCCCGCTCGCCCCACGACAATCCCGGCCCTCTGGGAAACCCGCGACGCAAATTGGCTTCGTTTGGCGCAATCGCGCCGGCGGCCCGGTTCCGAGCGGCCGCGCCCGGGCGGGGCCAGCGGCCGGAGGCGTGGGCGAGTGGGCCGGATTCGCTTTGTTTTCTCGTCACACCCTCGTTTTGACCCAAAAACCGCCGATATTGGCTTCGTTTGGCGCGCCCGCCGGCCCCGATTGGCTTTGTTTTTCGTTCCTCTGGTTTCGCTCATTGGCCTTTCGAGCTTGTTTCGAATTTCGAGCTTCGTGCTTCGGATTTCCCGGTGCCGCAGGCTGGAGACTGGAGGCAGGAGGAACCGGGCGGATTGGCTTCGTTTGGCGCAATCGCCCTCCGGCAGACGGGAACCACTGAGGCGTGGAGGGCACAGAGCATGACTCTTGATTTCAGGCAGAGTTGCACACATCTCCGAGTCTCCCTGGTAAACCTGCGGTCGCCTCCAATCCCCAATCCCAAATCTCCAATCCCCAATAGCGGGCCTCCCGCCCATTGCCGGCTTCCTATTCGCAATATCAGTCTCTTAGTTGGATAATCATCATAACCCGCTGGCTCGATACCGTCAACCAAAAACCGCCGGCAACCACGAAATACGCGAAGGACGCGAAAAATGATCTTCTGCCACAGAGTTCTCAGAGTACACTGAGAAACCCATCC
>JAFGJQ010000170.1 GCA_016929015.1 Phycisphaerae bacterium | reverse complement strand
TGCCTGCGTCGACGGGGGAGAGCGATTGGCGGAAAAGACTTTTTTCTGCGCGACGTCCGAACCGGCGTACATCCGCTTCCAGGGACGGAACTGTTCACGGTGGGTAAAAGGGGACGGGTCGGCCCGGCACGATTACCTGTACAGCCGGGCGGAGCTGGCGGCCGCGGTTCCGGCAATCCGGCGCCTGGAGGAGCGGTGCGAACGGGTGTTCGTTTTTTTCGGCAACCACTGGCGCGGCCAGGCCGTGATCAACGCCCGCATGCTGCTCGAAGAACTCTCCAGTGTTTTTAACGGGAAACGGGAAACGGGAAACGGGGAACGAGTTTAGAGATGGAACGCGAAATCATCTATATGACGGTGACGAATTTCGCTGTGGCGGTGGAACGGGTGGTGCATCCCGAACTGCGCGGACGACCGGTTGTCGTCGCCCACCGGGATGCGGCCCGTTCCATTGTGACGTCCGTATCTTCCGAGGCCCGGGCGGAAGGCGTCCGCCCGGGAATGACGCTTTCCAGGGCCATTCGCTATTGTGGCCGGGCGGTCGTTCTGCCTCCGAACGAATCTCTGTACGGCAGGGCCTCCCGCGCGATTTTCCGGGTCCTGGCCGGTTTTTCGCCGCTGCTCGAACCTTCGGGCCACGGCCACGCCTATCTGGATGTAACGGGCACAGGCCGGCTTTTCGGCCCTCCGCGGGATACGGCATGGAAGGCCCAGAAAGAGATCCGCCGGCAGCTTCGCCTGGACGCCTCTCTCGGAATCGCTTCCAACAAAATGGTCAGCCGGATCGCTTCCGAGGTAATTCAGCCTGCCGGTCTGCAGGACGTCCCGCACGGGAACGAACCGTCTTTCCTGTCGCCCCTGTCCGTGCGCCTGCTTCCCGGCGTCGGACCCAGGACGGAAACGCAGCTTGCGGACCTGAATCTCCGCATCATTCGAGACGTCGCTGCGATGAAGATGGAACACCTCGCGCTGGCGTTCGGCCGCCTCGGATTTACGCTCTACCAGCACGCGCGGGGAATCGACCGGACGCCGGTGTATCCGATGCAGGCGGTTCCCGCTGTTGAAGAAGCAAAGGTGTTGCCGGAAGACAGCAACGACTTCGACCTGTTGCAGCGTGTGCTGCGCGAAATCAGCGAACGCGCCGCCCGGCGGCTGCGCGAAAAAAAACAGCGCACCGGGCGGATGGAGTTGTGCGTGTGGTACGCGGACCACCGCGAGGGACGGCGGGGACTCAAAATCGCCCCTCCCGTTCAATCGTCGACCATCCTCTGCGCGCGCGCCCTGACCTTACTGGACCTGGTAATGGAACGCCGTACGCGCGTGCGAAGCATGCGTCTGCGTCTGACGGATCTTTCGGCCGGTTCGGTGCAGATGGAGCTTTTTGCCGATCCCGGGCCTGAACGCCATACGAAACTCGATCTTGCTCTCGACACCCTGCGTCACCGTTACGGGGATAAGGCAATTGTTAATGTGGCGTAGGGGCGAACCTTGTGTTCGCCCTTGCGGCGACATGCAAGGCTGTCTGGAGAAGGAAAAAGGGCGAACACAAGGTTCGCCTAACAAGCAACGTCGCGTTGGATTCTGGGTCATCGGTCAGCGATATTGCTGGATTAAAGCGAAGAAGGGCGAACACAAGGTTCGCCCCTACTGATATGTTCATCCATCTGAATGTGCATTCCAATTACACTTTCTGCCGGGGCGCTGCCAGGATAGAGAACCTCATCGACGCGGCCCTGGATCGCGGCATGCCGGCGATGGCGCTGACCGACACGAACGGAGTTTACGGACTGGTGTGGTTTCTCCAGTATGCGGCCGAACGAGGCCTGCGGCCGATTGTCGGTTCAGAGTTGAGAACGGAGACGGAGCGCGCCGTTCTGCTGGCGCGCAACCGGCAGGGGTACGAGACCCTTTGCCGCATTATCTCGCGCCGCCTTTCTGAGACGGATTTTTGCTTAGGCGCCACCTTGATGGAAGCTCGCGAGCACCTGGTTGTCCTGAGTGACCGGGTGCCGCTGCTGCGCGCGCTCGGCCGCGGCAACGGGACGTCGCAAATATATGTCGAGTTGAACGATCCGGAAGTGGAGCCTGCGCTGATGGATTTCTCGCGCCGCAGCGGGATCCCGCCTGTAGCCACCAACGACGTGTATTTTGTCGATCCTTCCGATTTTCCTCTGCACCGGTTGCTGCGTGCGATCGATCTGAACACGTCCCTGTCGCGCATTCCGCCGGAGGAAGTTGCGGCCGGGGACCGCTGGCTGAAGCCGGAGCCGGATATGGCGCGCCGGTATCCTCACCTGAAAAGGGCCCTTGAAAATACAGAGCGCATCGCGGCCGAATGCTCCGCGGATATGGATATCGGCAATCTTGTATTTCCTTCATACACTCCGCCGGAAGGGATGGACGCATTCGAGTACTTGCGGGAGGAATGCTACCGCGGCGCCGAATGGCGCTACGGCGAGCTGTCCGATTCCGTGCTCAAACGGCTGAAACACGAACTTGCCATCATCAGGGACAAAGGCTTTGCGACCTATTTCCTGGTTGTCCGGGACATCGTCCGGCAGTCCGACCGCACCTGCGGCCGCGGGTCGGCCGCGGCAAGCCTGGTTTCGTACTGTCTCGGAATTACCCACGTGGAGCCGATCACGCACAACCTTTTCTTCGAGCGCTTTCTCAATGAGGGGCGGACCGATCCTCCCGATATCGACGTCGACTTTCCCTGGGACGAACGCGACCGCGTGTTCGATTATGTCTTCGAAAAATACGGTGCTTCCAGGGCCGCCATGATCTCCAATCATGTGGGCTTCGGTGCGCGGGCCGCCGTGAGGGAAGTGGCCAAGGTGTACGGCCTCCCGGAACAGGAGATCAAGGCGGTGACAGAACGCATGGGATACTTCTGGCGGGTGAGCCGGCTGGAAGATTCCCTAAAAAACCATCCGGTGTACGAGGACATGGACCTGAAGCCTCCCTGGCCCGAGATCGTGCGCCTGGCCATGAAGCTGGAAGGGTATCCCCGTCACGTGTCCGTGCACTGCGGCGGAATCGTCGTGGTTCCCGACCGCATTGACCGGTATGTCCCGGTGGAGCCCGCGCCCAAAGGGGTTCCGGTTGTTCAGTGGGAAAAAGACCAGGCCGAAGATGCCGGCCTGATCAAGATCGATCTCCTGGGAAACCGCTCCCTGGCCGTGATCCGGGATGCCCTGGCTGCGATCCGTGAAAATTACGGGACGGACATCGACTACGAGCGTTGGGATCCGACCGGGGATGCAAAGACGCAGGACTGCATGCGCAGGGGGGACACGATGGGCGTGTTCTACGTGGAATCCCCTTCGATGCGGCAGCTGCAGAAAAAATGCGGCACCGGCGATTTCGACCACCTGGTGATTCACAGCTCGATCATACGACCCGCAGCCAACCGGTACATTCGCGAATACGTGCGGCGCCTGCGGGGCGGAGAGTACCGGTCGCTGCACGCAATCCTGGACGAGG
>JAFGJQ010000169.1 GCA_016929015.1 Phycisphaerae bacterium | reverse complement strand
TTTGCCGAACGCGGTTCCAGGCTGCCGATGATCACGTCAACCACCGGCTCTGACGCGGACAAGACCGGGAAATCGGACAGGTCTCCCGAGATCGCGCCGCTTGCTTTCGTAACCGATGCCGCGCCCAACGCCAACGCATCCACCGTTGCGGCATCGGCCTCGGTGGCGGCAAACGCCAGTTCGGCGCCGCGTAGACCGGGCAGGACGAGCAGACGGCTTCCAACGATCACCACGCGCACGCCGGCAAAGCCCGGCTCATGATCGGCCACGCCGCGTACAGCGGCCTGCAGGGAGGCGGCGACACCGGGCAACGTCGACAAATCGCCGGTGAGACTGGCCTTGCGCGGCCCCACTGCGCCGATCGTCACTCCGATCTCGCCAGCGGCCCCACCCACGCCCACAAACCCGGACAGATCTCCGGAGAAGAGCCCCGAGAACCCGGCGGGGGGACGCTCCCAGGCGTCCAGATCGGCCGCAACGACGTCCAGTGGCAGGATCTCTTGGCGCGGCGTTGTGCCCTCCTCGAGCAGCACGATATGAATGCTGCGATCAGGCCCGACATACTCCGACGCGGATTCCAGCCGCACACTCTCCGACGTGACGTCGCGCCGCCGGACGCCAGCCAGATCCCTTGCCAACGCCAGCGGGCGAATGGGTCCCGGCACGTGAATCTCGCCGGCCAGCCCGCACTCCGCTTCCTCGCGCTGCGGCTTCGTGAACAGCGGCACCGGTTGACCCAGCGGGCTGAAATGATAGGCGTAGCTCCGGTCCTTGACCTGCCGCGGCTGCGTCTCCGTCGCCCGGAAGCTGGACAACCGCCAGAGGAAGAAGCCGACCCGGCGGAGGTTGTGCCAGCCCTGCGTGCGGCTCATACGGCGTACATCCACCGTGTGTGCTATCTCGTCGAACGGCCCGTCGAGACGATCCAGCGCGTCCGCATCGCGCAGGTGCACGCTGCCCACCCGATTCATCGCAGATGGATTGCGGCGGTCGGGATTCGGCGCGAGCTGCATCCGCAGATGGTTGAGGTGCTGCGTCCACCCCAGTTGCTCGAAAAACGCCACGGCGTGCGCTCCCCAGCCGGTCACGTGGCGGGCCAGCTCCTCGAGCATCGGCAGCGTGCCCTTCCGGCGGCGATAATAGATGGTCCTGGCCACATCCGCCCGCCGGCCGCGAACGGCTTCGTGCAGCGGCCGATTGGCCACCAGATCACCGATGTACGGGATCACCCAGTCCGCACAGGTCTCGATGAAGAAATCGTCCCACAGCCCCGCTATGTCGTCGTGCAGCAGCGTCACCTGCCGGCTGATGCACTCCAACATCGCCTTGAGCGGATAACCCTGCTGTGCGTCATCGATCCGGTAGACGGCCGGCAGCAATTCGTACAAGTCCAGAATGGGCCGAGTCTCCGGCATCAGGTCAGCCCCAGCTTGACGGCCACATCGTGCACCGGGTTCCTGACAACGGGCAGTTCGTTCGCGCGCAGACGCAGCCGAAGCTGAGTCGGCTCCGCGGTCGCGCCATGGTCCGTCAGGAACTCTTCGCTCTGGTTTTCGAAACGAAATTCATTCACGTCCGCAGCGGTCACGCCAGCCACCCGCTGCGCCAGCCGGTAGATGTCGCTGAGGAAAACCGTTTGGCCCAGCTCGACGCGTTCGAAGGCGAAGCGGTCACACAACGCCTGGTGAACAGCCTCCTGCACCCGGCCGGGCAGGTAGTCCGAGTGAATCAGGATGGCCACTTTGATCCGCACCGGCACGCGCTCGTGCGCAGCCACGCTGAGCTTGACGTGAGGAGTGCGACGCGTGTTGAGGTCATCGGTCAGGATCTTGCGTACCTCATCGTCGAGTTCGGCGCCGTTCACGCCAACCACAATCAGATTCACCACGCGTTCCTCGCCGTCCCATTCCCACGCAGCCGCGGCCTTGGCGACCCCGGCAAACTCGCGTGCGGCGTCCTCGAAGTCCGTCAGTGACACGATCCGCCCGAACGTGCGAACCGTGTTCGGTGCGTTCGCCCGTGCCTGGTCCAGGGTCTCCGGGTCAGCGCCGCCGCTGGACGGCAACGGGTTGCTCACCCCCTTGAGCCCGACCGGCCGATCGAGCGGCGTACGCAACGTCCCGGCATCCACGATACCCGTCTCACCCAGCCCAACGCGGTAGCTCGCCGCGAGATTCGCCCGGCCAGTGGGAAAGCAGGCGCCATTCGTACCGTCGCCGCCGCAGATCGTGGTGACCTGGTCATCGTCGCGCGTGGTGACAAAGATACGTTCACCCGGGCCGTGGCCATAGAGTGTGGGTACCTCGTGCCAGCGCACGCTGTCCACGCGCAGTTCCAGCGTGCTGGCGGCGCCGTGAGGCGCCCCGGCCGCCGGCACGTACGTCACCGGCGATTTGGCGAGTCTTAGCGTCTGAAACAGCCGGCCGGCGTCGCCGTCGCCCACGATCTCGTTCACCACCTTTTCGCCGTGCGTGGCTGATGCGACGTTGCCATAGAGGAATGCGGTTGCGGCGTCGAGATCGCGGCCGGATGACGCATCCAACGACGGATCGATGGTCACGGACACGAACCCTGACGTCGGCGTTGTGGCCGGCGCCACGCCGACAACCTTCGCGTCGACCGGCCGGCCGGCCTGATCGTCAAACACAACCCGCCGGCCAGGAACAAGGCCACCGGCGTCATCGAGCTGAAGCTGGATCGTTTTACCGGTGATTCTTCCGGGATAGTCGAACTCCAGGCACTGGATTTCCGGTTCGTCCAGGACATACACAACCACCTCCCGCAGATCCATCAAACCCGGCAGCGAGCGGGCGCGCGCATAGAACTCAAAACTGATTCTCGTCACGGTTGTGGCAAGCGGACCGACGGATACCTGGCCTTGAGCGACATCGGTAAGGGTGGCGGCCAGGATGTTGTATGACGGTGTGGACACCAGCACGCGTTGCCCGGTCCGAAGATCGTCATAGACTCCATCCAGGTAGACCGTCCTCAGGCAACGCTTGACGATATCCGGGTAGTCAGACTCGACCGTTTTTCCCTTCCTGCTGGACCGCACCGCGATGAAACCAGGCTCGGAATTCTCGACGGACAATGGAATGCCGTCGGGACCTATGACGAAAGCCGTTTGAGCCGATTCCCAGGTCAACTCGATCGGGTTGGCGCCGGCAGTGCCGACCAGGTACGTTGCGGGCGCGTTGGCGCCGAACAGCCTCAGCTTGCGGGAGTAGCGGTAAAGCCGCAGGGACACGGCATTCGCGCCGTACTGTACGGGCGGCGTCCAGCGCAACCGCCGCCCCGCGGTGCAGGAGCTGATGCTCTCGATCCGCTTGTCCTCGGTTACAGCCGTTGAACCGGTCGAAAACAGGACGAGCGTCTGCCCCGGTGCCAGCGGCGGCGTATAGGCTGGAGTCGGATCCAGCAGCGCCTCGGAATGCCCCAGACGAAACGGCTCGTACCCGCCGGGCGGTGGAAGTACGCAGACCCGGTTGAGGGCGGCATCCATCTGGAGAGCTTCGATGGTCTCGAATTTCTGCGGCTTCTCGTCGGGGCCGGGCACACTCTGCACGCGTAACCCGAGCGGCAGGTCCAACCGCCGACCCCGCTCCACTTCAAACGCCAGCAGCGCACTCGCCGCCACACCCGCCGCCGGCTGATACCCCAGCAGTGCTGCCAGGCGCACCACGGACGCCCGCAGCCGGGCGGTGCGCAGGAACGCCTCGTTGATCGTGCGCTCGTTGTAGAACGACAGGATGTCCGCCAGATAAGCCCACAATTCGAACGTCAGAACGCCGAAATCGCTGCGATCACGGGCGGTCCACTTCTCCAGAGATCGGCGGTGCTGGCCGTCCAGGACCAGCTCCAGAAACGCGCTGTCCTCCAACAGCGTTTGTCGAAAATCGGCGAACGTGCCCACGCGATACGACACCGCACCGAGGCTCGGCCGGTTGTAGACGGTCTGCGGAACGCCCACCGCGCAGGTCTCGCAGCACTCGCATCGCGCCATCACTTGCCTCCCCTCGGCTCCACGCGCAGCATCCCATGCTCGGGGAAACTCGGATCATTCTCCAGCCGCAACACCTCCAGCGCGCCGATCGGGATGTAGCCGCAATCCACGTTGGTCTCGGTCTGCCGTCGCAACGGATCGTCGTCGGGCTCATCAAGCCTTCGAAACCGCGTGGCCTGCACGGAAACAACGCCCGGCACGTCCATCACGGCCTCATACAGACTGCTCAGATACAGCGGATCGCCGAACGTGAACCGGTCGGGGTGGAAGAAGCCCAATGAACCGTCGGGATGTCTGCGGCTGTCGAGCGCCGTGAGGACCGCCTCCCAAACGTCACTACGGAAATGATCAGCGCAGACACAGACCTCCAGTTCCAGCACCAATGGAACATAGACCGGAGGCTGAATCTCCAGGTCATATCCCGCCAACGTATATCCCATGACCCATTCCCGGATCTGTTCGCGGAGTTCCGGCGTAAGGCCCATCCGGTCGCGCGGGTCGATCGATAGAAACACGGTGTACCAGCTTCCGGTCCACCGAAAACGCGCCACAGCCTTCGCCACCGGCGGGCACTTCTCCGCAGCCTGGGCATAGTCCGCTTCGGTCACCGCCCGGTACTGCACGGCTCGAAATGCCGCGGGTGCAAGCCGCTTCACCTGGTCCAGCGTCTCCGGCTCCGTCCCACCCCATGCCGGCAGCGGATTGCGGACGGCCTTGATGTCCGGCAGTTCCGGATTCTGGACAACGTGCGTCAGTGAATCGGCCCCCACGTTTCCGGCGGTGCCGACCCCAACGCGGTAGGTAATGCCAAAACGGTGTCCGTTCGGCGGCGACTGTCCGTTCACACCATCGCCGAAGCGGAGTTGCGCACGGCCCTCGTTGTCGGTCTCCACAACAAAGTGGTGATCGAACGGGCTGCTGGCGAACAGATCCGGCTGCACGGCTGCCCAGTGATTCTCCACCGGTCCCCACGTCTCGCCCTGTTTCCGCAGCACTTCAAGCGCGAGAACCTGGGGCTTCGCGTCCATGGGATTCGTTTGGAGCAAGGCCGTCGCGGAGGCCGCCGAAGCGATCGACGGTTCGGTTTCAAAGGGAATCCGAAAACTGAGGGGACCCTGCTCCAGCCGGAATCGATACGGCCTCGCGCCAACTGAGATCCCTGCCGCCGGGTCATCCGGATGGTCATCCCGAACGCGGATTCCGTGGTCCGCCAGCACGAGATTGCCGCGGGCCACGCTCACGCCCGGGACTTGCGTGCCATCCGGTCGCTGGGCGGACAGGCACAGGGGAAACCGTAACGCGTCCTCCACACCCCATTCCACGCGAGTCAGCGGCTGTGCGAACAGCGGATCTGCCGCGGATTCGACCCGCGTCAAACGCACGACCTGGCGGTGGTTCGGGTCCGCATCGCCAGGATTGCCCGTCGTCGGACCGATCACTTCCTCAAACAACAGGAAGTCACCTGGATGCAGGCAGTCTGTGCAATCGCCAAGCAGCTCCGCGCGTTGCGTCCCGCGTGGGAGACAGCAGTTGTCGTTTTTCCACGTGTGGATGGGGACTCCGTTGAGCTTCGCGTCCAGCCGGCCCTTGTGCATCGTCTCGAATACGGCCCCGGCCGCTTGCAGGGCCTCCGTCTCCACCTCGGCGGGAAGCACGTGGCCAAACGGTGGATGCAACGCGCCGAGCGGGCGATCGATTCGTGTCAACACACGTGTGCCAGCGGGCAGCATCCCCGATGTCCCCGTCGCCAGGTGGAGATGGACGAAGGTTCGCGCACTCACGCCGTCGTGCATGCGGTAGTCGATCAGCCGGGCATGCCGGCGCACGCTGATCCGCTGCCGGGCGGTCTCCAGATACGGCTCGTTCGCAACTGCGTCGTGGAAGTAGCTCAGTTGGTCCGCAGCATAGGACAGCAATTCCACCAGCGTAACACCCAGGTCCGCGGCATGCCGCTCGCGCCACTCCGGCGCCCGAGCGGCGAGGTAATCAAGCAGGGCCTGGCGGAAGCTGGCGTAGTCCTTCGCCAAGTAGTCGATCGGCGGTTCGGGGGGGCGCTCCACGCGGCTGAAGGTCCGCGGCCGGCAATCGAAGCGGCTCGGACAGGCTGCCTTGAAGCTGAACTCCACGCGTGCGTACGCGGGATCCAGCTCGCGAACGTCGATCACCAGCACATAGGTGGAGAAGTCACCCGGCCCGCTCACGTCCACTTCCAGCAACCGCGGTCCCGCGCGCCGCACCTCCTTCACATAAATCCCGGTGACGCGTTCGCCGCCCTCGATCGTGATGGGATGTGGATCGTTCGGCAACCCGTAGCTGTCCGCGGGCAGTGCCTTGAGAAATGTAACGCGCAGCGTGGTCTGGTTGGCCGTGACCTCAACGTAGTCGATACCGTTGAGCACGCTGTTCAGCAGATCGCCCTTTCGCGTGGAATCGGCGCATATCGGCGTCGGATGGATCACGGCCCACCTCCGCCCGAAGGCACGGCAAAGACCACACTCTGTGGTTGCTGATTGTCACGCTGGGTGTAGACCACTTCGATCGTCAGGCGCTCCTCTTCGCTGTGAATCCCGACGCGTTCAAGTCGAATTCGGTCACCCAGCCAACGCTGCAGGGCCCCCTGCACCAGAAACTGCGTAGCCGTAGCCAGCGTGTCGCGATTGCCCTGGAACAGAAGCTGCCGTACGCCACAGCCGAAGTCGGGCCGGTTGACGCGTTCGCCCGGTGCGGTGAACAGCAACTGGTAGATGAGGTCGCGGATGTGGTCGTCCCAGGTCGTTTCCGCGATCCGGCCGCGACCGTCTATGTGCCAGGGATGATCCAGCCAACGCTCCGCCACGTTCATGCTCCCGCTTGCGACCATTCAACCATGTCCGACACCTACGATACCTGCCTGTTCAGATTGATTTCCATCCTGACCGCATGCGAGTGGGACGAGGCGTCCGTGCCCGACAGGGCCTCAATACTGCCCTCCTGCTGATCGTGCAGATACTTCAGCATGCCGCGGGCGATCGCAACGAACAGCAATCGACGTTCAAGCCGGCCGGCATCCGGCAGCGCATGTTCCTTGACCTTCCTGTAGAGGCTCGCCATTTCGGCCTCCATGACGCGTGCCATGCTGTCCGTCATCGCTTCGTCGTCGAGCGAGTACTCGTATGTCCCGGAACGTGTTCCTCTGCTGCCGCCTGGATAGAAACTCATTCTGCTTCTCCGCTGTGCATCACCCGGTTCTCACCTTCATCGACAGCAAGCTCGGCATCGCCGACGTGAACAATGGGACGGGCGGGCAGGGCGTCACCGGAAACACTCCTGCAGCCAACTGTCCCGGGTGCAGGTGAGTGTTGAACATCATCACAAGCTGGTTGAGATACTGCAGCAGGCTGTCTCCGAACACCAGCGGGTGCGCCGCGCCGTTGACGAGCTCGATCTGTGCTGCCTCGACGACGACTTTCACCGCCGCCTGAATGCTGATTTGCTGTTCCTGCGTCTTGATCACAACCAGATTGGTTCCGTTGGCATCACTTAGCGTGATCCTCCGGGCACCGTCGTCCAGCGCAACCAGCAGCCCCTGTTCACTTTTCCAGATTTTCACTGACGGCTGGGCCGGCTGACCCGCCTCATTGCTCGGCAACTGCTGCTCACCCCACCAGCAGCCGGTCCAGATCGGCCGCGAAACGTCGCCGGCTTCAAATTCGATCCACACGCCCGCGCCTACTGGGGGAACGGCGTACAAGCCCTGGTTCCGCCCCGCGTAGGGCAGCGCGGGCAGTGCCCAGCCGGTCTCGACGTCTCCCAGCACCTCGGGCACCTTGGCCTTGAGTCGGCCGAGGCCTCTCGGATCCCCGTTGTCGGTGACCAGACCGCGATACTTCCCATAGTGCCGCGAGCGGCTGTCCCCACTGTGCTGCGTAAACGGTCTTTCCATCAGAGTGGTCATGGCGTTTCACCCGCTTCCCGGCCGGCCGCGTGCGAATCAGGCCGGCAGCGCCCGGTCCTCCACGAATTTCTCCTGTCCCATCAGCCCGAGGGCGTTGCGGCGCAAGGTGAACTTCTGCACGTACTCCTTGCCCGTGAACGTGTGCTGCACTTTTTCCACGTAGTACAACCCGCTGAATTGCCGCCCCGCCCCGCGCACCGCCACCGCGCGTTTGGCCCGCAGCAGGCCACCGTACGCGACCGTGTTCAGCTCCCCTTCCGCCAGCAGAGCGAACGCAGATTCGTCCACCAGGGCCTGGGTATAGTTCTGCAACTCGGCCGTCTGCGCCAGGCCCGTCTGGCTGACCAATACTCGTCTCGGGCGGTTCGGATCCACCGTGCCGCCGCGGCCCAGGGGCCGAAGACTTGCCTCCCGGGCCTGCCCGGTCTGGCTGCTTTGCGAGGCGATGTCCAGTGAACTTGCTGCCGCCTGCACCGGCCGCAACATGTCGAACCGTGCCTCGAAGCGGTTAACGTTGGTCGCCTCGCCCCAATTCACCGACAGCACACCCTGCGGCGTCTGGTCCACGCGCGGCTTGTGGAAGTGCCCCACCGGCCGACCGCTGCGCTCGTCCAATTCGACGAAACACTCATATCCGTTGCGCTGGGCGAGCTGAAGCAGAAAGCGAATATCCGTGCCGCGCTGCATCAACGTAGTATCCTGTTCCTGGTAACGCACGGTCGTGGTCTCGACGTCGGACTGGAAGCCGTGTTCGCCGAAGACCACGGCTGCGATGTCGCTGTCGGACATGTTCGGCCAGGCGCGAACCTTCTCATCCAGGCTCATCAGCACGGTCGGATCCATCGCAACCACTTCGAGGAACGATTTGCCCGGCTCGTTGGCGAGGCTCGCCTTCGTCTCGATCACGTAGCTCTCGATCAACGGGACGGCCAGCTCGCTGCCTACCTGCACCTTCACGCACAGCGGGGTCAGCCGGCCGAACACGTCATCATCGAGCACTGCCCAGCCGCTGATGCCGTGCCGCGGCGCCACCTGCACCCGCAGCCGAAGCATGTCCGCCAGGTTCGCGTGATCCTCCACCTGCAGCATCTGGATCGCTCCCAGCACCTCCGGCGGCGGAGGTGACCCGTTCAACGAGATGGAGTACGTAACCGCGGGCACCGCTTTAACCCTCCGAGGCCGGAATCTCGATTCGCCGCCCCACGGGTCGCAGCAAATCGTCCGGCCACATCGCTACGTTCGCGTCACAAATGCGCCAAAAGCGCTCGGCATCGCGGAAGTGGTGATGAGCCAGCAGGTCGAGCCGGTCGGCGGAGCAGACGGTTTGTGCCGTCACGGCCGCGGGTGTAGTGATGAACCGAGTCGCCTTGAAGCGAATCACCCGCTCGTCGGAATCAGTCCAGTCCAGCGTCTCGACTGTCGCATACCTGCTGCCTTTGAAAAACATTCTTCTCCCCTCGATGGTCAGAGGAACCTCATAAACATGGCACGGTTTTCGCAGGGCGATCGGGCAACGCGGCTGCGCGCGACTGGGCGTGCCGTCCGGCCAAGAGGCCCCTGCGCGTCCGCTTGCTGCCTGTGGAAGATTGGACATTCGGCCTTCTGCATCCAGGCTTTCTCCGACGGCGCTAGACTCGCAGCAGGTCGCGAACGCGGCTCTCCTCGGCCTGCGCCGGTGCCTGCTGCGACAGCGTCTCCTTCTGGCGATGGTACGCCAGGTACGCGTCGTACCCCAGGCTCGATTTCTGCAACTCCATGACGGTCAGTACCTTCAGTCCCAGTTCGACCTTGGCCTGAATCGGATTCAGGTTCGCATCGAACGCCTCCTCCGTCACGCTGAAGCTCGTCAGCAGGACCGGCACGACTCGATCCTCCCCCCACACCAGCAGGGTCAGCGGCAGATCGCCCGGGCTGGTCTGCACCTGCCCCTGCTGCGCCTGCTGTT
>JAFGJQ010000168.1 GCA_016929015.1 Phycisphaerae bacterium | reverse complement strand
TTCCCATCGGGTCATTTCCTCCAGCATAGAGTCTCCCGAACCGTCTGCGCACACGCCTGAGGATCTGCCCGCGTTTACCCGTTCATCAGGTACCCCGCCACGGCACGGTAGAGGGTGCTGACCGCCAGGATAGCGCAATGCCGGCCCGCCTCCGCCCTGCACTCCCCGGAACGGATGATCTCGCCGGCGCTGATGGAAAGCGCGTCCGTCACCCGCCTCCCCTTCGCCCGGCGGGCAACTGCTTGCCCGCAACTGCGCGTGTTGTCGCATCCGTCGGTGTAGTACCTGACATCGTCAATAGCGTCGTTCCTGATGACAAGGTAGAACTCCATCGTATCGCCGCAGGGGCCCGTCAGCGTACTCGCGGCGGTCGCGTCGGTCATCCGACCGAAGAAGGGGTCTGCGTCCGCCGCCTTGCCTGTTGCCGGGGAGTTCACGTACGGGGTCAGGGGGTCGGTCATGTTGTGCTCTCGATGCTGGCCATGATCTTTTCCACGATGGCCGCAAACGCGCGCGCCGCGTCCGACTCCGCGAAACGCGGTACGTAGGGCGTGCCCTTGTCTCCTGCGTCCACAAGCCCCGGATCCAAGGGGACGCTGCCCAGGAAGGGAATGCCCATCTGGTCCGCCATGGCGCGGCCACCGCCGGTCTTGAAGATGGGGCTTTCCTTGCCGCAGTGTGGGCACACGAACCCGCTCATGTTCTCCACCACGCCGACGATCGGGACCTGCACCTGGCGGCAGAACGTGACGCACTTGCGCACATCCGTGAGCGCCAGTTCCTGCGGGGTGGTTACGACCACGGCATGCGACGGAGGCCCGAGCAGTTGCGCGACCGCCAGCGGCTCGTCGCCCGTTCCCGGCGGTGAGTCCACCACCAGGTAGTCCAGGTCCCCCCAGCGCACGTCCTTGAGGAACTGCTTGATCATGTTGTACTTCATTGGGCCGCGCCAGATAACCGCCGTATCGCGGCTCTCAAGCAGAAACCCGATGGACATCACGCGGAGATTCTCCATGGCGGGCACCGCCTCCAGCAGAGGCGGCCCGTCGCCGGACCCGCTTGTTTGCACGGGGAACCCGGTGAGACCCAGGAGGTGCGGAATGCTGGGGCCGTGAACGTCGACATCCAGCAGCCCCACCTTGCGGCCCTTCAGGGCGAGTGAAACGGCGAGGTTGGCGGCTACCGTGCTCTTGCCGACCCCGCCTTTGCCGGAAAGAACCAGGACCCGGTGTTTGATCCGCCCCACGCGCTGCCGCACCTGTTGGTCCTCGGCAGCCATTTGTTGCTTCTGCGCGTCGGTCAGCATGGTGTGTTCGCTCCCTCGGGAAATCCGACTCGTCTCGGGCCTGCGGTGATGCCGGTCATGGATGTCCCAACCGGATGGCCTCTGGCGCGCACTCGGGCACACACAGGCCGCAACCGGTGCATCGGTTCACGTCCACCACGGCCACCGCATTCATCGTGATGGCCTCGACCGGGCACACTATGGCACATCGTCCGCAGCCTGTGCACTTGTCGGCATCCACGATCGCCACCAGACGCCCTGCGGCGGCCCCGGTCTCGGCCTGCGCAATACGTTCGTTGATGGCCTGCAACTGCGCCTTCAAATTCTCTGCCTCCGCTCGCAGCGCCTCTGTCCCGCCGGCCCCGACCGGAGGTGCCGGGAACGCCGTACCCGCCGCGCGACCCATACCCCGACCGCGCCCCATCCCGCGACCTCCGCCTCGACCCAAACCGCCACCCATGCCGCGCCCACAACCCATGCCCGCGCCCGGGTTCGGCGAGGCGCCGCTCGCGCCCACGCCGAAGTGGCTGGCGACATTCGGCTCCCCCGTGGGGGCCATGCCGCCCGCCTTGAACTGCTCCACGGCGCTGCGAATCGATCCGCTTACGCCGACGATGACATCAATCCCCGCCGCCTGGAGCGTCTGGTAGGCATTGGGACCGCAGTTGCCGGTCAACAAGGCCTTCGCATCGCGTTCGGCCATCAACTGGGCAGACTGAATCCCCGCACCGCCGCCCGCCGTGACGTTTGGATTCTCAATCGCCTCGAACTCCAGCGTTTCCGTGTCAATCACCAGGAAGTAGGGGCATCGGCCGAAACGCGGATCCACGTGGGCATCAAGACTCGGGCCTTTGGCTGTTACCGCTATCTTCACGCTTTCCTCCGTGCCAGTTCGACTTCTTCGGCAAAATGCTGCTGGAGTTCCCGCCACACATCCCGGATCACCGCTCCGGCGGGACCGCGGCCATGCTCGATCACTGTTTTCCCCGCCATCAGGGCATCGTTGACCGCACGATCGAACGGGATGCGTCCAATTACGCGCGAGCCGTGCGCCGCGGCGATCTCCTCGATCCGCCGCGCCTGATCGGCGTTGAGATCGGCTTTGTTGATAACGACCGCCGCCGGCACGCCGAAATGCGTCGCCAACCGGAGCACGCGCTCCATGTCATGCACCCCGGACACGGTAGGTTCGGTGACGATCAGAACGAGGTCCGTTCCGGAGACCGAAGCGATGACCGGGCAGCCGGTGCCCGGCGGCCCGTCCCCCAGGATGCGTCCCTGCCCGAGTTCCTCCGCCAGTTGCGCCGCACGGTTGCGCACCTGGGTCACCAGGCGTCCGGAGTTCTCCTCCGCGATGCCCAGCCTGGCGTGCACCATGGGTCCGCAGCCGGTGCCGGAGACATACCACTGCCCGGTTACCTTCTTCTCGGCGCTGATGGCGTCCACCGGACAGACCAGCGGGCACAGGCCACAGCCTTCGCAGGCGAAGGGGTCCACGCGATACGTCGCGGCCACCTGCTTGTTCGCCGGG
>JAFGJQ010000167.1 GCA_016929015.1 Phycisphaerae bacterium | reverse complement strand
GCCAGGATCCGCAAGGCGATCCTGTCGGGCAAGCCGGGGCGGATCGGCTTCACCCGGTACATTCATCTGGCGTTCTATCCGCCGTACCGACGAAGCGTGGGTGCGGCTGATTCGTGATGGACGGACCACTCCATTAAACGGGTGAGAATCAGGAGAAAACCCAACGGACGGACAAGACCTATACATCGTGGCGCCGCTATATGGGTGAGAATCCTTCACGTGGTGAGGCGTTCCACATCGGCGCGATGAGGAGAACACGATGCGTTGGCAAAACAGGCGAGTCAGTTCGAACGTTGAAGATCGCCGCCACCTTTCCGCGAGGCAAGGGCTCGTGGGCGGGGGGATCGGAACGATCATCCTCGTCCTGGCAATGTACCTTCTCGGAGGCAACCCGTCGCAGCTTCTGAACCATCTCGAGTTGGGCAATTCAGCCGACACATCCTACGTGGCGACTCCCGAAGAGGAGGAACTGGCGCGATTCGTGTCGGTGGTCCTGGCGGAGACCGAAGACGTCTGGACGGGACTCTTCCGCAAGCAGGGATTGACCTACGAGTATCCGACGCTGGTTCTCTATTCGGGCAGCGTGCAGACGGGATCCGGGTATGCCAGTTCGGCCACGGGGCCTTTCTACTCCCCCGGTGACCGCAAGCTGTACATCGATCTGAGCTTCCATCAGGAGCTGCAGCGGAGATTTCGTGCACCCGGTGATTTCGCCATGGCTTACGTGATCGCCCACGAGGTGGGCCATCACGTTCAGACGCTTCTGGGGATCAGCGACAAGGTGATGTCTCTCAGAAACCGGCTCAGCGAGGCGGATTTCAACAAGTACCTCGTGCGACTTGAACTCCAGGCGGATTACTTCGCCGGGGTATGGGCCCACCATGCCAACCGGATGAACCTGCTTGAAGAGGGCGATCTGGACGAGGCGCTGGCCGCCGCCAGCGCAGTGGGCGATGATCGCATCCAGAAAGCGGCCCGGGGTACGCCGTGCCGGACAGCTTCACCCACGGCACATCCGAGCAGAGGAAGCGATGGTTCCACAAGGGATTCGTCGCGGGGAACCTGAACGAGGGAGACACGTTCAGCGCCGCGAATCTATGAACGAGCTGGTTTTCCGCGGCGTTATTTCCCGTCTGCCTCTCGCAGGTCCGGGCGGAATGCCCTGAGCCGCAGCGAATTGCCGACCACCGACACGGAGCTCAACGCCATGGCCGCGGCGGCCCACATGGGATCGAGCTTCATTCCCAGAATGGGGTACAGGGCCCCGGCGGCCGCCGGGATCAGGATGGTGTTGTAAAAAAATGCCCAGAACAGGTTTTGCCGGATGGTGCGCATCGTGGCCTTGCTCAGAGAAATGGCCGTCACCACCGCCCGCAGATCGCCGCGGATCAAGGTGATGTCCGCGGTCTCCATCGCCACGTCGGTGCCGGTCCCGATGGCAATGCCGACATCCGCCTGGGCCAGGGCAGGGGCATCATTGATCCCGTCGCCTGCCATGGCCACCACTATCCCTTGTTCTTGGAGCTTCTTGACCTCGGCAGCTTTCTGCTCAGGGTGGACCTCGGGGAGCACGCGGTCGATGCCGGCTTCTTTCGCCACGGCCTGTGCCGTCCGCCGGTTGTCGCCGGTCAGCATGATCACCTTCAGACCCAGACGGCGCAGGGACGCCACCGCCGCCCGCGAGTGCGGCTTCAACGTGTCTGCGATGGCGATCAAGCCCGTCGGTCGGCCGTCCACGGCCACGTACACAGCGGTTCTTCCCTCCGCCTGCAGGATCTCGCCGCGGGTCCGGAGCTCGTCCAGTCCCGGGCCCATGGAATCCGCGAGGAACGCTGCGTTGCCGACCCGCACGTCGCGGCCGTCCACGTTGGCGTGCACGCCATAACCCGGCGCCGCCTGGAAATCGGTCGGCGGGATGGTCGCAATCCCGCGTTCTTGTGCGGCTTTCACGATCGCCTCGCCCAGCGGGTGCTCGGAGGCCCGCTCGACGCTGCCTGCCAGGCGGACCAGCTCCTGGGGCGACCACTCACCGACGGGGATGACGTCGGTCACCACCGGGCGGCCCTCCGTGAGGGTGCCGGTCTTGTCTAGGACTACCGCATCGATCTTCTCCGCCCGCTCCAGGGCTACGCCGCTTTTGATCAGCACGCCGTATTCGGCCCCTTTGCCCGTCCCGACCATGATGGCGGTCGGAGTGGCCAGCCCCAGCGCACAGGGGCAGGCGATGATCAGCACCGCCACCGCGCTGAGCAGGGCGTTACTGAACGCCGGCCGAGGTCCGAAGAAATACCACGCGAGGAACGTGAGCACCGCGATCCCGATCACAGCGGGCACGAAATAGCCCGCCACGACGTCCGCCAGTTGCTGGATCGGCGCCTTGGAGCCCTGGGCCTGCTCCACCAGCGTGATGATCTGGGCCAAGGTGGTGTCCTTGCCCACGCGCGTGGCGCGGAAGCGGAAGCCGCCCGTCTTGTTGATCGTTGCGCCGATGACCTCATCCCCGGCCTGCTTGGCCACCGGAATCGGCTCTCCGGAGATCATGGACTCGTCCACGGAGGACCGGCCGTCGGTCACGACGCCGTCCACCGGGATCTTCTCGCCGGGGCGGACCACGACGATGTCGCCGACTTGGACGTTCTCCACCGGGATGTCGGCCTCAATGCCCTGGCGCACGACCCGGGCGGTCCTCGCCTGCAGACCCATGAGCCGGCGGATGGCGTCCGAGGCGCGCCCGCGCGCCCGGATCTCCAGCAGCCTGCCGAAGAGAATCAACGTGATGATCACGGAGGACGTGTCGAAGTACAGCATCGGCGCCGCGCTGGCGGTCCCCTGGAAGAAACCCGGGAACAGGATCAGCGCGACGCTGTAGAAGTAGGCCGCGGAACTGCCTACCGCAATCAGCGTGTTCATGTCCGCGGTCCTGTGCCGGGCGGCGGAGAAGGCGCCCCGGTAAAACTGCCGGCCGCCCCAGAACTGCACAGGGGTAGCCAACAGCCACAGGATCACCCCGGGCACGTGCCAGGGCAGCAATCCGTGGAAGCTGCCGAGCAGAATGGGCACGGACAACAGTGCACTGACGACCGTCTTGATCAACAGTCGTCGCGCGGCGGCCTCGCGCGCGGTCTTCTCCCGATCCTCGACGCTCTCGCCTGCGGCCGCGTGCTCGGGGACGGTATAGCCCAAACGCTCGATAGCGCGCTGCAAGTCCGCCGGAGTAATGACGCCGGGAAGGTAATCTACCGTGGCTTTCTCTGTGGCCAGATTGACCGAGGCCCGCTCGACTCCATGCAGGACCGACAGGTTGCGCTCGATGCGTGCGACGCAGGAAGCGCAGTGCATGCCCTCCACGGGCAGCGTGACCGATTTCGTCTCCGCGCCGCTTGTCGTCAGCAGGCCCTGTTTGTCAGAACGATCCTTCATACCGCAACCACCCGTGCCACAACTTCTCGGGGCAATCCATGGATTGCTTTGCACGAGGGTATATACGGTCCGTTTGGGGTTCCGGCTCGGTCGCGGATGGTGTCGGGGAGCCGCTATTCCTTCGCCGCGGCGGCTTTGGCTTTTTCGCCCTTGATCTCGTTGAGGATTTCCTGGGCCTGCTGCGGATCCTTGGGCGGCCACTGGCCCTGGGCCTGGAGCTCCTTGAGACGATCGATCCCTTTGGCGCTGACGATCGTGCGGCACCGCGGGAACTTGTTGCAGCCGAGGAAGGGGCCGCGCTTGCTCTTGCGGATGACCAACTCGCCGGTCTTGCACTTGTGGCATTTGATCCCGGTCGATTCGGCCGGCGGCTTGGGCGGCAGCGGGTTGCCCTCCTTGTCCAGGCGCAGCGTCGTCTTGCAGGTCGGATAGTCGCTGCACCCGAGGAAGGCCCCGAACCGCCCGCTCTTGCGGAGCATCGGCTTGCCGCAGTTGGGGCACTTGTGCTCGCTGACCTCGTCCTGCATCATCTTGCCCTCTTTGTCGCAGGGGCAGGCGAATTTGCACTCGGGATATCCCGAGCAGCTCAGGAACTTGCCGTTCTTGCCGAATTTGTAGAAGAGCTGGCGGCCGCAGTCCGGGCAGGTGTACTCGCTGGGCGTGGCCTCCGCCTTCGCGTGTTTCATCTCCGCGGTGGCGGTATCGAGGTTCGCTTTGAAGGGCCCGTAGAACTCCTTCAGCACGCGGACCCAGTCCAGATGCTGGTCCTCGATCTTGTCGAGTTGCTCTTCCATCTGCCGGGTGAAGGCGATGTCCATGATCCGCGGGAAGTACTCGTTGAGCTTGTCTGTGACGACCTCGCCGAGGTCGGTGGCGAAGAACTTGCGGTCCTTCTGGTCGACATAGCCCCGGTCCTGGACCGTGCTGATGATGGGCGCGTAGGTGCTGGGCCGGCCGATGCCTTCCTTCTCCAGGGCCTTGACCAGGGACGCTTCGGTGTACCGGGCCGGCGGCTTCGTGAAGTGCTGTTCCGGCCGAATGTCCACGGTGGCGAGCGACTGATCCACGTGTGTGGGCGGGAGCTGCTGCTCGGTCGAAGACGTCATCCAGACCTTGCTGTACCCGTCAAAGACGAGCCTTCGCCCAGAGGCCTTGTACGACGCGGCGCCGGCGCTGGTCGGGGTGGTGATGGTCAACGTCGTAACGTCCCAACGCGCGGGCTCCATCTGGCAGGCGACGAAGCGGCGCCAGACCAGGTCGTAGAGCTTGAACTGCTCGTCG
>JAFGJQ010000166.1 GCA_016929015.1 Phycisphaerae bacterium | reverse complement strand
TGCCGCGCCGCGCCGAATTGAGCCTGGCCCGGCCGCTGCTCGAGACGCCCGGTCAGACCGCTTCGGATTGGATTCGCGCGCTGGACAGCGGCGGATGGGAAAACAACAGCAACCGTAGCAACAAACAACAGGAGAATGGACAATGAAGGTGAGCACGATCTTAGTGACGGGTGCGATCCTGGCCTCGGCCGGGTTCTACGCGGCAGCGGCGGATAGTGACGCACCCGCTCCGGCGTTCACGTTAACCGACGTGGAAGGCACGGAGCATAGTCTCTCGGACTTCGAGGGCAAGACCGTCGTGCTGGAATGGACGAATTACGACTGTCCGTTCGTGAAAAAGCACTACAGCACCGGCAACATGCAAGCGCTCCAGAAGCGTTACACCGATAAGGGCGTGGTCTGGCTGAGCATCTGCTCGTCCGCGCCGGGCAAACAGGGCCACTACACGCCCGAGACGTGGCGGCAGAAAATAGCCGAACAGGACAGCCAGGCCACCGCGGTACTGCTGGACGAAACCGGCCTGGTCGGCCGGCGCTACGGCGCGAAAACCACGCCGCACCTGTTCGTCATCGACGGCACCGGCGTCCTGCGCTACCAGGGCGCGATAGACGACAACCGCTCGTGGGACCCGCAGACCGTCACGGACGCGGCCAACTACGTCGCGGCCGCCCTCGATGCGCTGCTCGAGGGCAAGCCCGTGGCGGAAAAGGACACCCCGCCGTACGGTTGCTCCGTCAAGTACTGACGCCCGGAATATGACGGCAGACGGGCGCACAGGGCCGCAGGGCCCTGTGCGCTCTTTTTCCTGGCCGGCAGGGCGGGTTCGTCTTGAACCGGCACCCCATTGATTCTATCCTGCACCCCGAATGGTGGGCGCGCCGGCGGAACCGGGCCGTGCTTGCTTAAAACAGATGAAACAAGTCCTCATTTCGGTCATCCTGCTGCTCGGCACCGCCACGGCCGTAACGATTGCCCTGATACCCGCCGCGAGCACCGACAACCGCGTCCCCCTCGTCTGGGCGACCGACCCGAACCCGCAGCGCGATCCGCAGGTCGCCTGGTTCAACAAGCTGTATCCCGACTGCCACTTGCGCATCGATCCGGACAACGCCGGCGTCATGAAAGTCGTGGTGCAAAGCAGCTCCGGGATGGGCCCCGACCTGATCGGCCATGTCACCGATAATTCCATCGACACCTATGTTACCGCCGGCATTCTCTGGGACCTGACGGACTATGCGGAAAAGATGGGTTTCGGCGTCGAGACGCTCCCCGAAGGCGTTCGCCCCCTGGTGCAGTACTGGAACCCCCAAACATTCGAGCGGCGCCAGTACACCTATCCGGCCAACATGACCGATAAGATTATCTTTTATAACAAGGATATTTTTGATCAACAGGGCGTTCCCTATCCGCCCAAGGATCTCACCTGGACCCGCTATATCGAACTGGGCCGACGCCTCACGCGATATGCCTCCGATCAAGCCCGGGTTCCGGAGATATTCGGAAGCGCCGGCGCGGATTTCCACGTCATTCTCTGGGGCCTCGGCGGCGCCCAGTTCAACGAAGCCGGCACGCGCTGCCTGCTGGGCGAGCCTCCTGCTGTCGAAGCCGCGCGTTTTCTGCACGACCTGTATTTCAAGCACAAGGTCGAACCCAGTCCCGTCCAGCAAGCCAGCGTCGCGGGCCAGGGCGGCTGGGGCAGCAGCGCTTTTTTCAGCTGGTTCGCCGACGGCCGGCTGGCCATGTTTTTCGCGGAGCGCTGGATGCTGATCCAGATCCGACGCTACTTTTCCGAACTGAAGACGGCCCGGGCCGAGTGGGAAGCCGCGCATCCCGGGGAACCCTACACGGGGCCGCAACCCCCGCGCATGGGCGCCGTATTTATTCCGCGTTTCGAGAACGGCACGCGTTACAGCCCGCTGCGCGCGAGAGGGATCGGGATCAACGCTCTCAGCCCTCACCGGGAAGACGCCCTCAAGTTCCTGCAGTACCTGGCCGGGCCCAAGTACAGTGAACTGATCAATCTCGGGGCGGACGCCATGCCGGGCAACGAGGAATATATCTCCCCGGAACAGTTCTACCACCCGGACTGGCCCGGCGAAAAAGAGATTCATGATGTCTCGATCGAATCGCTGCGGTTCGGCCGGGTCCTGCGGCGCAGCCCGTTCATCACCCCCTCCCGCGTGGCGCGCCTGATCAGGCAGGTCACCGACCAGATCGAGTCCACGCCGGACATGACCCCGGACGCCCTGGAGCGGTTGATGCGGCAGTGCGCCGCCCGGATCAACCGTGAAATGGCTCAAAACATCGGACGGGAAACGCAACTGGCCGCCTTCTACGACCACCTCCTCAAAGGCGGCGCCGAGCCCCTGGCCGAAACGGGACCCCCATGATGAAGTTTGCGCTTTGGCACGGCAGACGGGAACGCAGGAATACCCTTGCGGCCTGGGCGTTTCTGGCGCCGAATTTTCTGGGATTCCTGTTCCTCACGGCGGGCCCCGTGTTTCTGAGCCTCTTCATGAGCTTCACGAACTGGAACCTCAAACCGGCGGTGGAGCTGCAATGGATCGGGCTGCGCAATTACAAGGACCTCCTGTCCGACCGCTACTTCTGGTTCTACCTCTACAACACGTTCTACTTCATGCTCGGCATTCCGTTCTCCGTCGCCGGTTCTCTTTTTCTGGCCAACACGCTGGCCGGCAAAATGCAGCTGCGGCGGCGGCGCCACCGCTACCTGCTGGCATCGCTTCTCGCCGTCGCGGGGCTGTTCACCTGCCTGGTTCTGTTCGGCGGCGGCAACCGGGACGCGGCCCTGCTGCTGGCCGTGCTTTACCTGGCGGGCGTCTGCGGCCTCCTCTGGGGCAGTATGACGTACCGCACCATGTTCTACGTTCCGAGCTTCGCCGCCGGCGTCGCGACGATCGTCCTGTGGACCCACGTCTACAATCCCCACTACGGCCTGGCCAATAACCTGCTCCGCGGCGTGTACGATCTGTTCGGCGTGGATGCCGAGCTCCCGACCTGGCTCGCGAGCACAAAGAGCCTGCTCGGCTTTCTGCCGTTCCCCGAGCATTTCAGCAACGGCGGTTTCGGCCTCGGGGCGCGCGAAGCGATCATGATCATGACCATCTGGATGGCCGTCGGGGGCAACAATATGATTCTCTACATTGCCGCCATCTCGAATATTCCCGAGGACTTGTACGAGGCCGCCGAGATCGACGGGGCCGGCGGGCTGGGCAAGTTCTGGCACATCACCCTGCCCCAGGTGGCGCCGACCACGTTCTTCATCAGCGTCATGGCCGTCATCTACGGCATCCAGGGCGGTTTCAACTTCGTCCGGGTAGCGCCGCCGGTTGCCCGGCGGCGCCCCCACAGATCCGGACGAGC
>JAFGJQ010000165.1 GCA_016929015.1 Phycisphaerae bacterium | reverse complement strand
GTCCACAACAACCCCAACCTCGGCTACGGCGGCGCGCTCCAGCGCGGCTTTCGAGAGGCCACCCGCGAATGGATCTTCTACACCGACGGCGACGGCCAGTTCGACTTTCGCGAAATCGCCCTGCTCCTGCCTCTGCTGGACCGCTTCGACATCCTCAGCGCCTACCGGCTCAACCGGCAGGATCCCCGGCTCCGCAAGCTGAACGCCTGGTGCTGGACCATGCTGGTCAACGTCCTGTTCGGCCTGCGGCTGCGTGACATCGACTGCGCTTTCAAGCTGTATCCCCGAAAGCTCTTCGACCAGATTGAGATGTGGTCCATGGGCGCCCTCATCGACACGGAAATCCTCGCCAAGGCCCGCCTCCTCGGCTACCGCATCGGGCAGACCGGCGTCCACCACTACCCGCGTACCGCCGGCTCCCAGACCGGCGCCAACCTGCGGGTTATCCTTCGGGCGTTCAAGGAGTTATTCAAGCTGCGCCGCCGGATCCTCCGCTCCAACTCGCCCAAGCAGCGTTCGTGACCCGTCGGCCACCCGGCGCATCGGCCGTCCGCATTGATACCGCGCCCCCCGTTGCGTATAGTGGATGGGTTCGGCGGGAGAGCGGCCGCAGACCGGCCACGCCGTAACGCCTTACACAGCAGGAGATAGCACAACATGGCCGAGCCCCAGACACCAGCACGAGGCGATTTTCCCACCATCATCGGACCCGACGCCGCGTTCAAAGGCGAATTGAAGTTTGAAAAAGGCGTCCGTCTTCTTGGCCGTCTCGAGGGCTTGGTGGAATCCCCCGGCCAATTGGAGATCGCCGAAGGAGCCACCCTCGAAGGCGACGTGAAGGCCGGGAACATCCGCGTAGACGGCTCGGTAAAGGGAAACCTGCGGGCCAGCGGCAAGATCCAACTCTCCGCGTCGGCCAAACTCGAAGGCGACCTGACCACCGCCCGGCTCGAAGTGGCCGAGGGCGCCGTCTTCATCGGCAAGTGCGTGGTCGGATCAGACGCGGCGGCCAAAGGCGGCCCAGCGCCGCGCATGGACGACGCAGCAAAGCACGCACCGCAACCTGTGAAGAAGTAGCCGTTCTCCGCTTTGCGCACGCCCGCGTAACGGAGGGCGGCTTCGGGTAGCACGCCATGGCCAAGGTGGAGATGGAACCCGACTCGACCCGCCCCGTGCTATGCACCCACTGCAACGGGGAGAACCTCGTCGGCAAGCGGGCCATGTCCGTCTTCTGTCGCCACTGCCGCAAACGGCTCATTCTAGAAGACTATCGCATCAACACGTATCACTCCGTCCGCCTGTTTGCCACATGCGGCGACATTTACGTCGATCGCACCGGCCAGGTGATCTCTCCCATTCGAGTCCGCAACCTGACGGTTCAGGGCAAGGTCAAGGGCGACGTCGAAGCCCGCGGCCGGGTGGAGGTCACCGGTACCGGCGAGCTCCGCGGCGACATCACCGCCCCGCTCATCCGCGTGGAGGAGGGCGGCCGAATCGAAGGCTTCTGCCGCATCGGCGCCCTCCCCGACAACTGGCTCCGCGCCGCGTTCCCCGTCAAGTAGCTCCCTCCTCACGCGTCCCGACCGCATTCCAACCCCGGGTACCGCCTGCTCGGCGTGAGGCCGGCCTGTTCCGGGGGGAGTCCCAGCGACTCCGGCGCGGAGGGGTCCCACAGGTGTCAGGGCAGGGCGGCCGCAATCACAAACCGAGCGGGCTCCACTCGCGGGCGTCACAAACAGAATCCACCCGGCCGCGCCCCTACCACGTCCGCTCGACGGTCTGCGGCTTCTGGGGGTCGGGGATCGGAATACGGATGGACGGCGGCACGGCCTGGGTCGCCGGGCGCGACGCAGCCTTCGCCGATTCGGGCGCGGCGTCCGGAAGCTGGTTGAGAATCTGCCGGTCCTGGCGCCACCAGTGCTCGATCACCGAGGTGATGTCGCCTTCCACCCGCTCGCCGGACCAGAGCTTGAAGAAGTCCACGTCGCCCGACCGCGGCAGCCGGCTGGGAAGCTGGATCAGCGTGCGCAACGGCATCAGCACGCTATCGCCCAGGACAAACCCCTCGCCGCGGCGAAGGATGGGCAGCATCTGGATCAGGCTTGAGAAATGGTCGCTGACCACCTTGGCCACGTACGCCTGGTCGTCCGGGTTGTTCAGCCGCATGACGATCATGTTGTTGCACTGCGCCAGCACGGTCTCCGACAGCTCCGACGGACGCTGGCTGATTACCGCAGCGGCCACGCCGTACTTCCGGCCTTCCTTCGCCACTCGTTCCACGGCGGTCTTGGCAAACGAATGGTCTCGCTCGATCCGCGGAATGTAGTTGTGGGCCTCTTCAAACACCAGCAGAATGGGATGCCGCTGGTGGGCCGGCGTCCAAAAGTTCAGATCGAACAGCAGCCGCGTCGTGACCGCCACCGTCACGTCCACGACGTCGAACGGGATGCCGGACAGGTCGATGATGGTGAGGTTGCGGCGCGGCTCGATCCGCCCGCAGAGCACGCGAATCAGGTGCTCCATGACGTCGGACATCTTGCCCTCGGTGCTGTCGGCGGCCAGGGCGTCGCGGAAGTAATCGGAATGGGCCGCGTGCTCGATGGGCCGCAGCAGAAACTCGTAACGCCGGTCGCTGTACCGGGTGTCGATGGAGTCGATCAGACCGGCCAGCTTTCCGAAGTAGAGCGGGTGCGGGGTCTCGCCTTCCGGGTTGCCCTTGTTGAACTCGCAGCGCTGGCTGCGCATCAGCCGCCACTGCTCATCGGGCGGCATGGAGCGGAGCGCGAGCCGGTTGAACGCCAGGTTCTCGCTGTTCAGCACGTACCGGGCGTCGTTGAGGTTCTCCGCGTACGTCTTCAGCCGGTCCAGCGAGAAGAAGATGGGCGTGTCCAGGGTCAGTTCGCGATCCAGGCCGAGCTCAACGGCCGCATCACGCTTGAAGTCCATGATGGCGGCACGGAGGAATGATATCTGGCTGCTGACGTGCAGCGGGTTGGACCGATCTACCAGCAGCGTTTCCAGTTCTTCGTACTTCAGCAGCCAGTACGGCAGCACCAGATCCTCTGTACCCAGGTACGTCACGTTTGGATTCAGCCGGCCCTGCTCGTCGCTGAACGCCGCACGATACTCGCCGTGCATGTCAAACAGCACAACCTGCGATTCCGGGAGCTTGACCACCTCTTCCAGCACGCGGGTGGTGGTCACGCTTTTTCCCGCGCCGGAGTTGCCCAGGATGGCGCAGTGCTTGTTGAAAAACTCCGTGCCGAGGACCCGCACATCGTAATCCGTGTTCATCGCGAACTTGCCCAGCATGAAACTCTGCGCGTGCTTGTTGCCCGCCAGAAGCTGGTCGAAGCTGCCGAAGATCGCGTCGAAATCCTTCTGGATGGCCACCCAGACGTCGTCGCCGATCACCGGGGACTCGTTCACGCCGCGGATGAAGCGGCCGTCCTTCACCTCGCCCAGAAGCTGCACGCGCATCACGCACTGCGGGGCAATGTCGGCCACCGTCAGCTCCTGCCGGCCCGACTGCGTGACAAACCCGACCAGGGTCCGGTCGTTCAAAGGCACGGTGACGTACGATCCGAGCTGCCCGACGCGAAAAGTCTTCCCCTCGTGCTCCAGCTCCAGATCATCGACGGTCAGCAGAACCTCAATCTGGCCGCTTTCCACGCGGATGACGTTCCCGATTTTCAGCGGATTCATGCGGAGTTCCTCGCGGTTATCGGATGTCCTGCGGGCATGACAGCCCCGTGGGTATATCGTGAAGCGTTCGGCGGACGCCCAGTTACAAATCGGCCCCGCCGCGACGGGATATCAGCATCCGGCGCGCCGCAAGGTGCGGCGCGTCCCCGGCTGTCGTTTTTCGGACCTGTGTGCTACGCTTGTGAGGACGATTCGCAAAGGGCTGAGGCATCCCCGTGGAGTCTGTGAAACGACAACCCCATCCGGCCGCCCTGCCGCTCCCGATGAGCCGGGCGGAAATGGACGCCCGCGGTTGGGACGCGGTGGATGTGGTCTTTGTCACCGGCGACGCCTACGTCGACCACCCGAGCTTCGCCATGGCCATGCTGGGCCGCGTCCTGGAGGCGGAAGGCTTTCGGGTGGCGATCCTCGCCCAGCCGGATTGGCACTCGTGCGAGCCGTGGCGGCAATTCGGCCGGCCGCGGCTGTTCTTCGCGGTCAGTGCGGGGAACATGGACTCGATGCTCAACCACTACACGGCCAACCGGAAGGTCCGCAACGACGACGCGTACTCGCCGGGCGGCCGGATCGGACTGCGGCCGGACCGGGCGACATTGCCGTACTGTCACCGGGCGCGGGAAGCGTACAAGGGCGTGCCTGTGGTCACGGGCGGCGTGGAGGCGTCGCTGCGGCGGCTGGCCCACTACGACTACTGGAGCGACACGGTCCGCAAGTCGATCGTCATGGACTCCAAGGCGGACCTGGTCGTCTACGGCATGGGCGAAGACGCGATCGTGGAAATCGCTCGGCGGTTGGCCGGCGGGGAGACTGTGCGTGATCTTCGGGACATGCGGGGCGTTGCGTACGCGCTGGGCCGGTCCGAGCCCGGACCTGCGGGAACGGGCGTGGTGGAGTTGCCGTCGTACGAGCAGATTCGGTCGGACAAGAACGCCTTCGTCGAGGCCACGCGACGGTTCCACCTGGAGACGAACCCGCACAACGCGCGGACGCTGGTGCAGCGGCACGGCGACCAGGCGGTCGTGGTCACGCCGCCGCGTCTGCCCGTGACCACCGCCGACATGGATCGGTACTACGACCTGCCGTACACGCGCCGCCCGCACCCGTCCTACACCGAACCGATCCCCGCGTACGAGATGATCAAGGATTCGATCACGCTGATGCGGGGCTGCTTCGGTGGGTGCACGTTCTGCTCCATCACGGCCCACCAGGGGCGGATCATTCAATCGCGCAGCCGGGAATCGGTGCTTCGCGAGGTGCGAACGATGACGGCGGACCCGGCCTTTTCCGGCGTCATCAGCGACCTCGGCGGACCGACGGCAAACATGTACCGGATGTGTTGCAGCCGGCCGGAGGTTGAGAAAGTCTGCAAGCGCCTGTCGTGCGTACATCCCACGATCTGCAAGCTGCTGAACACGGACCACGGTGAGCTGATTCGGCTCATGCGGGAGGCCCGGCGGCAAAAGGGCGTCCGGAAGGTCTTTGTGGCCAGCGGCATTCGGATGGACCTGGCCGAGCGCTCGCCGGAATACGTGCGGGAACTGGCCGAGCATCACGTGGGCGGGCAGCTCAGCGTGGCCCCGGAGCATGTGGACGAGCGAACGCTGGACGCGATGAAGAAGCCGGCGCACGAGACGTTCGAGCGATTCGCAGAGCGGTTCCGCAGGGAATCCGAGCGGGCGGGCAAGCCGCAGTACCTGGTGCCCTACTTCATCGCGTCCCACCCCGGCAGTGACCTGCGGGCCGCGATCGAGCTGGCCGTCTACCTGAAGAAAGCCGGCTACAAGCCCGAGCAGATCCAGGATTTCATCCCGGCCCCGATGGACATCGCCACCTGCATGTACTACACGGGCGTGGACCCGATGACGGGCCGAACGGTCCCCGTGGCCCGGCACCTGCGTGAGAGGAAGCTGCACCGGGGGCTCATCCAGTTCTTCAAGCCGGAGAACTACTTCCTGGTTCGGGAGGCCCTGCTCCAGGCCGGCCGGGGCGATCTGATCGGCTACGGCCCCGACGCCCTGATCCCGCCCAAGCCCCCCGCCGCAGCGGCGAGCAGCGGTCGAAATCGCAAGCGTCCCCGATCGCGCAACGCCGGCCCCATGCCGAACCAACAGCAAGGCAAACCCAACCGCCCCGGCTATCGCCCCCACCGCAAAACCGGCCAGCGGCGGGAACGAAGCTGAGTGTCACCGGCATGACGGCGGCTTAGGGTCGGGTCACTCCCATGGTCTGGCAAGCAAGAACACCACACACCAGATCAACAGCATCAGAAGCCAGGGGAAGACCACGGCGTACATAATAAGAATGCGAACGAGATGGACGCGGGACCGGATCAACTGCCCCGTGTAGTCGCTGCGCAGCGGGCCGATCCAGCCGAGGACGCCGATGCAGACCACCCCCAGGACCATCACCCTCACGAATGCTTCGTAGAGAGCGGCATTCCCGGGCAACACGGTTATCCGCAGGCCCGCGTCGACCGCCGCCGCGATGGCGATCACACCCGCGAGATAGACGAGCTTGCACGATTCCGTGCAGCTTGCCGCGATGATGGTCTTCCAGGCCCGGCCGATCGTCTTCATCCGCCGTCGTATCTGCGTCCAGAGACCCACCATCGCAATGCTCGCCCATAGGCAGCAGGCCCAAGTGGCGATCGCTCCGGCGAACCAGAGTTCCAGCGAGGTCCAGTGCCAGCCCTGTCCCTGGGTCGTCGTGGACACCCAACTGATGCCCGGCTTCCGCATGATTATGTAGTCCGCGTTGGACCAGCCCTCGGGCGGTTCGCTCTCGCAATTCAGCCAGACACCGAGGAATCCGTGTTCGCAGCGAGACGTCAGAGTTGTGCCCAATGCCGTCTTCGAGGGATCGCTCGCATCCACACAGTAGTCCACTTGTTCTTCAACAAGGACAATACTCCCGAAGGCGTTCACGCCCGCGGTGATGATCACGAGGGAGACTATGAGATTGAGCACGAAGCGTACGATCGCACGGCGCAGGTCGCCCGGCCGGTCCAACGACCACCACCACCCGGGCGGGTGCTTTCTCCAGATTGAGAACATCTCGCGCCAGAGGCGGCGCCGATTGTCCACCAGGTCCCAGACCTCGCGCCGCAGGGCCTCCGGGATGTTGCGCATGCCGCACTCCGGACACGACGTTTCTTCCGGCAGGCCGCGCAGGCTGTAGCCGCAATAGAGGCAGCGAGGTTCCTTTTCCGGCTGTCCGTCCATCGGTCTGACGCTCCCCTTCGTGATACTCCGCGTCCGGCCCCGCGGCTCACCGGAAACCACAATACCCGCCGGCCGCCAGTCGTCCAGCGCCGTTGTGAAGCCGACGCCGGACGCAACAAGTGTTCCGACATCCTCTTGTTGCCACGGTCGCAGCGTGATAGGCTCATGGCGCTCCCGGCGCAAGTGTATGCGAGCCTGAACGACCGGCCACGGGCAGCCGCCACGGGAGCACCAGGAGCATCATGATGTGTCCCACCGGATATCCGAAGCAGATGACGTTGCGGAGCGGGCAGTCGGTGGTGATCCGTCCGCTGGAGAAGGAAGACTTCGAGCGGCTGATGGCCTTCTTCCAGGGCCTGCCGGCCGAAGACAGGCTCTACCTGCGTCATAACGTGTCCAATCCGGACATCATCCGCCAATGGACGGACCACATCGATCTGGAGCACGTGATTCCGCTCGTGGCGCTGGCCGGAAACGCCATCGTCGCCCAGGGCACGCTGCACATCAGCACGCATGGCTGGATGCAGCACGTCGGGCACGTCCGCCTTGCCATCGCCGCCAGTCATCAGAGAATCGGTCTGGGCAGCCTGCTTGCCCGAGAGTTGGTCAGCCTGGCGGAACATCGGGGGCTGGAGAAGCTCCAGGCCCACGTCATCGAAGGCAGCGCAGGAGCGGTCCGGATGTTCGAGCGGGTCGGGTTCGAGAAGGTCGCTGTCCTGAAGGACTTCGTCAGAGACCAGAATGGCCGGAACCAGAACCTCGTTGTCATGGTCAACGATGTGTCCCGGCTGAGCCGGATGCTGGAGGACTGGGTGCAGGACATGACCATTCCGGGCTTTCGCGGGTCGGGAGAGGCGTTCGGCTGATTCGACGGGACGACAGGAAAGTGCACGAAGTCACGATGCGACAGAAAGTTGCGCGATTCGGCCCGCGCCCGATGCAGGCCCGGCTCTGCGGGAGGTTTGGAGGAAGAAAGCACATTCTGCATTTTTCGGCGCAGCGGAGCCCCGGCCAGCGCGTAGAATGGCGAGGTTTCGCGTCACTACGCGTCGCGCGTAGTGCGGTTGTGTGCTATCGGTTCGGAAGAGTTCCATGAATGAAGGAAGCGGCCATTCCGGCGAGAGCGGTGCGACGGCAGCCAAACCCCGCAAGACCAGGATCCCCGGCGTCGTCTCGATCGACGTGGAGCGTTGCAAGGGGTGCGGATTCTGCGTGTCCTTTTGCCCGCTGGGGGTCCTACGCATGTCCACCAAGTTCAACGCCAAAGGCTACCACTACCCCGAGGTCGCGGACGGTGACAAGTGCAGCGGCTGCGGCCTGTGCGGGATGTACTGTCCGGACTTCGCCATCTTCGGGGCCCGCAACTCCGGCGTGATCGGGTCCGGTGCAAGCCCCAAGGCGTCCGACGCGGAGTAAAAGAGCGTGTCCAACAACGGTAAGGCAGAGCTGACCGGCGCCCTGTACATCGACGGAGACCACGCGGCGGCCGAGGGCGCCATCGCCGCCGGCTGCAATTTCGTAGCCGGCTACCCGATCACACCCTCCACGGAGATTGTCGAGCGGATTGCCGCCCGCTTTCCCGGCACCGGCGGCACTTTCATCCAAATGGAAGACGAGATCGCCTCCTCCATCGCCATCCAGGGCGCGGTCTGGGGCGGCGCCAAGGCCATGACGGTCAGTTCCGGCCCGGGCATATCCCTCATGATGGAGCACATCGGGCTGGCCGCGATGACGGAAGTGCCGTGCGTCTTCGTGAACGTGCAGCGCGGCGGGCCGTCCACCGGACTGCCGACGCTGCCCGCACAGGCAGACATGATGCAGGCCCGCTGGGGCTCGCACGGCGACTACGAGATCATCGCGCTGTGTCCGAACAGCCCGCAGGAGTGTTTTGACCTGATCATCCAGGCGTTCAACCTGTCCGAGCAGTATCGCGTGCCGGTCATGTTCATGATGGATGAAAGCATCGGGCACATGACCGAACGCGTGGTCATTCCGCCCTACCGGGATATCCCGATCGTCCCGCGAAAGTTCACCGTCAGGCCCCCCGGGCAGTACAGGCCGTATGAACCGGAGGATGACACGCTGGTGCCGGCCCTGACGAAAGCCGGGCAGGGCCACAACGTCCACATCACCGGCCTGACCCACGACGAGCGCGGCTACCCTGTGATGAGCGCCGTCGCACAGGACAAGCTCATCCGAAGGCTGGTCGGCAAGATTCGCAACAACGTCCACAAGATCACCGACGTTCGGGCTGACGGCCTCGAAGACGCCGACGTGGTCGTGCTCAGCTACGGAATCACCTCGCGCATCGCCATGCGGGCGGTGCGAATGGCCCGCGAGCGCGGTTTGAAGGTGGGTTGCCTGCGCCTGGTGGTCGTCTGGCCGTTTCCGGAGCAGGTCATCCGCGAGCTGGCGGAGCGGGTGAGCGTGATGATCATGCCCGAGATCAACATGGGGCAGATGGTGCTGGAGGTGGAACGATGCGCGGCGGGACGCTGCCGCGTGGTCTCCGTTCCCCACGCCGGCGGAACCGTGCACGACCCCAAAACGATATTCCACGCCATCATGGAGGCCGCCGGATGACGACCACAAGTGGGGGTTTGCAGAATCCCGTCGAACAGTACCTGCGTATGGACCGCATCCCGCACATCTGGTGCCCCGGGTGCGGGATCGGCACAACGGTCAACTGCTTTGCCCGGGCCCTGGATGACTCCGGGCTCAATCTGCAGAATCTGGCCATCGTGTCCGGTATCGGCTGCACCGGCCGGGTCGCGGGGTATCTGGACTTCGATTCGTTCCACACCACGCACGGCCGGGCGCTGCCCTTCGCCACCGGGCTGAAGCTGGCAAATCCCGAGCTGAAGGTGGTGGTGTACAGCGGCGACGGCGATCTGATCGCCATCGGCGGGAACCACTTCATCCACGCCGCCCGGCGAAATCTGGACGTCACGGTCATCTGCGTCAACAACTTCAATTACGCAATGACGGGCGGACAGGTCGCCCCGACCACGCCGCAGAACGCCGTGGGCACGACCGCCCCGCTGGGCGTGGTGGAACGTCCGTTCAACCTGCCGTTTCTGGCGGATTCGTGCGGGGCCGTGTACGTGGCGAGGTGGACCGCGTTTCACGTCCGGCAACTCAGCAAGTCCATGGCCGAGGCCCTGCGGAAGGACGGATTCAGCTTCATTGAGGTGATCGCGCCCTGCCCGACGCTCTATGAGCGGCGCAACCGCCTGGGCACCAGCCTGGAACGCATGGAGTGGTATCGCGACAACAGTGTGATCAAAAACGGAGCCGACACGCGCGAGTGTGACATCGTCTTCCAGGACAAAATCGTGTGCGGCAAGTTTGTGGACCGGGAACGGGAAAACCTGATCGAGGCCACCCGGGCGAAGCAGGAAGCGGCACGAAACCGCTGACGGCGGACGGCCGGCGGGAACAGACGGGATGAGCACTACGGAAATCAAGGTCGGCGGACTGGGCGGCCAGGGCGTCATTCTCTGCGGAATGATCATCGGCCGGGGCGCGTCCATTTACGGCACCCGGCATGCCACGCTCACGCAGGCGTTCGGACCGGAGGCGCGCGGCAGCGCATGCAGCGCCCAGATCGTGGTCTCTGACGAGCCGGTGGAATACCCGTACGTCACGCATCCGGACATCCTCGTCGTTATGTCGCAGGACGCCTACAACCAGTTCGCCCCGGGCATGGCCGACAACGCCACTTTGCTGTATGAGTCGGACCTGGTGGAGCCGCGGGACCTGCGGCCCGGCATCACGGCCCACGGCATCCCGTCGACCAAAATCGCCGAGGAACTCAAGCGGCGGATGGTGGCCAATATCGTCATGGTCGGGTTCTTCGCGGCCATCGTCGACCTGGTGCCCCCGGACGCCCTGCGAAAATCCGTGGCCGACTCCGTACCGCCTGGCACCGAGACCCTCAACCTCCAGGCGTTCGATCAGGGACTCGCCTACGGCCGGGAATGCCGAGCCGGACGGTCCGGCACCGCAGCGGCCCGCGCGTAGCGGGTCGGGCGCCTCGCCTGCGCCTCAACCACGCGGGAGCCGCCACCATGCTTCCATCGATCACCGACGGGTTTGGCGCAGTTCAACGCTCAAACCGTCGTCTCGTCGCCGTGCTGGTTGTGCTTGCTCTGGCCTGCACGGCGTTGCTGGTTTTCCGATATCCGCTCTGGGCTCGGTGGTGGGGACACCGCCTTGTGCAAACGAATGATTCCCAGGAGCGATTGGGCTACGTCCTGCGGCTGGCCGCCCTGGGAGAGGCTTCGGTGCCGGTCGCTGCAGACCTGCTGGAACAGAACGACGTGGAGCTGCGAAGCTTCGGCGTGTTTCTGCTGAGCCGCGTGAACTCGCCGGTCAGCACCCGTCATCTGCGCCGGGCCGTCGATGATGCGGATGCGGACCTGCGCCGTATGGCCCTGCAGGAGTATGCACGGCGTCCCGACCCGGAGGTCGCCGCCGAACTGGTCCGCCGGCTGGACGATCCCCGTCCGGATGTGGTCGGATGGGCGGCGGTGGGCCTGGCTACGGACCACCTGGACGCGGGCCTGGCGGCGCTCACCCACGCCGCCCGCTCGCACGCCGACGCCGGCGTACGGGTGCAGGCCATCCAGGCCCTGGCGCTGACGAATCGGCGAGAGCCGGTGGACGCGCTGATCGATTGCCTGGAAGATGGGAGCCGGTACACCGGCTGGACGGCCATCGACGCCTCCGCCGCCCGAGCGATCCGATCGGCGGGCGGCAGGTCCGCGTCGTTCGGCGCGGAGGACTCGGCGGACGCGTCTGACACGCCGCCGGAGTACATCGTGGGACAGGAGGCGGACCGGGCGCTTCGCGCCCTGACGGGGGTGTCGTTTGACTATCAGGTCGACGATCCGGAGGCTCGACAGAAGGCGATCGCGGCCTGGCGAGAGTGGCTGGCGACGTCAACGTCCTCCGGCGAGGAGGAATCGTAACGTCACACGGAAGGGTCGCCGGACACCGGCCGGAACAGGCAAGTGATGGGAGCAGGACGTATGTTGCGAGGAATGGTGATCGGAGCGGTTTGGCTGATCTCACTGCCGGGTTGCGTGGAGTTGCAGCATCTCCTGGTTCCCGCCTCCGACCCGGATGCGCGCTTCCACTACGACTTTGACGCGGATGACGAAGACGACGCGAACGACGACGCGAGCGATAATGCAAACGAGGATACGGAGTCGGACATGGATGCCTTGATAGACGAAATCAACGCGGGCAATGTGGGCGACATCCCCGCCATCGCCTCGACCATACAGCAAGTGAAGACCAGTTCCGGCCTGCGATACTTCGATGTGCAGCCGGGGGTCGGTGACATTCCACAGCAGAACTCCACCGTCACCGTCAACTACACCGGCTGGCTGGCCGAGGACGGCGCGCAGTTTGACAGCAACGACCTGGCCCAGTTCAACCTGCAATCCGTCATCCAGGGCTGGACGGAAGGGCTCTCCACGATGCGGGTGGGCGGGACGCGCCGGTTGATCATCCCGCCGGACCTGGGGTACGGCTCACGCGGCTCCCCACCGAGGATTCCGGCCGACGCGTGGCTGGTCTTTGATGTGGAACTGCTGGAATTCGAGTGATTCCGCGGCATCGCCGCCGGGCGATCTCCGTTTGGCGAAGGTGTTCCACACGCGGTCCGCGCCCGCCACAGAGGGGGCGTCAGGGCACTGCGTCCCCGCCTGGCCCCACTCCGGGCACCGGTCCACCGGTCCGGAGGTGCAGGCGAAGCTGTTGTGAACATCTGCGGTGCGCAGTAAAATGGCTTCTTGCGCAATTCGGCGCGGATGATGGGGTTCGGACGGTCTGCAACCGTGACGTCGGCATCCACAACCTGCGAGGGCATCGTTCAACGTCTGGACGCGTTCGGTCGGCGGTTCGAGCCGGCGTTCAGCCGCCTGGTGGCCGCGCCCGCCGGCGCCCCGCCGCAACTGGCGGAAGCCATGCGCTACTCCGCCCTGGCGCCCGGCAAGCGGGTCCGGCCATATCTGGTCGTGCGCAGTTGCGAACTGGTCGGCGGCGCTTTTGACGACGCCCTGCCCGCCGCGGCCGCGCTGGAATGCGTCCATGCGTTCTCCCTGGTGCATGACGATCTGCCGGCCATGGACGACGACGATCTGCGCCGGGGGCGCCCGACAAACCACAAGGTATACGGCGAAGCGCTGGCCATCCTGGCGGGAGACGCTCTGCTGGCGCTGGCATTTGAGCTGCTCGCACGCGGTTACGATTCCGCACGCGCCGGGCGTATGACGCTGGAACTGGCCCGCGGGACGGGCTGGGAAGGCATGATCGGCGGGCAGGTCGCGGACATCGAGGGAGAAACACAGGCGCCCAACCTGGAACGCGTGCGATACATCCACGAACGCAAAACGGCCGCACTCATCGCGACCGCCTGTCGCCTGGGTGCCGTCGCCGGCGGGGGCGATGAACCGGCCGTCGAGCAACTGGGCTGCTACGGACGGCACGTGGGGCTGGCGTTCCAAATCGCCGACGACTTATTGGACGTGACGTCCACGGCCGAAGACATGGGCAAGGCCGTTGGCAAGGATGCGCAGGCGGGCAAGCAGACGTACCCCGCGTGCGTCGGCATTCCGGAGAGCCGACGGGCCGGGCTGGCCGCCGTGGAGGCAGCGGAAGCGGCCCTGGCATGCTTTGGGCAGCCAGCGCACGATCTGGTGGAGTTAGCCCGGTTCTGCATGGACCGCAAACACTGAGCCGGTGCGCAGCGTAGGGATGAGTGCCGGCCCATCGGCTGCGGATCAGCCGGCCCGGAGTGGACATAAAATGGGAATTCTCGAGACCATTCGCACCCCGCACGACCTTCGCGCGATCCCGGTCAGCCGCTTGCCGGCCCTGGCCGAGGAGATTCGGGCGCGCATCGTAGAGGTCGTCGGCCGCAACGGCGGACATCTCGCGAGCAACCTGGGCGCAGTGGAACTGACGATCGCCCTGCACCGCTGCCTGAACACGCCGACCGATCGGCTGGTCCTGGACGTCGGACACCAGTGCTACCCGCACAAGCTGCTCACGGGGCGTAACGACCGATTTGATTCCATCCGCAAGGACGGCGGCCTCTCCGGCTTCCCCGCCATCGACGAAAGCGAATACGACCTGTTCAACGTCGGGCACGCGGGAACAGCCGTTGCCAGCCTCGTCGGGCTGGCCCGGGCCGACCAGCGGGCCGGCCGGACCCACCGCGTCGCGGCCCTGGTGGGCGACGCGAGCATCGTCAACGGTTTGTCGTTCGAGGGACTCAATCAGGCGGGCACGCTGCGCCGGCAGTTTCTGGTCGTGCTGAACGACAACAGTTGGGGCATCGCCCCGACGCAAGGCGCACTGGCCATGCACCTCGCCCGGTTCCGGGCCAATCCGGTGTACGGAGAGCTCAAGCGTCAGGTACAGCAGACGCTGCCCCGCGTTCCCATCGTGGGCAAGGCGTTTTCCGACGCGCTCATACACCTGAAGGACGGCATCAAGGCCACCCTGACGCCGAACCAGCTTTTCGAGAACTTCGGGTTCCAGTACGTCGGCCCCGTGGACGGGCACGACATCGAGCAGCTCATTGAAGTGCTCGATCTGGTCAAGGACGTTCCGCACCCCGTGCTGCTGCACGTGCATACGCAGAAGGGCCGCGGATGCGAATGGGCGCTGGCTGACCCCAACATGTACCACAGCCCTTCCCCGTTCCAGGTAGAGGCGGGCAAAGTCACCATTCAGCCGCCCAACGGCAAAAGCTGGACTCGCGCCTTCTCCGACGCCATGATCGCCCTGGCCGAAACGAATTCGCGAGTCGTCGCCCTGACGGCCGCCATGCCCGACGGAACGGGCCTGGCGGCGTTCGCGCAGCGGTTCCCGGACCGGTACGTGGACGTGGGCATCGCCGAAAGCTGCACCGTAGACGTGGCGGCCGGCATGGCCCGCGCCGGCTTGCGCCCGGTCGTGGCCATTTACTCGACGTTCCTGCAGCGGGCGTTTGACCAGGTTTTCCAGGAGGTGGCACTTCAAGGCCTGCCAGTCATCTTCTGCCTGGACCGGGCAGGGCTGGTGGGCGGCGACGGCGCCGTACACCACGGATTCGCCGACATTGCGTACCTGCGGATTCTGCCCGGAATGGTGCTCATTGCTCCGGCCGACGAACCGGAGTTGGGTGAAGCCCTCCGGTTTGCCCTTGCCCAGGATCGTCCGGTGGCCATCCGGTACCCGCGTGATTCCGTTCCGGCGAAGCCGGACCCGTGCCCGCCGTTTGAGATGGGCGTTTCCCGAACCGTCCGTGCGGGCGATGACGCCACCATCCTGGCCTACGGTGCCGTGCTGGCCAACGCCCGGGAAGCGGCGAGAATCCTGGCCGCCGATGGTATCGAGGCCGGCGTGGTGAACGCCCGATTTGCCGCCCCCATCGACCGGAGCATGGTCCTGACCGCGTTTGCGGCCGGCCGGCCCGTGGTGACGGTGGAGGATCATTCCGTGGCGGGCGGCTTCGGATCGGCCGTGCTCGAGACGGCCCAGGAACTCGGACTGGACATCGGCCCGCTGGCCCGCCTGGGCCTGCCGGCCGATCGTTTCGTAGCGCACGGGTCGCGGCGATCGCAGATGAGCGAAGTGGGGATCGACGCCGCTGCCATCGCCGCCACTGCGCATCGGCTGCTCGCGGAAACCACGGCGCGGCGAGAGGCGCCCGTGCATGAACGGGCACAGGGATCGTCCGGCCCACGATCTCTGATGTCGTCGTGACGGCCGTATCGCGTCTCTCAACAGGCCAGGCACCGCATGACCGAAACAGACCAACACAAGCGACTCTTTCTCCTGGGAAACCCCGACAAGCCGGAAGTGCCCGCCGCGATGGAACGTCTTCACTCGTTCGCCCGCAAGCACTGCGACATCATCGGGGCGAAGCTCTCCACCGACGGACAGGTGGCCCTGGAGGCCGGCGCGGAGATGATCGTGGTGTTTGGCGGCGACGGGACCATGCTCGGCGTGGCCCGATCGCTCGGCCGCAATCAGATTCCGCTGGTCGGCGTGAACTTCGGCAAGCTCGGTTACCTGGCCGACTACCTTCTCGAAGAGATGCAGTTCAACTTCGATCGCGTCCTGAACGACCCGAGTCTCATCAGCGATCGCATGATGCTGGACATGACCGTCCACCGGGGCGGCTATCAGGTTTTCTCCAGCATGGCGGTCAACGACTGCGTGATCCAGGCGGGACCGCCGTTCCGCATCATCGAACTGTCGGTCTCCCTGGACGACCGGCGATTGACGGACGTGGGTGGCGAGGGCCTGATTGTGTCCACGCCCAGCGGCTCCACCGCGTTCAACCTCTCCGCCGGCGGACCCATCGTGCAGCCGGGCCTGCATGCGTTCGTGCTCACGCCGCTGCTGGTGCATTCCCTCACACACCGCCCGATGGTCCTGGAGCAGGACGCCGTCGTGGAAGTCGTCGCCAAGCGGGTCAACCACGGAACGGCCGTCATTGTGGACGGACAGATGTCGTGCGGACTGCGTCCGGACGATCGCGTGGTTGTCCGCCGCTCGCAGACGACCTTCAAGCTGGTCCACAACCCGATGTATCCACGCTGGCACAAGCTGGTGGACAAGCTCGGCTGGGGACAGGCCTTGAAGGAATAAGGGGAACAGGACGGCCGCGTGTCTCCGGTCGGAGCCGGAGCACGCCCTTCGTGAAACCGAACGGGCATTTCCCCATGAGCGGCATCCGACTCATCCGGGCCCTGGCAGAGCAGATCGAGGCGGAGGATCTGTTCGATCGACAGGCCGCCGTCGTCGTCGGCGTCTCGGGCGGGCTCGATTCCATGGCCCTGCTGCACGCCCTCGTCGGGCTCAACCGGCATGCGGGCTACTCTCTGGCCTTGCACGTCGCCCATTTGAACCACGGGCTGCGCGGCGCCGAGTCCGACTCGGACGCCGCGTTCGTCCAGTCCGCCGCCGCGGCCCTGGACCTGCCGTGCACAGTGGAGCGCATCGACGTGCCGGAGGCGGCCCGGAGCACCGGCGAGTCCGTCGAGGAAACGGCGCGACGCTGTCGCTACGCCTTCTATGAGCGGGTCTGTGCGGGTCCGGCATCGAGCAAGCTTCTGGCGATCGGGCACACCGCCAATGACAACGCCGAGACGGTTCTCCACCGCGTCATCCGGGGCACCGGGTGGCGAGGCATGGCCGCCATCCCGCGACGCCGGCCGATCCGCGAACAATCGCCCATCGAAGTGGTTCGTCCGATCCTGCGATTCACTCGCGAAGAACTGCGAGTGTTCCTCGACGGCCTGGGCGTGTCCTTCCGGCACGACCGGACCAACGAGTCCACCGAGCCCATGCGCAATCGCATTCGGAACATCGTGCTTCCCCTGCTTCGCGAGCAGTTGAATCCGCAGGTGGACGACGCCCTGCTTCGGCTGGCGGAGCAGGCGCGGTGGGTGGACGAGTTCCTGCGGGAGACGGTGGACCCGATGTTCGAGACGTTGCTGATCTCCCGCAACGATCAGGAAATCAGCCTCAATGCCGCCTCCATGGCCGGCAAGCCGCGGATCGTGCAGGCGGAGCTGATTCGACGGGCCGTTCGAGGCCTGGGAGTGGGCGAACGCCGCTTCACACACGCCACGGTGATCGCCGTCACCCGGCTGCTGCAGGAACGCACCGGCACGCAGGAGCTTCACCTGCCCGACGGCGTCACGGTCATGCGCGTCTACGACCGGCTGATCTTCAGCCGACCGGCGGACGAACCGCGCGAAGAACTCGCGCCGGAGGTGAGGGTCAACGTGCCCGGCCACACGTCGCTGCCCATGCGGCACATCGAGCTGGAATGCCGCGTCGCGCACCCAGCGGAACACGCTCTGGAACATTGGCGAAGCCAGTCTCTTCAGCAAACCGCCCTCCACGCCGAAGCGGAGGAGTGGCTTGACCTGGACGCCGTGCATCTGCCCCTGACGGTCCGAAACCGCCAGGCCGGCGACCGGTTCTGGCCCCTGGGGGCGCCGGGCACGCGCAAACTGTCCGACTTCCTGATCGACGCTAAGGTCCCGCTGGCCGACCGGGATGCCGTGACGCTCCTCTGCGATCACCTTGGCCCGATCTACATCATTGGATACCGTATTGACGATCGAGTGAAGCTCACCGCGAGTACCCGGCGCGTGCTGGAGATCCGCGTGAGATCGCTCCGTCACGATGGATGACCCGCAACGCGTGCCGCACGCTCCTTCCCCAACCCGGACGACCCCAGCCGCGCCGACCGGCAGCGGCCTGATATGGGTCTGCGCCGTGGTGTTCGTCGTGGCGCTGGGCTGCCGGGCGGGCCTGGGCTGCTTCACCATGGCCCGTCTGCCCGAGCCGAACGCCCTCACTTTCCCGGATGAACAGCAGTACTGGGCGCTGGCCCAATCGCTCCACGAAGGACGCGGGCTGATCGGCGAACTCGGCCATCGGACCGATCGCATGCCGCTCTACCCTGCGATGTTGTCACCGGTTGCGGGCCTCGAAAACGGCGTCGTGATCGCCCGCGTCGGACAGTGGATCGTCGGAGCGCTGGGCGCGGTGGCCGTCGCCTGGCTGGGATGCCGGCTCGGATCATGGCGAGCGGGGGTGCTGGCGGGCCTGATCACCGCCTGCGATCCGGGCCTCGTGGGTTCCGCCGGCCTCCTGCTGACGGAAACCGTCTTTGTCACGCTGGTCGCGTGGTGGTGGCTTATCGGCTGGCCGCTGGGCCGGCACGGGCACGTCGCCCGATGGCCGGCCGTGGGTGTGCTCGCCGCCGCCGCCGTCTACGCGCGCCCGAGCGCGCTCATTCTGGTGCCGCTCTGGAGCGTCTGGGTTTGGGGACGCCGGCGCTTCGCCTGGCGGGCGGCAGCAGGCCCGGCCTTCGTGATCGCGTTCGTCGTGCTGTCGCTGGTGCCGTGGGGATACCGGAACCGGCACGTGACCGGCCACTGGTGCTGGTTGACCACCCGCGCGGGGATCAGCCTGTACGACGGCGTCCGCCCGGGCGCAACCGGCGCGAGCGATCTGGGTGACGTGAAGGAGAGCCCGGCCGTCCGCGGCCTGAGCGAACACGCGTGGGACCGCTATTTCTCCGACGCCGCGTGGCAGGCCATGCGGGACGATCCGGTACGAATCATTCGGCTGGGCCTGGTGAAGCTGGCCCGGACCTGGAGTCCGTTTCTGCACGCGGACGAACTGGGCGCTCCGGCCGTTCGATTCACGTTTGCCGCGTGGTCGATTCTGTTCTACAGTGCCGTGGGGCTGGGGCTCTGGGCACGCCGGAAACATGCGGGGGAATGGACGGGGCTGCTGCTCCCGGCGGTCATGATCTGCGTGCTCCACTTTTTCTACGTCGGAAGCGTGCGGTATCGCCTGGGCGCGATTCCCGCCCTGTCCCTCCTGGCTGCCTTCGGCGTGTTGTGGGCGATGAGGCGTGTGTTCGGCGGAAGAGACGATGGTCAACCGGCCTGACAACCTGTCTGATGGCGCGGGAGACAGCACCATCGCGCGGCTGGCGCCGCCGGCCAACCCCGCCCGCCTGCCGTTCACCTCGCGCAGCCTTCACTACAGCCGGGTACGACGCGGTGGAACGCTCCTGGCCTTGCTCATTCTGGCCGCGGGCGCCTTGGGCTATCGCCACCTGACGCACGCACCGCGAATTCGGGCACAGGCGGAGAACTACCTGGCCCAGTTCGTCTCGGGCCGCGTGCAGGTAGATGCCGCCGAGTTCTCGTTCTTTCGCGGCATCCACTTGATCGGAGTGTCGGTCAGCGAGCCTCTCGGCCGGCCCGACGCGTCGGCCCCGGAGCGCCCTCCCCTGGTCTTCCACTGCGATCACCTGCTCCTCAAGCACGACCCGCTCCAGATGCTGCTCGGACGGCTGCGCGTGGATGAGGTCGTCGCGGTTCGACCGGCCTGCACGATCACCCAAACCGTCGAGTCAGGACGCCTCAACATCGACGGGCTGTTCCTGCCTCCGACCACGTCCGAGCCACGCGGGCCCCTGCGATTGCCCGTCGTACGCCTCAAGGACGCGTCCTTCCAAGTCATACGCCGGCGGGCGAACCAGATCCGGTCCGTCG
>JAFGJQ010000164.1 GCA_016929015.1 Phycisphaerae bacterium | reverse complement strand
CCGAGCTTCTGCATCACCACCAGCCGGCCGTTCCCGCCGATCACCCGGCCGGTGTTGGCCTGCACGATCAGCGGCTCCGCCTGGCCGAAACGGCGGAGGCTCGCCTCGATTGCGGCGAGGTTCTCCTCGGGGTGCAGCCGGGCATTGGCGGGGTCGACGTGGAGCGAGGCGATGGGGACCTTCTGGATCGTGAGCGTGGGCGCCACAGGCGAACTCCTTTCCGCAACGGGTCCGCAGACGACCGTTCGGAGGTGGCTTGGAGTTCGTGGCCGGGTGGCGGCCCTTGGAGGTGGCTCGGAGTTCGGAGCGGTGAACGCACGGACCCGTCGGTGCCTTCACCACAGTCAATCTTCTACACATAGTGTGCCGAGAAGGCAAGGATCAAGAGCACGATCGCAGAGCGCTCTCTGGTGCCGGAAAACGCCGGTACGCGAACGCGTTCTCCCAATGCCGTCGCACGACCGTTCGAATTCGAACGCCGCTTTCGTGCGATCCTGCTCTGCCTCGCTCAAGGCAAGGGGACCACGGCGCCGGGCAGGGGCTGCCTACGCCCTCTTCCGCGCGGCCGTTTGGGCGATGCAGCCCTGGTTCGATCCGCGCCGGCACCCCTCCTCCGTCCACCCGCGAAATGGTCGGACAACCACGACACTTCCCGGACCTCGCGGGGCCGAGCCTGCGGTGAAGTCAGCGGGGAAGTGCGGGGAAGTGGAATCGGGCTTCCGGTGAAGTGGCGGGGAAGTGAGCGGGGAAGTTGGGCCGGTCCGCGCAGAGCGATCCGCGAGTTCGCCGTGACTTCCCCGCGCGGGCGGCCCACCGAGAGGCTCGGTGCACGCGTATCCATGGACAGGCATTCGGTTTACGCACGACGGGTCGACGACTGGCGCATCTGCCACGCCGAGCGGCACTTCCCCGGACCGCGCCCACGTCTTCCCCGGGCCCAACTTCACCGCGGGGAAGTTGGTGAAGTGGCGTTTTTCGAAAGCGAAGCGTCGTAAGTCTTTTGTTTACAGATGCATGAAGCTACGGTGAAGTCCGAGGCTCAGCAAAAAACGCCGTTTTTGGGGAAGTTGCGGACCGCCTGCGGTGCTGTTGGCGGCACATTTCTGGCCGAAAACGCGCCGTCCGGGGAAGTCCCGGCGCCCGAGGATCAGCGTCGCATTATCCCGGGAATGCGACGCAAGTCGTGGCACCGCAGAAGGTACCGACGGAACAGCGGCCTCGGCCACTGCCTCATGCTGCGCAGGCGCTCTCCGCTGGGGAGTGGTTCCGCCACCCGTTTCTTTCCGAGGTTCTTGCCCCGGGAAGAAGGCCATGGCATCATCGCATCGGTGCAGATTGGCGGGGTTGCCCAGGACGGGAGGTGCAAGATGAAACGTGTCGAGGATTCGAGGCGTCCGTCTGTGGCGGCCCCCTGGCTGCGCCGCTACCTTCGCTGCGCTGCTCTGCTGACTATTCTCACCTTGCCTTCCGGCGCAGCCATTGCTCAATACGCAGGAGCATACACGGCCTGGATCTACCGGGACGAGCTTGGAATCGGCCACGTCTACGGGGAGTATGACGCAGATGTAGCGTACGGCGTCGGCCGCTTGATTGCGCGGGACAAGCCCCTGCGCACGATGTTCGCGCTCACCGTCGCTTCTGGGGGAATCGCCCGGGTGTTCGGGGCGGGAGGACCCACCGAGCAATACTGGATCCGCTCGGATCGCAAGGTCTTGGCTTGTGGAATCCCGGCGCAAGCGCAAGCCTTGTGGACGCAGTATCTGAATTCGAGCGCCCCGGAGGACGTGGCCATCCGGGACTTGATCATCGCGTACGTGGAAGGCGTGAAGGACGAGATCTGGCGCGAGGGTCCTGGATTCAGCACGTTGGCGTCAGTCTACGTCACACTCGCTGCGCGACCGGATTGGCCGTACGGGTCGGACCTCAAGACCCTGTCGCACACGCAGTTCATGCGCTTGTTTGAGCGGGCGGACCCGAATTGCGCGCATCCGCTCCAGTACTGGGAGGTGCTTGCGGCGCTCCACTACTACGCGGGAGGCGTATCTAGCATGCGTGGCGGGCCGCAACGCGAGGAAGAGACGGACGAAGGCGTTGAGCCGCCCGCACTCGAGCAAATGTTCGGGTTCGGATCGAGCTCGTGGGGCATCCTCGACGAGGCCAACGGCGAGAATGGCCGCGGGTTTCTTCAGGCGGATTCGCACAATCCGGGGGCCTGGGGGCACACCATTCGGTTCAAGAGCCTGTACGGCAAGCTCGACGCGGGCGGCGTGGCCTGGGAAGGGCTGGGCCCATTCCTGGCCAACGGCGCGTTCACGCACAACGTCGCGTGGGCGACCATGCTGTGTGGGACCGACGACAGGGATGCCCGGCAGTTTCACGCCAGACCGAAAGCTGGGGGCGGTTTTGAGTACGAGGATTACGATGTAGGCCAACAGGCGCTCGTCTGGCGTACCATCGACACCCAGCTCACGACCATCTACTACTGGGAGGGCACGGGTTCGGGGGTTCTGATGACGCTGAAGCCGAGGCATTACCTGAGTACTCTGAGTACCGCCCCTGGGACGGTGCCGGTTTGGGCCTCCGAACCCGAAAACGACGACTGGGGGACTCTGATTGTCAATCCGGTGCCGCCGTACACGACGATCAGGGCACCGCAGCACTCCGCGCTGGAACCGGGCACCGGGAACGATCCCAAGGTCGACATGGCCCGGACGTTCTACCGGATGCTGGTCGCCGAGACGGCCGATCAACTGGTCGAGACCGCATTTGACCAGCAGCCGTGGTCGTGGCCCCTGCATTTCCTGATCGGGTCCGGCAAACGGACGACGCTGACCAGTCAGCAGCAGCTCACCTTCGTGACGCACGGGCGTATTCCGTATCGACAGAACGAGTACGTCGTCTCGTCCCCGCCCCCCTGGTGGTGGCAGTACGCAGGGGATCTCGAAACATGGAACGACTCCCACTGCGGCCATCGCTGGATGATCGACAACGGCCGGATGTTCCATGTGCCGGCGCACTATCCGATCGCGAAGGCGCATGATCGTCCGGGCCAGGAACCGAAGATCAAGTTCATGGCCAACTGCAACACCACGGCCGAGTGGATCTTCGGGCGGAACGTGCCGTTTCCCGGCTGGGATACTCTGGAGTTGGTGGGAGGTGTTAGTCCGAGATACCAGATTCCCGACTCCAGCCCGTATCAATACAATCCGATCGTCACGGGCGATACGACAGGCGAGAGACCGTATTTGACCTGGCTGACCCAGCTGCCTGCGAACGGCGGCTTGCCGCCCGCGATCACGGGGTCCTACTGGGGGGCATCCGGCTACTCGCAGATGCTGAATACGTTCGGTGCGATTACGCTGCGCCAGGAGTGGGTGCTGCGGCGGCTGCAGGAAGCGTACGAGAGTCGCACACCGCACAGCATCACCGAAACCGAAATGCAGGACCTCATCAACGACCCGATTGATGCCGGGGCGTACTACATGCAGCGCCTGAAGGTGACGACCCTGACAGAGGCGAAGACCTGGTTCGTCGCGGCAAGAGACTACCTGATCGGGGAGTCGATGTGGGAAGAGGCGGACCTGATGCAGGCCTTCGATGAGTGGGCGAAGCCAAGCACCCTCCAACCGCCGCAACCCTCGGCGAGCCTCGAGGACGACTCGGTGGTACCCATCCAGTGGTGCTTGTTCTGGCGGTATTTTACCGGGGAATCCCAGCTGACCACGATTGAAGTGCGCAAGGGCACCTATTTCACTGTACCGTTGCATGCGTACTGGCGCGAGCCGGGATCGAGTACGCTGTATCCTGCCTGGGTAGAGGACGAGGAGCACTTCAACAGCGGGTTCAAAGAGGCGGTCTCGCGCGTGTGCCAGGACACCCTGAACCTCGATCCCGGCCATCGAATCCGGGCCTTCCTTCTCGTGCGGACCCCATTTCTCGATGATGCGGAATATGGCGTCGCCGGCTTCAACAACACGCTGAAAGGAGCCCTGTTCAAGGGGTGGATTGAGGAACCCGGTCCGGGGGTCGAGCACCCGCGGATGCAAGTGAGCCTGGTGGGACGGCTTCCGCTGCTGGTGCGGTTCGGGAACTCGACGCAGGACCCGCAAAAGGTCTGGCTCATGAATCCGTCGATCGTGTCCGACCGGATTGTCGTGAGCGTGCTGCCGGAATGGAACTATGTGGTGAACGGCGTGAACGTCGGCCTCGCTCGGTACAAGGAGTCGGTCAAGAGGGCGGCCGAGGGGGAGCGCTATGAGCTGCCGCTGACGGAGGCCGAGCTCCAGCAGATTACACCTCCACCTTTTATGCTCGTGGTGACGAACGTCCCGTGGGCCCGCCGGTAGATGTGGCTGAGTGAGGTGCGTGGCGAATGCGAAGGCATGCGTGGCTGAGCGCGGCGGCACTCGCGCTTGGCGTGTTGCTCGGCGGGGCGCTCGGGGCGGCAGGGCAGCGGGCCTCGGGCAAGGCGGGGACGGCGATCTCGTTTCTCGGCGAGCTGCCGCCCGTGTTCGTGGAGAACCGGGG
>JAFGJQ010000163.1 GCA_016929015.1 Phycisphaerae bacterium | reverse complement strand
CGCTTCCTGGACGATCCGAACACGGCGGACACCGGCGTGGGAAGCCCCCCCATCGTGGACCGGGGCGCGTATGAGTACATCCCGTGATCGGGATGCACGTGTGGGCGGCTACGGTCTGGGAATGAGGGGAGCGGGGGTTGCCTGCGCCCGGACGGAGGCCATCTGAACCGCCAGACGGATGGCGGCCTTCATGCTGCCGGGGTTGGCCTTGTTGCGGCCGACAATATCGAAGGCCGTCCCGTGATCCACACTGGTACGGATGATGGGCAGCCCGAGTGTGACGTTCACCGCCGAGTCGAAAGCCGTGAGCTTGATGGGGATCAACCCCTGGTCGTGATACATGGCCACAATGCCGTCGTATTTACCACGGGCCATCCAGAAGAGCGTGTCGGCGGGGAACGGCCCTTCCACATCGATGCCGGCCTGACGTGCCATGAGCAGGGCCGGTTCGATGATGCGCCGCTCTTCGTCGCCGAAGCGTCCTTCTTCGGAGGCATGGGGGTTGAGGGCGGCGACTGCGATGCGGGGATGCTGGATGCCGAACAAGTCCCGCAGTGCCTCGTGGAGCAGGTCGATCGGCTGGAACACGTATCCGATCGTGAAGCGGTTGCGCAGTTCAAACAGCGCGACGTGCGTGCTGGCCAGGGCAATTCGGTAGCCACCGCCCACGAACATCATGATGACGCGTTTGACGTCACACGCTTGAGCGAAGTACTCGGTGTGCCCGGGCACACGCTGGCCTGCCATCTGCCAACTGATCTTGTGGATCGGGCCGGTGACAACGGCATCGATGTGGCCGGACCGTGCTGCGGCAATCGCGTCGTCCACGAATCGCAGCGAGGCGTGGCCTCCCTCGGCGGTTGCGTGGTGAAGCGTCGGTCCGAAGCTGGCGTATTCGTCGTAATCAGCCACTACCACCCCCGATTCGACGCGTTTGGCGTCCTCGTGGGGCAGGCGATACCAGAAGGGATTGATCTCCGCGAGGTCCGCGGCGTAGCAGAGCAGCTCATTCAGCCCGTAGACGATGAAGCGGGCGAGGTGGCGGATTTCCGGGTCGGCGAGGGCTTTGACGACAACTTCTGGTCCGATGCCGGCCGGGTCGCCCATGGTGATGCCGATCAGCGGCCTGGCATCGCTGACGGTGGGTGGAAGGTTGTGCGAGGGTCGTGTCATGCGAACCCCAATTCATGAAGGCGTTCCGGGGTCAATGCGGGGTTGCGCGAGGGGGCACGACCTTGCCCGAGCCAATGAATGACGGTTCGCACGAGGATATCGGTTTCCACGTTGACCGTTGCGCCGACCGGTCGCGTCCAGAGCGTTGTTGCGCGAATCGTGGTGGGAATCAGCGCCACGGAAAAGAGGCGCTCCTGAACAGAGGCGACGGTCAGCGACACCCCATCCAGGGCGACGGAGCCCTTCGGCACGAGATAGGGCACCAACGCGGGGTCGGGCGTCAGTTCGAGGATTTGCTCCTGCGGCGTATCACGCCGGGCGGTGAGGGTGGCCGTCCCGTCCACGTGTCCCTGAACGATGTGTCCGTCCAGGCGGCCGTCGGCACGCAGGGAGCGTTCGAGGTTGACCCGATCGCCGACGCGCAGGCGGCCTAGGTTACTGCGGGACAGGGTTTCGGTGACGACGTCAAGCGCGACCCGGGCGCCCTCGACCGCGGCGACGGTCAGGCAGACGCCGTTGACGGCCAAGCTGGCACCGAGATCCAGATGGTTGGCCAGGGGTGGCGCTTCCAGGGTGAGTCGACAGCCGCCGGCGTGGGCGGAGACGCCCGCCACCGCTCCGATTGCCTCGATGATCCCGGTGAACATAACCCGTTATCTCGAAAATGGTTAGGCCAAGTTCATCCCCATGTCATGCTAGGCCGTTTGCCGGGAATGTCAATCCCCGACGTGGGTGGAATCCCAACGCCCGGGGAAGCTCAGGACAAGAGAGCGTCAATGAGAGCGTCATCCTCGATTCCCAGGTCTTCGAGCGCCTGACGTTTCTCGTCTGTGCTCAGGGAGGAATCGTTGATGATGGTATTGATGTCGTCGAGGTAGAGGCCCCGTCCGTCATCCATGATGGCCGCGCTGGGGAAAGCCGTTCGCTTGAGGTTCAGGATGCTGCAACCAGTTGCCGCCTGGACAACAGCCCCCACGAGAACGAGTCGGAAGATTGCCTGGCTATGTGTACGTCTCATGCCGTCTGGACTCCCTGCGGGGTGGGCTGCCCCGCGGATGCTTGTGGGCCGAGTGCGTTTGCATTGTAGTGTCGGTCAGGTTCGACGCCAGAGTTTATCCGCAGGCCCGTGCCATGGAACCAGGTCGACGCGGAATTGAGGGGGGACGGGAACCACAGGAAGTTGAGACGATTCGTAACGTGTTTTGCTGCAATTGGTTACGGCCGATGCAAGGGCGTTGCAGCGGGCCGCTTGGCCGGGGCGAAGTGTCGAAACGCGGAGCAGGTGGCGCGGGCGGGCGTTTGTGAGAGAATGCGTCGCCGGCAGCGTGCAGGTTCTGGCTCAGCGGCATTGAACGGATTGAACGGGAAGCAAGCATGGCGATTCCGGTTGTGGCGATCATCGGGCGGCCGAATGTGGGCAAGAGTTCTCTGCTGAATTGCCTTGCCCGGCGTATGATCAGCATCGTGGAGCCGACAGCCGGCGTCACGCGCGATCGGGTGAGCCACATCTGCGATGTGGACGGCGTGTATGTGGAGTTCGTCGACACCGGCGGGTACGGGATCGACGATCCGGACAATCTTCGCGAGCACGTGGAGCGTCAGATCCAGTATGCCGTGGATGCAGCGACGCGAATCCTGTTTGTCGTGGATGTCCGGGAAGGGGTGACGCCGTTGGACCAGGACGTGGCGGACTGGGTTCGCCGTCAGGCAGACCGGGTGACGGTGGTGGTGAACAAGGTGGACCAGCCGCACCTTCTCGCAGGCGTGGGGGAGTTTGCGCGTCTGGGGTTTGGGGACCCGGTTCCCGTGTCGGCCACGGAGAACTTCAATCGGCAGGAGCTTCTGGGGTACGTGATCGAGAAGGTGCGGGGGCCGGCGGGAGAGGCCCCGTCGGAGCCGGCGATGAAGCTGGCTCTGGTTGGACGGCGGAACACGGGCAAGAGCAGTTTCATCAACGCGTTGGCGCAGGAAGAGCGCGTGATCGTCAGTGAAGTTCCGGGCACAACGCGAGACGCGGTGGACGTTCGGTTCGAGCTTCACGGCCGCACGCTGGTGGCGATCGACACCGCGGGCGTGCGCAAGAAGAGCAAGCTGGCCAACGCGGTGGAATTCTACGGATACAGCCGGGCCCTGCGTTCGGTGCGGAGGGCCGACGTGGTGCTGTTCTTCATTGACGCGACCGAACCGGTCGGACAGGTGGACAAGAAGCTGGGGCAGCTGATCTGCGAGGAGCACAAGCCGTGCATTCTGGTCGTCAACAAGTGGGACCTGGCGGTGGGGCGTGCGTCGTCGGACGAATACGGCGAGTACCTATGCCGGACACTGCCGTCTCTCGACTTTGCACCCGTGGCGTTCACCACGGCTCGAGATGGAAAGAACATTCAGACCGTCGTGGACACGGCGACGTCGCTGTTCAAGCAGGCGCGGCTTCGAGTGGGGACGGGCGAACTGAACCAGGCCCTTGAGCGGGTGCTGGCGGAACGAGCGCCGTCGCCCAAGCGAGGGACCCGGCCGGTGAAGCTGTATTTTGCGACGCAGGTGGCGGTTCAACCTCCGACAATCGTGTGCTTCGTGAATGAACCGTCGCGGGTTGGGCGAGATTACCAGCGGTTTCTGCAGAATCGCATGCGGGAGCTCTTGCCGTTCCCGGAGGTTCCCATACGCTTGGTGTTTCGCGGACATCGGGGACGGCATGCGCAGACGCCGAAGAGCGTGAAGAACGGTTGAGGCCGTGGGAGGATTGTGTGTCGGTCGAGTTTCATTGCAGCAAGTGCTCGAAGTTGATCCGGGCGCCGCGAGAGGCGGCGGGCAGCCGGGGGAAATGTCCATACTGCAAGCAGAGCGTGTACATTCCGACACCGGCCGACGAGCTGGAGGCGATTCCGCTGGCCCCGGTCGATGAAAGCCCGGTGAAGGGGCAGGAGGAATCGGATCGCGAGGCGGAGGACCTGCTGGCCCGTCTGGAGCAGGACGAAACGCCCGTGGGGGAGGCGGAGGTGGGCGGCGCGGCGGGTGTGTTCGTCCAGCCGTCGGAGGACGTGGCGGACTTGGTGGTGGAAGCGGTTCGAGCGTTGCAGGCCTCGGACCTGGACCGTGTGGACGGCCTGGTCGCGCAACTCCGGCAGAAGCGGGCCAAGGCGCGATCACACGTGCAGGCGCTGATGATGGATGAAGTGCCGCCCCCGGAACTGGAATCATGCCCGCCCGCGCTGTACAGCGGCTTTCTTCGAACGTTGCTGAGCCGACTGTGAGGAGTGGCGGCCTCAGTCGAAGTTGAACTGCATGCCGATATGGTAACCGGTCCGGCGGGGCGTGCAGTGACGGACGGTGGCCTGCCCATGGAGGCTCAACTCCGGCTGATGAACGGCGATGGAATGTACTGTGCCGGGCTCCAATTCCACGTCGCTTCGGACGCCCACGCCGGATTCACTCAGATCATGGAGTGTGGCGATCACATGGGCCTCGGGGCCGCTTTGGGCGGGGACCCAGATCTCCACCGCGCCTGGGAAGGGCCATCGAGGAGCCAGCCGCTTGCCGGGGGCGCCTGGAGTGGGGGCGGTTTCGCTCCGCGAGGCCAGGAGGCGTCGGACGGCATCTCGAGTCAGGGGGACGATTTCATCCGCATCCATGCTGCACCTCATTCATCGCCCTCTCCACCTCCTTGTGTGGGGTCCGACCGGTGGGACACTGCGGCATCGCGGACGCACGCATCTGGTCGGTGCCCCTCCGGAGAGAAACGGTGACCTAGGGCACCAGACGGACCTCGGTCACTTCCGATATCTTCTGCTGGAGTGAGCGTTGGATCCCGTTGCTGAGCGTCATCTGAGCATGTGGACAACCGGAGCAGGCACCGTGAAAGCGGACTTGTACAACCCCGCCGTCTTCCACGGCGACCAGTTCCACGTCTCCACCGTCGTTCTGCAGGTACGGACGCAACTCTTCCAGGGCCTGCTGGACGCGGGCCGTCAGTTCCGAGTGAGGCATCGGGTTGTCCGTCATCTGGCCGTCCTTTCCTGACAAGCCGGATCGCTCCGGCAGAGGTGGTATGGTACGTCAGAACGGGGGCCGAGGCAAGGCGGGGGCTGCGCGCTCAGCGCGACAGCTCTGTGACCTGGAACGCCAGCTGCTCGAAGTGAACGGCGAGATCGACGGCCACGACGGGGACGCCGGGCGG
>JAFGJQ010000162.1 GCA_016929015.1 Phycisphaerae bacterium | reverse complement strand
CGTTTCACCCAGATCGGGCTGGACCACGCCATGTTGTTGTCGCGCAGTGTAACTCGCAGATAGTAAAACGACACATCACGCTGCGGCGGCTGCTCGTCCACGAAAGCGTACCGGCTGTGCTGCCCCTCGCCGCCAAAGCAGTGGATGACCTCGCCGTCGCGAACAAGCTCCAGCGTATCCAGGTGCCCCTCCTCCGGTGGAACGGCGACATTCACCGTAAACTTCGGCGATTCCGAAAGTTCCAAATCGCTGCCCATCGGCTGGCCGTTGCAGAAGAACCACAGGCACAGCTTCACGCCGGTGGTGGCGAACGTCCGGCGGGCGCGGATGGCGTCCAGAATGGCCTCCCGCGTCAGTTCCGGCGCCCAGACGCCGGTCAGCCCGGCGCGGTACACATTCCGCTTCCAGCAAACGCCGTGCTGCCAGATCAAGCCGTGCTGGTCGGACCCGCCCACCACGCCGATTCGCTGGCCGGCACGCAACCCGTCCCGAAGGAAATGCCCTTTCATGCCGCCGCGGTGCGGGATGGGCCGGTTGCCCTCATACTCGAAGGCACCATGTACGGAGCAAATCTCCACCGCCGGCGTAAGGTCCGAGTCAAACTGCTCCCAGGGAACGCCCGTCCAGCCGATGTGGTGCGGGATGGCAATGGCACCGTATGCACGAATCGATTTGTAGAGGTCGGACAGGTCACGCGTGGCCGGCTCGGTGTGGTCGTAAAGCGGAATACGCGGATCGGCCGTGTAGATATTGAAATGGCCCCAGCCGTGCGGATTGCCCATTCGCGGCGTGGTCCACTCCTGGCCGAACAGGGTCACGAACGCGCCCGGCCGGTGGTAGTGCTCAACAAGCTCTTTCTGTTCCTGCCATTGGGCATCGGTGAGCCGCTTTCCCACGAAGGAATCGTGGTCCGTCAGTACGTGGAAATCGTCGCGAAACACGTCGCGGGCACGCACGTACGAATCTTCCGGATCGCCCATGCCGTCGCTCTGCCACGAGTGGCCGTGGATGTCGCCGAAATACAGGTTGAACGCCGGGGTGCCTTTGGGTGGCTCCGGCCAAGAGTACTTCGCGGTGACCCCGCGCAATGCCCGGGTCTTCCCATTCTGCGGCTCGCTCCGCGGTTTCAGCGCCGGCGGCTTCAGGGAGTCAGCAAACCCATCGATGCGATGAAGCGCGTTCGTACGCAGGTCTCGCCGAGCACACCACATGGCTCCCTCGCCGTCGAACACGGCGCTGATCTGCCTGCCGCGTCCGCCCCAGCCGTCTTCGGGAAGCCGGTACAAGGGGCTCACCTCGTCGCCACTGAAGTACTGCAAGTAGAAGCCGTGCGACGGGCGGCCGAGAACGCAGACCGCTCCGCCGGGAGCCACCGCCAAGCGCACAAACTCGAAACCCTGGATAGTGCCGCGGGCGTCCATGTCGCGACCGGCGGGCTCGCGCGCAGGCTCGAACCATTGGCCGGTCTGGAGGTCCAGTGCAGCCAGGTGATACCAGCGCGGAATGTCCCACCCGTCTTCCCCGTTGCGATTGCTGTGCCAGCCGACCCACACCAGTCGGGCATCCGCAGAGACGGCCACATCCGCCGCCACGTCGGAGGCCGGATGCGACGTGACCGCCAGCGGTTCATCGCATCGGCCGGTGGCCGCGTCGACGAAGGTCAGGTAGACGTTTTGCGTGCCGGGGCCGTCCTGCCGATCGCAAACCACGGCGAACCGATTGCCAGTCGCAACGGCCGCGACGGCCGGCCGCATGCAGTCCTTTCCGACGTGCTCCGCGATCGCGAACGGTTCGCCCAGCGGCATTCCATCCGCTCCCACCCGCCGGCCGTAAATCGCAAACCCACCATTCTTCGCGGAGCGAGCCTGCCAGACCAAAAGAGCCACATCACCCAGCGCGGCAAGAGCGGGCCGCGTATGCACCGCCCCGGGATCACCCGGACCAACCAGCGGAATCACCTTGGCGTCAAGATCGCCTTTGCGGTTCAGCCGCTTGGATTGAACGCTCCACCGGCCACCGGCAAGCTCAGGCCACGCGATGATGCTGCCGTCGCCGATCGGGACCGCCGTCGCGGCGCCTGCCAGGCCCGTCTGCGCCCCGGTGTCGACGGGGCACACAGGCCCCCACGACTGGTCTTCCGGCGCAAACCAGCGCAGCAGAACCCGTTCGCGGTTCTCATGCAGGCCCGTCCAGACCGTGCACAAACGGTTGTCCTGAACACCGCGAATCAGAATGGGTGCGATCTGGCGCTCGGAGACATTGTAGCGATGCCCCGGTCCGATCTTGAGAATCTGCCCGTCGGCTGTGAGGTACTCGGACTGAACGGTCTCGCCCCAGGGCGGATCGGCCCACGCCCGGCTCAACGGGCCGCCCAGCGCCAGCCCGCCGGCGGCAGCAACAAAGGTCTTAATGGCGTGGCGGCGCGTACACCCTGTGCAGGACGATGCAGGTTCAAGCCACTCGTGCGGGACATTTCCGGCGGGCATGCAAACGATCTCCTTCCGTGCTCAGGCCTGTATCCAGCAGCGATCAATCGCCGATCGCAGCTTCAGCGCGATTATAGGGGCAGCGACGGAGGAGGTGAAACAAAGGCCCGCCGGCCAAGAACCACGCTGCCGGGTGCCATGCCCGTAGGCTTCAGCCTCGGGCATGTTCTGTCCGCCAGGCCGGAATTCCCATTCCGGTCCCTCCAGCTCGCGATGATGAGCGACCCGCAAAAGCGGAATCGAGGCCCAGCGAAGACTCAGACGTACGGATTGGCAGGCGGGATGACCAGCTCGCCCACGGTGAATTGGACGCCGCATTCGGGACAGCGGCATTCGTGCTGGCCTCGCATGTCGTAGCCGCAGTGGGGACATGGTACCACCCCGCCGGCGCGGCTGGGGGCGGCAAGTTTCCGATTGATGACGATAACGGCCACGCCGCACGCGATCAACGCGAGGACATTTGTGGCCAGCACTCCCAGTGCTACCAGCAAGACATTGGATAGAAGGGTCAGGAACATGCCCAGAGCCAACAGCGCCAGGTAGGAGATTGTGAACTTCAGGAGAACCGCGCGGCAGTGGGGATGGTGCCGAAAGGTCGGCCACCAGATACAGAGCCCGCCCCCGTAACCGATCACGGGCACGGCCGCGACGGCAATGGTCATGCAGAGGTACCCGAAGATCGCCGCATTGCCGGCCCCGCCGCTGCCCCCCATTGCAGAAGACACCCCGCTCAGGGCCATGGCAATAGCGAAGTAGCCCGCCAGCGCTGTGCCGAAAAGTATCGGCACAAGTGCGATTGTCCTTGCGATGCGGGGATGAAGGTTGCGTCGGTCACGATCGCGGGTCATGAGTTGGGATCGCCTGGCTTGGCCGTGACCTCGCCGGTGTCGGTGAGGCCGAGGGCTTCCGCAACCACGTATGAGCGGGCCAGTTCACCCAGCGTGAATTGGCTGTTGCAGGCCGGGCAACGGCAGGCACCCGCCCCGCTGAGATTGTGCCCGCAGCTTGGGCAGGGGACGATTCGATCCGGCCTTTTGCCATGGGGTGAGTAACAGATGGCGTTGATGATGATCAGGGCGACACCTCCGCCCACCGTAACGAGCAATGACCAAAACAAGAACCGCCACGGCTCGTACCAACTGTCATGCCCGAACGTCGTGGCAAGTGCCACGATCAGCACCAGGCCGAACACCAGATTCGTTGCCAGGACGCCGAACCTGCGTCTGGGCGTCCAGATCACCGTCCGCCACCAGATCCACTGGGCCGGCACGTAATAGGACAGCAGGACTCCCAGAAACACCAGGATGACAGAGACCTTCTCCGGCAGGTCGGCGAATTCGATCGCGAACACGCTCAGGATGATAAAACCTATGCTGAGCGGGATGAGCGCCAGGGTCGCCGCCAGGCGCGGCGGCAGGGGCGGCTCGGGCACCGTGTTCTTCTTCGGCATATCGTGTACCTCCGATCGACGATCCCTCCGGGGGTGGCGCCACGAACCCGGCGCACGTTCATCGCGAGACCGCCCATCCCCCAACGCCGGCCACCACGTCGACGACCTGGTTCGCCGGCGTTTCGTGCCAGCCGGGCCAGAAGTCCGGCTCAAGTACTTCCCAGACGACCAGCGCGACCAGGGTCTTCGTGAAGCTCCGATCCCCCAGGCGGTCCCCCAACATACGCCCACTGCCGACGTGAACGCCCGTCCAGGGGTCGAAGGCCGAGACGTCCACTCCGCCGAAGAAGACGCTGCCATGCGGGTCCGTCGGAATACAACCTGCGACCCCCATCCAGGCACAAGCGGCCATCCAGCCGGCCGCGCGGATACGTCGCAGAGCCGCACAGTTCGGAGTCATGCTGCGTATCGTACCGCCGTGCCGGCCTCATGCCAGTGTGATCCAACACCCTGGTCCGTGACAAGCTTCCGGCCATCCGCCCCCGTCGCAGTTGCCGCGTGGAGCGTGATCGCGATACTGAAGGGCGGGCGGGCAAGCGCAGGCCACGTTTCTTCGGCGCGGTCCGCCGCCCCCACGGGAGTCACAGACCAATGAACAGGAAGTTCGTGGGCGGGCAACGGAGGATTGGGGGTGTGCTGCGATTGTGCCTCGGTGCGTCAACTGGGGCACTGATCGGCCTGCAGGCCGGCTGCACGAACACAATCGGCGGCATGGGAACGCAGCCGAACGGGCGGCCGACCAGCGACGTCACGGCACAAGAAGCGTGGGTGGCCCTGGCCAATTTCCAGGACAGCTACGAAGACATCATTCGTCATGCGTCCCGTCGCATGATGGACCTCGCGGACGACAATCGCACCCGGCGCAACTCGCTGGAGTGGAAGGTCTACGGACTGCGCCTGATGCGCAACGCCCTGAAACGGGAGGAGCCCATCGCCGCGCTGCTGGACGCCTGGGCGCTGGCCGTCCAGATGAGGCAGTACAACGAACGCGAGGCGGACGAGCTTCCGGCGGACGCCCGCTCCATCCTGCTGGCGGCATCCGACGCCACCGTCGCGGAGGTCGAGCGCGTGGCCCGGCGAATCCTGCGGAAGGAGGATTTCGAGCCGGCGCGGGAGCAGATTTACGGATTCGCCGCCGAGCACCCGGTATCCGGCGGCTACTCTACGCTGGCGCCAGAGCCCCCATCGCTGTCTGCCGCCAAAATTCCCATCCTGGGCCCGCTGCTGCGCATCCCGATGGCGCCCTTCCGCACGGTCGAGGGCATCGACCGGGGCGCACAGGCCATATACGAGTTCACGAAGGTCGCCATGCAATTCACCGACGTGGTCGAGGGCCTTCCGGAGGAGTGGAGCTGGCAAATGCAACTCGCGCTGCTGGACTTGTCGGAGAATGACGTGGTCCAGTCCTTTCTGGCCAGCAGCGCGCAGGTCAGCGAAAGCACGCGGCGGTTCGTCGAGACCTCCGACCGGCTGGCCGACACGCTGGAGGCCATGCCGCAGGACGTGCGGCGCGAAACGCAGAAACTCCTCGATGAACTGACGCAACGACAGGCGGAATTGCAGGCGACGTTGGACAAGATCGAGGCATCGGCAAACGCGATTGACACCGCGGTGAGCCGGGTCCGCGAGACCACGCCGGAGGTGACGCAGGCGGTCCAGAGCACGGCCGACGCCGGGCAGAGGCTGGCCGAGGCGGCCGGCGCCATTCAAAACATGGTGGCGAGTTTCCGCACCACGCCCGAGAGCGGGCAGGCACCACCCGTCACGCGGCCCGCGGGGCCGGACGAACCCGGCCGCCGTTTCGACATTCGCGAGTATGACGCCGCCGCCCAATCCGTGGCCGAGGCCGCCCGCGAACTGCAAACGCTGACCGGTAAAGTCACGGACCTGGACGAGCGGCTCACCACCCACATCACGCGAGCCGCCGGTGAGGCCGACGCCGTCGCGGCCAAACTGGTCTGGCGCCTGGCGGCCCTCGCGGTGTTCGTGTTCGCACTGGCTCTGGTATACCAACGGGTATCGTCACGCCGGCCAGGGCGAAACGCCTGATTCCGCCCGCACGTCAAACCCCGGGCGACCGCGAGACGACCACAGAAAGCCCCCCGTTCCGTCAGAATCCACGGATCGCCCGATCGTGACTTCGCTCACGCCGCCGCGACGGCATCTCGGTTTTTGCGGCGAGCAAGCAGGTAACCGAACAACACCGCCACCACGCAGCCGAAAGGCGCGTACCACGGCCAGGCGATGGTAACGAACTTGGCTTTGCCATCCACGATAGTCTTGCCAAAGTG
>JAFGJQ010000161.1 GCA_016929015.1 Phycisphaerae bacterium | reverse complement strand
ATACGAACATGCCGAGGAACCCGCCGGCCAGTGCGTACCAGGCGGCACGCCGTGAGGCACCGACGCACCTGGCCAGCCATGCGGACGACGCAAGCTCCCATAGTTCACCTGCGACGGCCATGCCGGCCGCCACGTAGAGGACCCAACGGGGCAGATTGGACCACCCGCCATGCCAGGCGTAGCCCAGCGCACTTGCCAGGATCAGCCAGCTTCCGGGCAGTTGAAAGACGGCCAACACCAAGCCAAGCATGCAAGCCGCACCGAGTCCGACCAGCCAGAGAGCGTCCATCTTCGTTCCTGGGCGGCAGCCGAAGAGGGCGTCCGCGCGGTTGTTCCAGTCATCCAGGCCGCCGACAGGGGATTCGGGCGTGGCTGTCTGATATTGGCCGAGGCACCGTTACGCCATCGCGATGCGATATCGCGGGTCTGGCGCGTATGTGGCGGCCGCCTCATGCAGGACGTGCGCCAGCGGCAGGCCGCTGCGCCGCAGCCGGCGCATGTGCCGGCGGTTGTGTCGAACGTGCAGCAACGCCGAGGTGCCGTTCGGGTCTTCATGCAGCACGGGTGATCGACGCTGCTCCACCATGACGGAGATCATCCGCGCCAGAGACTCGTCGTGATACAGCCGCACCAGGCCCACGGAAAGCGGCCAACGCGAGTGTCGGCCCCAAAGCCGGATGGATCGCTGCCAGTAGCGAGCGGCCACCAGGTGATTGATGCGCCGGAACACGCGCACATTCATGCCGTGGGGCAGGAAGGTCTCGGTGAGAATGCCGGCCAACTGCCGATGGTGAATGGTGAAGTCGCGGTGCTGCAGGTCGCGAAGACCCTGGAATGCCGTGGCGGGCACCACATGGTCGGCCCGCATCTCCCAGTAGACGTGCCCGAAGTTCATGGTTGTGCGAGTGACCGCCAATTGCCGGGGAACGTACTTTCCGTGGGCTACGGTGTCGGCCGCCAGGTGCGAGAGGTAGCCCAGCGAGAATGCCCGGTCCTGTTCCGTGGTCGCATTGTCGAGCAGGCGAAATCCGGTGGTCCACTGATGGCATATCTGCTTGACGCGGCTCCACCGCTTCGCAAGCACCACGTCGGCGGCGACATTCCCGTAGATGTAGCTCCACGCATGGCGGCTCAGCAGGGCCGCCAGGGAGGCGGGTAGCCAGCCAAAGTCTCCGAGAAGGCGCGTGGCAAGATGCACGTGAGTCGCCGGTCCCCACGCCCAAGCGGAAGCGGTGTCGAGAAACAGAAAGGCGACGCCGGCCAACAGGGCGACGCGCCGGAATTTTCGTGTCATTCGCGTTGTGTCTCTTCGGGGCTTTCGCCGCGGTTGCTGTAATTGTACGATCGAGCGTCGCAGAATACTTCGGCGTTTTTGCCCGTGCGGGTGCAAAATGGCGTCGGGCGAGGCTCGGTTGACGGGCGGGACGGGCAGGGCTACTATCGGGTATCTGCTAGCAGGACAAGACCTTACGAAACAGGAGCGTCGGCATGGCGGAGGAGCAGAGCCACTTGACCGTCCAGGTTCGGGACGGCGCCACGGTGGTGGAGTTTTCCGAGCGTAAGATATTGGAAGAGCTGACGATACGAGAAATCGAGGCCGAGCTGGTCGACTTGGTTGAAAAAACTGAGGACGTCAAGCTGGTTCTCAACTTCACGAACGTGGGACACTTTTCCAGCGCTGCGCTTGGCACGCTGAACAAGTTGTTCGAACTCGTTCGACGCAAGGGTGGGCGGATGATTCTGACGGGCATCAGTCCGCGGATCATGGACGTCTTTGAGATCACGAACCTTCGCAAGCGGTTCGAAATCCGCGGCACGGTTGCGGACGCCCTGGCGGCCCTCTAGCGGTTCGTCCGGGCGCGAGTGCCGGGTCGGCGGGGGGCCATCCGGTCGTCGTTCCACGATGGTGTCGTTCAACTCAGAACATGAAGCCTCATTCCGCGTGGTGGAGATTCCCAGCACGCTTCGGGCAGCCCGCGAGCCGGAGGACGCGATCCTTCGGGAGGCGGAGTCATTGGGCTACGCGGAGGAGACCCTGTTTGCGGTCAAGCTGGCCCTGGAAGAGGCCATGACCAACGCCGTCAAGCACGGCAACGGCTGCGATCCAAACAAGCGCGTTACGGTCCGGTACCTGGTCACGGACGAAAAGATCGAGGTCATCGTGTGCGATGAGGGCGGCGGGTTTGAGCCCAGTGGGGTGCCCGATCCGACGACGCCGGACCGGCTGCCTCTGCCGAATGGCCGGGGGATCATGCTGATGCGGGCGTACATGGATCACGTGGCCTATCGGCGCAACGGAACCGAAGTCTACATGATGAAGCGGAAAGGGGCCTCTGCATGACGACGAGCCAATCGCTCCAATGGGAGCCGTCGGGCCGGCTGCTGTCGGTCGAGGTGACCCCCCATCCCGCGGGCGTTCTGGTACGCCTGCACGGTTCAGCCACCATGGAGCAGTGCGACGAGCTGACGGCCCGGCTGGCGGACGCCGCACAGGGTCGGCCGTCGCTGATGGTTCTGGACATGGGAGATCTGGACTTCATCTGCTCGCTGGGTCTGGGCAGCATCGTGGCAGTCTATCTTCGGGCGATGAAGCACGGCGGTCGGGTCGTCGTCTCGCGGCCGGCGCGGGCGATTCGGGAGATGCTGGAATTGACTCGGCTGAGTCATCTGCTGACGGTGTACGATACGACGGAAGCGGCACTGGCCGGCCGGGCATAGGCCGTCTGCATCGAGCCGCGACGGCATTTCGGTCACGCGGACGCTGTCTCACGGGTGCTGCGATGTCCGTGCGAAGAACCATCCATTTCAGCGGTGCGGTGCAGGGAGTGGGGTTTCGCTACACAACGGCGGGGGTGGCTCGGGCCTTCGACGTGGTGGGGATCGTGCGTAACCTTTCGGACGGGCGGGTGGAGATCGTCGTGGAGGGAGCGCCGGACGAGCTTGACCGGTTTGTCGGGGCCGTCCACGACGAAATGTCCGGACTGATCCGCGACACGCAGACGGCGGAATCACGCGCCACGGGTCAGTGGACGGGTTTCCACATCGTGCATTGACGACGCGGTCAGGCCAGCACGTGGTTCCCGAGAACGTTGGCCAAAACCCAGACCGCGATTGCGCCGACGAACAGCATGGCGGAACCGCGTCTCCAGTGCCGAGGCGTCGCCGGTTCGCCCATCAGCGTGGTCGCCTCGCCGGATCGCTGCTCGACCCAGCGGGCCAGGAGCATCAGAGCGAGGACGGCGGCAAACAGGACATCGAGCGTCGTGCGCCAGCCGTCGCCACAAGCGACGATCTGCCAGAGAATCAACGCCAGGGCGACCGGGCCGAAGAACACCCAGATCATGCGGGCTGCCAGGACTCGAAGGCTGGTGATCTGGCCGGGTGCGTGCTTCGCCTGGGGCTCGTCACGTGTGTGCATGGCTGCCTCCTTGCTGCGCGCGAGTGACCCTGCGACGGTCCGCAACGTTGCCAGCGTGCGCCTGCCGGAAGCGATCCGTCGTCCGGGTCGCGTGGACGCACGTTTCAGAGTCACCTGGATTTGAGCGCAACAACAAATGACCGGAACGGCGGCCCGACCGCTCGACGTGCCTGCGAGCGCGCGTGCGACTCGCACCCTTGGATCAGGTTGTGCCGTCGAGTGTAGCAGGCCGAGCAAGGCGGCTCAACGCCCGGCGTGGACGGGCCTCGTTGCCTGTCACTCGCCCGGGGGTGCGATCGGCGTCTCCTCCACCGTTTCCTCCAGGGAAAGGCGCTGTCGCAGCAGCGTTTCGATCACATCCGCCGCCTGGGTTGCGGAGAAGCCGGTCATGTTCAGCACAAGGTCGTAGCGGCCCGCCTCGTCGGGGACGGAGCCGAAGTGGCCGGTGAGGAACTGCTCTCGCTCGCGGTCGATGCGGTCCACCTCGGCGGCCGCCTTCTGCGGATCCAGATCCTGTCGCGCGGCGTATGCGATGATTCGCTTTTCGCGGTCGGCGATCAGCCGGACGTGGATTCCGCGGTCGGCCGGCAGGAGCAGTCCGGCCCCGCGGCCGAGAAAGATCGCATTGGACTGCGAAGCGATGGTGGCGATGGCGAGGCGCAGACGGCGGAAGTAGTCGTTTCGCAGGGCGCCGGGGCCCAGCGAGATCGGTCGGAGAATCGCATCCAGCCAGTTGTCCCGCCGCTCGTCCATCAGGTGGTAGAGACGTCGTCGAACACCGTCGTCGGCCGCCATGTGGTCGACGATCTCCTTGTCATACACGTCCCAGCCGAGCCTCTGGCTGAGCAGATCGGCAACGGTCCGGCCGCCGCTTCCCACGGAACGCGAGACGGCGATGTACGGATGCACCAATGGAGACTCCTCTGCAGCCGGGGCGGGCCCCTGGCTGGTGTGAATCTCCCACTGACGCAGCCGCCTTTCCGCCACCCGAGCGGTCCCTTCGTCGCGAAAACGAGCCCGATCCATGATGGCACCGCCTTTCCTGGTCGCGACCTGTGAGAAGATGTGACCTGCGGCCCTGCGCCCGCTCCGAAAATGGCCTGCGGGAGCGCAGGACCGCCCTCGTCCCCATTCTAGGCGGTGGTTCGGGGGGTTCGCCACGGATTTCGGAGGAAATCCGGTGGATTTGCCCTCCGGACGCTTGGTGATAGAATGGCCGATAACGGCGGCCGGCCGGGCCCGGCCGCTCCGCCCCCGGCTTTGGGCCGGTTGGTGCGGTGGTCCAGCGGGACGTACGACGACACCACGGTCTCACCGTCTGCCCGTCCAGGCTCGCGAGGCACGCGAATTGCATCCCGAAATCTTCGGGAGCCCGACACACCCCCGTGGCCCGTCGCAGAGAGGAACAGCGTATGGATCTGGTGCAGTTTCAGAAGGATCGCTGCAAAGGTTGCGAACTGTGTGTGGGGTTTTGCGCGCGGGGCTGCCTGGGCATGAGCGACGAGCTGAATGCCATCGGCTACCGCTATGCGAAGCTGGTGAATCCGGAGAAGTGTACGGGCTGCGGCGTATGCGCCGACATGTGCCCGGATACGGTCATCCGCGTCTTTCGCAAAACAAAAAAAGTGAAGAGCCATGTCTGACACACGACGACTCGTCAAGGGGAACGAAGCTCTGGCCATCGGTGCCGTGCACGGGGGCTGCGAGTGCTTCTTCGGTTACCCCATTACGCCTCAGAACGAGGTGCCGGAACTGTTGTCGAGCCTGATGCCTGCGCACGGGCGGGTTTTTCTCCAGGCCGAGAGCGAGGTCGCGTCCATCAACATGATCTACGGCGCGGCGGCGGCGGGAAAGCGGGCGATGTCTTCCAGCTCCAGCCCGGGCATCAGCCTGATGATGGAGGGCCTGTCGTACATCGCCGGCGCGGAACTGCCCTGCGTGCTGATCAACGTGATGCGGGGCGGGCCGGGCTTGGGCAACATCGCCGCCTCGCAGAGCGACTACTTCCAGGCGACCAAGGGCGGTGGGCACGGTGACTACCGCTGCATCTGTCTGGCTCCCTGGAACGTGCAGGAGATGTACGAGCATACGCGAATCGCGTTTGATCTCGCCGACCGGTATCGGGTGCCGGTGTTCGTGCTGGCCGATGCCGTGCTTGGCTCCATGATGGAGCCGGCGGACATCCCCGAGCAGCCGCCGCCGATCCAGCCGATCGAGAAGCCCTGGGCCACGGTCGGGCTCAACGGCCGGTCGAAGCACAACATCGTGAACTCGCTGTACCTCGAGCCGGAAGTCCTCAGCGACCACAACGAGAAGCTTCAGGTCTGTTACCGCAAAATCACCGCCCAGGAGCAGCGCTTTGACACGCGTCTGACGGAGGATGCGGAGTATCTGCTCGTGGCCTACGGCATCTCCGCCCGCGTGGCGTACTCCGCTGCCAAGCTGGCGCGAGCCGAGGGCATCCGCGTTGGGCTGTTTCGGCCGGTGACCTGCTGGCCGTATCCGTCCGAGGCCCTGCGGAAGATCATGTCGCGGGCCAAAGGCACGCTTGTGTTCGAGCTGAGCGCGGGGCAGATGCTGGAGGACGCGCGGTTGGCGGCCCCGGGCGATCACCCGGTGGCGTTTTTCGGAAAGATGGGCGGCGTGCTGCCGACGCCGGCCCAGGTGGCGGACGAAATCCGCAAATTCGTGGAGGGGCTCCATGGCTGAAACCCTGACCAACGCAGACGTCGAGTGCGTATTCGAGCGGCCGCATGCCCTCATCGACCGGCCACACCACTACTGCCCCGGCTGCAGCCACGGAATCTACCACCGGCTGGTGGCCGAGATGCTCGATGAGTTCGGGCTGACGGACCACACCGTGGGCATCTGTCCGGTCGGCTGCTCCGTGCTGGCGTACGACTATTTTGTGGTGGACATGATCGAGGCCAGCCACGGGCGGGCCCCGGCGGTGGCCACCGGCGTCAAACGGGCCCTGCCGGATGCGTTCGTGTTCACGTACCAGGGCGACGGTGACCTGGCCTCCATCGGCATGAGCGAGACGGTCCACGCCGCGGCCCGCGGCGAGAACATCACGGTGTTCTTCGTGAACAACGGCATCTACGGGATGACCGGCGGGCAGATGGCGCCGACTACTCTTCCCGGACAGAAGACGACCACCTCACCGAAAGGACGCGAGGTGGGGGGCATGGGGCATCCCATCGACATGTGCAAGCTGCTGCAGTCTCTGCCGGGCGTGGCGTTTCTCGCTCGCGTGCCCTTGAGCGCTCCGAAACACCTGAAAACCGCTCGCAAGTACATGCGCAAGGCGGTTCAGGCGCAGTTGGAGAAGAAGGGCTTCGCGATGGTGGAGGTGCTGGCGGCCTGCCCCGTGCAATGGCACATGGAGCCGATGGCGGCCCTGCGGCACGTGGACGAGAACGTCGCGAAGGTCTTCCCGCCGGGCGTGTTCGTGGACCGGGTGAGTGCGGGTTCGGAAGAACGGCCGGCGGCTGGCGGCGGGGACGGCGGTGTGGTGCGGACAGAAACGGAGCGGCAGTAAAAGCGATGATCGAAGAAATCATCTTTGCAGGTTTCGGCGGGCAGGGCATTTTGCTGGGCGGTGGGCTGATCGCCCAGGCTGCGATGAAAGACGGCCTGTGGGCGACCTGGTTCCCCTCGTACGGCCCGGAAATGCGCGGCGGCACGTGCAACTGCCTGGTGGCATGCTCGGACGATGAGATCGGTTCGCCTATCTTCAACGTGTACGATACGGCCTTGATCATGAACCTGCCGTCCCTGGAGAAATTCGGGCCCATGGTGCATCCCGGCGGCTTGCTCATGGTCAATTCCTCGCTCATTCGGGTCGAGAAGCCTCGGTCGGACGTGAGACTCGTGGAAGTGCCCGTGAACGACCTCGCCCGGGAGGCCGGCAGCGATCGGGCGGCCAACGTCGTGATGGTCGGTGCTTTCTGCGCGGTCCGATCGATCGTACGCCCGGAGACGGTGGCCGACGTGCTCCGCGAGAAGTTCGCATCCAAGGGCCCGAAGGTCATCGATCTGAACCTGCGTGCACTGGAGTTTGGCCGTCGCGCGGTCGAGGGCGTCACGGTGTGAGGTCCGTGCCTCCGGCCACAGAGACGGTGACGCGCATTCTGGACAGTCCCGAGTTCAACCGGCGCTTGTTCCTGCCGCCTCTGTACGACGGTGCGACGCCGCCCGGCGCCCAGGACGTGCTTGTGCCGGTCGCGGACGGCATCCGGGTGCACGGGCGCGTTTATGCGTGCCCGACGCCTCGCGTACGAGTCCTCCTGTTCCACGGCAACGGCGAAGACGTCGACAGCTACGTCCGTATGGCAGCCCGGCTGGCTGTGCGGGGCGCGGCCCTGACCGTCTTCGGCTATCGCGGCTACGCGCTCAGTGACGGCGAGCCCTCGCTACGGGCGGCCCTGGAGGACAGCCACGTCATTCTGAAGCACCTCCGCACGAACGTCTGGGACGGCTCGCGGAACCCCGTGGTCGTGATGGGCCGATCCCTCGGCAGCGCACCCGCCATCGAGCTGGCAGCCGGCGAACCGGGCCTGGCCGGTCTGATTCTCGAGAGCGGATACGCGGACCCTTATCGGCTGGTTCAGCGGCGCGGCTTTGCCGTGCCGACGCTGTCGGAGGATGAACTGACCGTCTTCTCCAACTGCCGGAAGATGAAACACGTACGGGCTCCGCTGCTTGTTCTGCACGGCCGGGAGGACGAACTGATCCATCCGGACGAAGCGGCGATGAACTACGAAGCGGCCGGCTCAACACAGAAGCGCCTGGTCCTTCTGGACGGCGCTGGCCACAACGACATCGGCATTCACGCGCAATACTACCCCACGCTGGAGCGCTTCCTCGCGGAGTGCTCTGCGTAGGGTCCGCCACGCCGACCACGATGCGTTACAGCAGCACAACCATCGCCACCAGCAGCACCGGCAGCCACAGCGCGGAAACGAAGGCTATTAGGGTCGAAGTCTCGTGCACAGCGCGAATGCCGATGACGTAGGCCGTCATGGCGTACGGCAACGCCACTAACGCCCCGACGATCGGAATCCCGGCGATCATGACGGGGGCCATCGCGTAGCAGGCGGTGCGGAACGTGTGATGGAATGGCCGGCAGTTCGGCTCCAGAATCATCAGGGCCATGTGCGATGGGAGGGCCATCGCGCCTCCGAACACCAGCGGCCCGGCCATCGCGACCATGAGACCGAAGAACACGACCACCACAACTAAGGGGACAGCATACACCAAGGCCTGCCACTCATTGTGCAGCAGGGCCAGCAGGAGAAATATCGCGAGATAAAGGATGCCGGTGATCGCCGCGGCCAGAAGAGTGCAGCACGCGGCGAACCAGTACGCGTCGCCCGAGCTCCGTCTCGCCCGATCGCGAAAGACGTCACCGTCCAGAACCATGACTCGCTTCCAGACCGGCCAAACGGTCGGCGGACTGCCCGGCGGCAAGCCCGGGCCTTCGTACTGGTCGTACAGCACGCCCACGGCGTCCGGCCGGCGGGGCCGCACGCTGAGCGTGTCTGGGTCCAGAGGCGCTCCACAATGAGCGCAGGGTCCGCCGGCAAGGTCCGAGGTTGGTGGACCGCCTTCCAGTGGTGTCAGGCAGCCCGGGCAGAGAAAGTCCACCGAGCCCGGCGCGAAGCGGTAATCGCCAACGCGAAAGGCTCGCCCGCATTCCGGGCACACCGGCCGCGTCAGGTTGAACAGCAGGTATCCGCAGTTTACGCAGTGCACAAACGCCACCAATCCATGTATCGACCCCTCACATCAGCACAATCCATGCCGTCAACACCACCGGCAGCCACAGCGCCGAGACGATGGCCACCAGAGTTGATGTCTCATGCACAGTGCGGACGCCTACGATGAAGGTCAGCACCGTATACGGTGCGGCCACAAACACACCCACGATCGGGACACCGGCGAGGACGACGGGGGCCACTGCATAGCAGGCGGCGCGAAACGTGTGAGTGAAGGGCCGGCACGTGGGCTCCAGCAGGGCAAGGGCCAAGTGTGTCCAAACGGCCAACGCACCGCCGCATACCAGCGGCCCGGCAATCGCGGCCATAACAAGCATGAATACTGCAACGGGAGCCCCGCTGATTGCGAATAGGATAACCAGCGGGCCAGGAACGCCCGGCATGAGCAGCGAAGACGCCAACAAAGACAGGACACCGCCGGCGACCCCGGTTACCACGATACACCAGGCGGCAAACCAGTACGCGTCGCCTGTGCTCCGCAGCGACCGCTTGCGAAAGATGCCACCGTCCAAGGCCATGACGCGTTTCCAGACCGGCCAAACGGCTGGCCGGCTAGCCGGTGCCAAGTCAGATTCCTCATCCTCGTCGCGCAGAATGCCCACGGCATGCGGCCCAATGGGCCGCACGGCAAGCGTCTCCGGGTCCAGCGGCACTCCACAGTGAGCGCAGGGTCGGCGGGCAAGGTCCGCGGTTGGCAGACCGCCTTCCAGCGGCGTCAGGCAGCTCGGGCAGAGATACTCCACGCAACCCGGCTCAAACCGGTAGTCGGACACGCGAAAAGTCCGCCCGCACTCCGGGCACACCGGCCGCGTCAGATTGAACAGCAGGTATCCGCAGTTCACACAATGCACGCACGTGTCCTCCCGTAGCCTTCGGCCCTCGCTACCCGGGCACCGGCTCTGATCAGAAGGCCCTTGCCCGTAAGCCTGTGTAGCCTGCCGTCTTCTATGCACGCCAATCCCCGTGGTCGCGGCACGTCAGAGCACAAGGTACACGCCGGTACAGAGCACAGGCAACCACAGGGCCGCCAGCACTGCCACACCGATCCGCACGCGATGAACGGCATGCAGGCCCCGGGCAAAGGCAATCAGGGTCCAGGGCAGAGCAACAAACACTCCGATTACGGGAACCGCGCTCAGCACCATGGGCCCAAGGGCATAACATGCGGTTCGATACGTCTCGTTCAGCGAACAGCGACGCGGCGCCAGCGCCATGAGTGCGAGATGTGCCGGAGCAGCCAGCAGCACGCCGGCCAGAACAGGGGCCCCGACGCCCACGACCACGGACAACATCAGCGCTGCCAGAAGCGACAACGGGGCCATCATCAGGACTCCCAGGTCGCCCCGCATCGCGGCGAGGCCCAACAACCCGATCCCCCAGAAGAGTCCACAGAGGTTCGTGACCACGAAGCCCGTGAGCAAGGCGAACCACCAGGCATCCTTGTTGGATTGGCGGGCCCGATTGCGAAAGAACAAGAGTTGGGTCGACATGGACTTCCCACACACCCACCACCACTGCCCGATGCTCATCGCGTGTGCGCGAGCATTCACGCTGTCCAAAAGAAGCCCTTCGACACCCGCTCGGGTTGGCCGGACCATGACTGTCGTCGCATCCAACTCGCCGGCGCATCCCGGGCAGAGGCGTCGTTCCTCCCGCGCACTCCAGCAGGCTGAGTCCGGGGTGCCGACCGTCGTCTGACATCGCGGGCAGAGATACTCTACCGATCCGGGCGGAAACGCGTAGTCGGCCGCGGAGAAGGAAGTACCGCATTCCGGGCACACCGGCCGCGTCAGGTTGAACAGCAGGTAGCCGCAGTTCACACAGTGCATGTGTCCCTCATTCGGCTATTTGTCCGTCACGGCAGAAGGAATGCCATCGCGGTCACGACGCCGGGCAGCCAGAACGCGGCGATCAGGGCCAGGGGCATCGACACGTGGTGTACGGCTCGCAGGCCGGCCGCGAATGCGAACAGGCCCCAGAGGGCCCCCACCACGGTCCCGATCACGGGGATACCCGCCGCGATCAGCGGTCCACAGGCGTAACACGCTGTTCGGAAGGTGTAGCGAAACGAACGATGCTTGGACGCGGTCACCACCAGAACCACGTGAGCGCTGGCCGTCATGCACATGACCCCCAGCGTCACCAGGATTCCCGCGGCCAGTGCGATGCCGATCAGCAAAAATGGCACCGAAAGCAGCATGGACGCTACGTGCACGCCGGACTGGGTCTCCAAGGTCCAGCCCAGTGTGATCGCCCCGAGGATTGCGCCGGAGATCAACGCGGCCAGGAACACGGTGACCATCGCGAAGGCCAGTGCGTGGCCCGTCGGGTTGTGGACGCGGTGCAGCAGGAGCTGGTCCGGCGCAGTCATCGACTTGCTGCACACGTCCCACCAGTCCCGAAGGCTCTCGAACGGCGTCCGGGCCGTTCCGGTGCGATCCTCCAGCACACCCGCTGCACCGTCCACGCGCGGTTGAACCATGACCTCATCCGCGGGGCAGGTCGCGTGACACGCCGGGCACGTGATGTCGCGATTCCGCAGCAGGCCCATCGGGCCGGACGCGGGCAGGACCGCGCGGCACGCGGGGCAGGCAAACGCGACGGTGCCCGGCTCAAACGCGTAGTCTGTTACCTTGAACGCGCTGCCGCACTCCGGGCATGTGGGGTGTGTGAGGTTGAAGAGCAGGTAATTGCAGTGCGCGCAATACATGCAGCCGTCCCCGGCGGGTGAGCATCCTGTGTCGCCCGCACGCGGAAAGGTAGCCGGGGGGGATGGCTGGGGCAAGTGGGGAGCAGATGCTGCGCCGAGAGGGTGAAATCAGCCGAACGCCGGGCGTCTGCACACTTCGGCAAGGTATACGTGCAGGCTTTCGTGCGGTGAGGGACGCTGCGAAATCTCCACGGACCGCTTCAGGGCCGTCAGCGCTTTGTCCGTCTGCCCGAGCAGTTCGAACGCGCGGGCCTTCTGCTCCCACGCCTCGGCCTCCATGCGGTGATTGTCGTGGCGGCAGGCCAGATCGATCCGCTGGTCAATGGCGGCCAGGGCTGCTTCGGGCCGGTCGGTCAGCAGGTACATCTCCGCCATGTATTCGTAGACCAGGGTCAGGCCGTTCCAGAAGCTCGTGCCCTGAAGCGTGGCCAGGGCGGCGTCAAAGCGGTCGGCAGCCTGAAGAAAATCGCCGACCAGGCAGGCACATCGGCCGAGGTTCATCTGCGAGATGCCCACGTTGACTCGATCACCGATCTCCTCTGCCAGGGCAAGCGCCCGGCGGTAGTACTCGGACGCCTCCGCGTAGCGCTCGAGTTTCAGCAGGACGGTGCCCATCCCGTTGTACGGCCACTGCAGGGACACGAGGTCCGCAAACTGCTTGTTGATGGCGATGGACTCGGCGAAAACCGCCTCCGCCTCTTCCAGCCGATCAAGCCTCATCAGGACGAAGCCCAGGTTGCCGAGAATCTTGGCCGCCTCGCCGTGCAGGCTCAGATCCTGCAAAATCTGTCGGGATCGGTCGAGGAACTCGTACGCCAACGAGTACTCGCCCTTGTAGTAATACATCACGCCGATGTTGCTCAGGGCCTCCGCCAGGCGCGGCTGGTCGTCCAGCTCGCGTGCGAGGCGCTCCTGCCGCTGGTGGTGCTCGACGGCCCGGTCATACTCGCCAAGCCGGGCGTAGCAGGCGCCGATCACACTGATCGGCTCCAGGTAGGCCGGGTCGATGGACAGGGCCTCATGCGCCAGGTCAATCGCCTGCTGATACTTCGCGTCCGCGAACGCCCGGCGACCCCGGATCAGCTTCTCCATCGCCTCCAGGCTTTCCGTCCCGCCGATGGACGCCCGCCGGCGGCGCGGCGAGAGCGTCCGGCCAATCAACTCAATCAGCTTGTCGCCGAGCTGGTCCTCCAGGACGAACAGGTCCTCCAGCGGGCCGGAAACGGTCCCCACGTGCTGCGTACTCTCCAACTCTCCGGAAAGCAGATTGGCCGTGATGCGCAGGCTCCCCCCGACACGCTGCACCGTGCCCAGCACCACCGACCCGGCTCCCAATTTGCGGGCGACCTCCAGAACGGCCTTGTTCTCCGTTGCGGACGACCCCTCAACGCTCAGCATTCGGGCAAATGTGTTGCGGTCGGCTAGGTGAAGGCCCTCCACCTGGGCCAGCCGATTGGCCAGACACTCCGCGATGGCCTCGCCGATCCAGTCGTCGTCCGCGCGGGCCGTCAGGTTCCGGAACGTCTGGACCGTCACGCCGGCCGGACGCGTGCTGGGCGGCTGCCTCAGCCGCGACTGGTCTTCCCCCGCCATCAACGCTTCGACCAGCACCGCGGCGGTCGCATATCGATGGTCCTGCCGCTTCGCCAGGCAGGTCTCCACGACGTATCGCAGCCACGGCGGAACCGTACGGGCCACCTCCTCCGGCCACGTTACCGGGGCCCGTCGGTGCTTCTGCGCAACGTCCAGCACGCCCGTGCCCTCAAAGGGTGGCCGGCCGACAAGGAGGAAGTAAAGGGCGCCCCCCAGGGCGTAGATGTCGGCCTGCGGCGTGAGATCCGATGCAGCGTCAAACTGCTCCGGAGCCATAAAGTTGGGTGTGCCCAGCACCTGGCCCACCCGTGTGACGCCCGGGTCCGACTCTGCCCCGGGGACTTTCACCAGCCCCAGGTCCATGATCTTGACCATGCCGTCCGGACGAAGCATCAGGTTGCTGGGCTTGATGTCACGGTGGATCAGTTCGGCATCGTGGATGGCCGCCAGGCCGGAGGCGACCTGAATGCCGATGTCCACCGCCTGCCCCCACGAAAGGCGGCCGGCCGCCTGCACGATGTCGCGCAGGTTCTGGCCGTCCACGTACTCCATGACAAAGTACCAAAGCCCCTGTGCACAATCGCAGTCGAAGACACGGGCCACGTTCGGATGGTTCACGTACACGCCGGCGCGGGCTTCGTTTTTCAGCCGGGTGACAGCCACGTCCAGCATGGACTCGTCCAAAACCTTGAGAATCTTCACCACGCAGAGGTGGTCCAGGTGCCGATCGCGCGCGAGTACGAGCCGGCCCTGCGCGCCGGCGCCAAGGGAGCGGATGATCTCGTAGCGTTCCAGCCGCAGCGCGCTGGCCGTGTCAATCACGGTGTCGGCGGCAGAGGGTGAGGCGGGCAGAGTGAACTCCGTGCTGGAGGCGGACGACCGGGGAAAGATGAAGCCGCACGTGCGGCACCGCCGGGCGATGCCGTCCACGCGATCAGCGGTCTGTGCGTCGGACGCGCAATGTGGGCATTCATCTCGGGCCGTCCGGGTGGAACGGATGCTCCACGCAGAGTCCCCAAAGGAGGCTCGTAACGATGTGTGGCCTGACAGCACGGCAGGCTCTCCCGCACCCACGTCGCCGAACAATCGCGGCCGTCCAGCGGCACTACGGAATTGTACCCCGACTGTATGAATCGTGAAAGTGAAAAACGGAGAAAACCCACAGATAACCTTCGCGTTGATAAGAAATTACGACTGTGCTTCATCTCGCTCAGAACTACGGCGTTTGCCTGACTGCAAGCCTGGTCCACCACGCCAAACTATCACCTTTGACACCCAGTGACGTTCCCTGTGTTCTCCTCTTTCACACGATCAACAGCACCCAGGCGGCAGCTTGACTGCCCTCCAGTGGGGTTCTACAGTCCGCGCCGGCTTGGGTACCTCTCGGGGGATCGCGATCAATGTCCAAATCGTTTTACGTTATCGACGGGCACGCCCAGATCTACCGCTCATACTATGCACCGTTTCGGCAGCTCAACAGCCCGTCCGGAGAGCCGACCCGGGCAACTCACACATTCTGCCAGTCATTGTTCAATTTGATACGCACGAGGCGGCCGGACTACCTGGCGATGGTCCTGGATGTCAGCGACCACACCGTGTTCCGCTGCGACATCTACCCGGACTACAAGGCGAACCGCGAACCGCCGCCGGAAGACCTGCCCCCGCAGGCCGACCGCATTATCCAGATCGTGCAGGCGATGGGCATTCCCATCTATCGCAAGGAGGGTTTTGAGGCGGATGACCTGTTGGCCACCATCGCACACCGCCTCGCCAACGAAGACGTGGAGCTGTACCTGGTCAGTCGGGACAAGGACCTGGACCAGCTCATCTCGGACCGCGTCTTCCTCTTCGACCCGATGAAGGACGAGATTCTCGATCGCGCCAAGCTCACGGAGACCAAGGGCTACACACCCGAGCAGGCCGTGGAGATCCAGACGCTCAGCGGTGACCCCACGGACAACGTACCGGGGGTGGTGGGCATCGGCCCCAAGACCGCCACGAAGCTGGTTGCGAAATACGGATCGGCCCGGGCCGTCCTGGAGCACGCCAAGGAGCTGACACCCAAGCAGTGCGAGAATGTCCTGGCGTTCGCGGACCAGATGCCCATCACCCGGGAACTCGTGACTCTGCGGCGCGACGTGCCGTTCGATTTCTCCCTGGGCAACTGCCGCTTCACCGGCATTCCACTGCAGGCCGTTCGCCCGATCTTCGAGGAACTCGGCTTCAATCGGCTCATGGATCAGCTCAACGACCTCGCCGCCGCCGAAGAGGGCCTCCTTCCTGCCATCTCCGCCCCGACGTCAACGACGGCAGGCTTTCAATACCACCTCGTGGACAACGAGGAATCACTGCGAGCCCTCGCGAAGGAACTGGCCCGGCAACCATCTTTCGCGTTCGACACCGAAACCACCGGGCTGAACCCGGTCGGCTCGGATCTGGTGGGGCTCTCGTTCTCGTGGCGGGCCGGCGAGGCCTGGTACGTCCCTGTGCGGGCGGCATCAGGAGACACGATTCCGCTGGCGCGCGCCGTGGAAGCCCTCGGTCCGCCCCTGCAAAATCCGGACATCCGCAAGTGCGGCCAGAACATGAAATACGACCTCGTCGTCCTGCGCCAGGCGGGTATCGAGGTCCGGGGCGTTGACTTCGACACCATGATCGCGTCTGCCCTCTTGAATCCCGACCGCTCCTCGCACGGACTGGACGCGCTGGCCCTGGACCTCTGCGGCCACCGCAAAATCCCCACCAAGGAGCTGCTGGGCTCGGGCAGGAACGAAATCACGATGGACCAGGTGGACACGCGGCGAGTGTGCGAATACGCCTGCGAGGACGCGGATTTCACCTGGCGGATCAAGGAAATCCTCGAGCCGCAGATCGAATCCAGCACCGTGCGATCCCTCTTCCGCGACACCGAAATGCCTCTGGTCGAAGTGCTTGTGGAAATGGAGTGCAACGGCATCACGCTGGACACCGCGATTCTGACCGAGATGAGCGGAACGCTGGCCGGCCGCATGGCCGAGCTCGCCCGGCAGATCGAGGACGCTGCCGGGCATCCGTTCAACATCGATTCGACCAAGCAACTGGCGGAGGTCCTGTTCGATGAGCAGGGGCTCAAGCCGGTCCGCCGCACCAAGACGGGACGGAGCACGGACGCCGCTACGCTGGAGACGCTGCGTGAACAGTACGACAACGCCATTCCCGGCCTTGTCCTGGAATACCGCGAGCTCACCAAGCTGAAGGGCACCTACGTCGACCCCCTGCCGGGCATGATCGTGCCGAAAACCGGCCGGCTCCACGCCAGCTTCCACCAGACGGGCACCATCACCGGCCGGCTCTCCTCCAGCGATCCCAATCTGCAGAACATCCCGGTCCGGACCGAGATCGGCCGGCGAATCCGCGGGGCGTTCGTGGCCGGCCGGCCCGACTACGTGTTGCTGACGGCCGACTATTCGCAAATCGAGCTGCGCGTAATGGCCCACTTCTGCCAGGACCAGGCGTTGCTGGAGGCGTTCCGTACTGGCCAAGACATTCACACGTTTGTCGCGGCACAGATCAACGGCGTGCCGGTGGACGCCGTCACCCGGCAGCAGCGGGGGGCGGCCAAGGCGGTGAACTTCGGAATCATCTACGGCCAGACGCCGTTCGGCCTGTCCAAGGCGCTCGGCATTCCGCAGGCCGAGGCCAAGGCCTTCATCGACATGTACTTCATGCGATACCCGGGCATCCGGCTGTTCATCGACCGGACGATCGCGGAGGCGCAGCGGCAGGGCCACGTTCAGACCCTGTTGGGCCGGCGGCGCCCGGTGCCGGAACTGGGTTCCCGGAACCCGCAGCAGCGGGCCCTGGGCGAGCGCATCGCGGTTAACACGGTCATCCAGGGCTCGGCCGCCGACCTGATCAAGCGGGCCATGGTGGACATTCACAGGGAGCTGCATACCGGCCGTCACCCGTCGCGTATGCTGCTTCAGGTGCACGACGAACTGGTCTTTGAAACGCCGAAGGACGCGGTGGAGTCGGAAGCGGAAATGATCCGCACCCGGATGACGGGCGCTCTGCCGCTTGATGTACCCATCACCGTGGACCTAAACTGGGGTGCCAACTGGCTGGAAAGCAAGTAGGCATTTGATGCGGGACAGGCCCCGCTGTGGGGCCGGCTCCGCTGTGGGACCGGCTTTCTCGCCCCGGCGAGTCGCCTGCGGAGACCAGCCGGTCCGGCTTACCAGCAACGGGAGCACCGAGATGAACGTTTCGATCAAGTACTGCGTCCAGTGAAACTACCGCCCCAAGGCCGCCGGTCTGGCGGATGCGATTCAGAAACATTGCGGCGTCAAGCCGCAGCTCATTGAAGGAAGCGGAGGCATCTTCGACGTGCGGGTTGACGGAAAGCTCATCTACAGCAAGGACGACACCGGCCGCTTTCCCGAGCACCGGGAGGTGCTGGAGGCGCTTGACGACGTCTCTCCGTGAAGGCAGGAATCGCGAAGCGGGCGGGCCTGCCCCCCCGCAGGAGCCAGGAATGAGTTACGAGTTTACGATCGGTCCCAAGCTGCCGGCCCTGGTCGACAGCATGGTGGCGAGCTATCACCGCGAGCCGCGGATTCATCATATTGACCGGGCGTTTCTGCCTGATCGTGTCAAGATCGTCGAGTTGCTGGAGCGGCTTGTGGAGTTGCTCTATCCGGGGCTGCACGGACGGCAGGACCTCACCGCCCACAACGTGTCGTACCACATCGGCGAGTTGCTGCCGCGGATCGGGCATCTGGTGTATCAACAGATTCTGCGGTCCCTCTGCTACCAGGCGGAAGAACGCGATCCGGGCAGCGGAGACGGTGTGTGCCGGCAAAAGGCTCGCGAGCTGACCATGCACTTCCTGTCGTGCCTGCCCGCGATCCGAACGCAGCTCAGCGGCGATGCCCAGGCCGCGTATGACGGCGACCCCGCGGCCCTCAACACCGACGAGGTCATCCTGGCGTACCCCGGGGTGCTGGCCGTCACCGTTCATCGCATGGCCCATGAGTTGTACAAGCTCGACGTGCCGCTCATGCCTCGGATCATGTCCGAGTGGGCACACGCGCGCACCGGCGTGGACATCCATCCGGGGGCCCGCATCGGCAGAAATCTCTTCATCGATCACGCGACCGGCGTGGT
>JAFGJQ010000160.1 GCA_016929015.1 Phycisphaerae bacterium | reverse complement strand
GTGGCGGTTTTTTGCGTCGGCCGGCCGGATGCGTCGAGGCGGCGGCGGCTCATCGCCAGCCGTTAGGCCGACGCAACGCGTGTGACTAGCTGCGCGGAGTTGTTCATCGTGGAGCAGTCTCGACCAGCCCAAGCGGCACAGCAGGAGCGGTTGTCGAACCCCTTTCGGCCGTCGAACCTCCTTGCGCTGTTCGTTCGGCCGGGGCGCTTTTTCGGCGACCAAGTGGCCCTTCGCAATCCTAGGTTCTACGAGGGCGTTGCGTGGGCTGCGGGCGTCGTATACGCATGCGGGCGCGTTGACCAGATGACGATGCGCAGTCCTCAGTTGGCATCGCTGCCACCTGAGCAGGTGGGTTTCATTGCGCTTTTCGCGCAGTCTTGGGTAGCATACTGGCTTTTCGCCCTCGTGCTGGGGGCCGTGGCCGGGGTTGCGATCTGGTACATCGGCGGCTGGTGGTATCACGTCCGCATCCGGTGGTCTGGCGCGGATGACGCGGACCGACGCGAGGCGCGCATAGTCTATGTCTGGACGTCGCTCATCAGCGTCATCCCATCGCTCATGTTCCTTGTTGTCCAAACAGCTCGGTATCGTAGCTGCTTGGCCTCCCTAGAATCGGCCGACCTATGGGGTGCGGCGGTCTTGCCGTTCGTGCCGTGGTCCTTCGCGGTCAGCTACTGCGCGGTGCGCAAGGTCTTCGCGGTCCGTCGGGGGCGCGCCGTTTTCTGGTTCCTGATTCTCCCGACTCTCGTCTTTGTTGTCGGCGTGGTGGGTCTTGTACTACTCGGCGCACTGGGGCGGCCAAATGCATCGTTGTTGTGATCGGTCTGCCCGTTGTCGAAGGAAGTGGGGCGCACGCCAGGCGCCAGGGGTGTGGACTCGCCGCCGGGAAACACGCTCTGGACGCCTCGACCGAACGACGCGCCCGATTCCGTCCTGGCGTCGGCCTAACAATGCGATGGAGCCGACCGCCGCAACCCGCTCGCCAAGATTGGGCCGGCCTCATGAGCGCGAGTGGTGGTTCTGTACGTCGGCCGGCCAGTGAGCGCGGGGCGGCGGCGGCTCATCGCCGGCCGTTAGGCGGAAGCCCACGAGTGCGCGGTTCCGTTCGGAGCGACCGAGCGCCTGGCGCATTGCCGGGCGGCCGGCGTTCCCCGCTGGGTGACGGGGTGGAAGGGCCACCGTGACAGCCCCGTGGGATGACGGCCCCTGGCGGTCCGCACCGGTTGGTTCCCACCGCCGCCAAGGCATGCGGCCCGCCTTTGTTTCCCCTCCGCGGTGTCCCTCGGGACCAGGCGTTGCGCGGCGCGTCGGCGCCTATCCGATGCATGGCCCTTGACGGTCAGCCGCGCGGCGAGGTACAGTCGACAGCGGGACGACATCGGCGTGCCTTTCAAGGGGGGCCGGTGGGCGGGACGAACTCTTCAATTGGGGTCGCCCGGCGGAGCGTCGAGCTGGCCGCCGCGACTCTTGTTTCGGGCGCCCTGTGTTTGGGCTGCGGCGCCTGGTGTCGGAGTCCGATCGTGACGGACTCCGGGCGGGCGGACGCAGGGCCGGGGGACGCCGGCGCGCCGGACTCCGGGCCTGGAGACGCAGGGCCGCCGAGCGACGCCGGCTACGTGCCGACTGCTGAGGAGTGCGAGCTCGCGCGACTGATAGACTCAGAGGTTGGGGCAGACTGCACGGATTCTCAGGATTGCGGATACAGTCCGTGCGGCCCCGACTGCGAGATACGGGACGCGGGGCCGGACCAGAATCCGCCTCCGATCATGTGGTGCGGGTTCGGGTGCCTGGGTGACGACGATTGTCCACCAGGCACGGCGTGCAACGTGGCTACGCACGGGTGCGATTTCAGCGGCGCCTGTGGCCTCGATACGACGGTTTGTCCCCGGTAGGAAGGGGCTCTCGCGGTGCGGCAGAGGATTCTGTCAGAGCGGCAACCACGGCTTCCGCCTAACAATGCGATGGAGCCGACCGCCGCACCCAAGGAAGCAGGGTGCACCGGCCTTTTGGCGTCGCTTGGCGGTTCTGTGCATCGGCCGGCCGGAGGCGTCCAGGCGGCGGCGGCTCATCGCCGGCCGTTAGGACGCCGCCGCTCGTCGACGTGATTCGACGGTCAATCTGGGACGTGGTTGACGTCGGTCGGGAGTGTGGTGGTATTCCGCCGCACACGCAGGATGAGCGTGCGCGGCCGTGCTGCTGAGGGGGCGCCGCTCCGGGCACGCGTTTCATCTTGAACGGTGCGTGCGGTACGGCTATCATGAATCTACGGTCCGGCAGCCGGAGGCCGGGGGGATCCCCAACGGGGTTGCGTTTCGCGGGTTGCGCGCCTTGGCCCGTTGGCCCGGATTCCAGTTGGACCGGCCCGAACGGGGCGGATCGCAACTCGGCACGCGAAGGGAGGGGCGCATGAGCGGTGTTCAGCGTTGGTGGCCGGCTGGTCATCGACCACGTCTTGGCGTCGTCGGCATACTTGCGCTCGGGTTCCTCGCGTCGTGCGGCGGTGCGACCGAAAGCGACGGGCCGACTGCAGTCGCGAAGAGCGACCTAGACGGGTACCTGATCATCTACATCGGCGAGCCCGGGGTAGAAGAGTGGATCCCTGTCATCGAGGTCGATGGGGAAGTGCCATTCACCTGGACGCGGATAGCTGTTCCGGACGACCTGCCCCCGGGAAGTCCTGGCACGGCGAGATTCGACCTGGCGACCGACTGCGAGGTCACCGTTGCACAGCACTTCCCGGTGGGGGGGGGGAACTGTAACATGG
>JAFGJQ010000159.1 GCA_016929015.1 Phycisphaerae bacterium | reverse complement strand
CGCGTGCGTTGTCGTCGGTGCAATAGCCTTCGGCGAAATTCGGCACCGTGAAGCTGGCGTGCTGGAAGATGCCGGTTGAATCGCTCATCCGGAACAAGTGGTCGAGCTTCAGCTCCGGAAGCTGTCCGGGCTGCTCGTCGAGCGTCTTGATGGGAGACGCCTTGCTGCCCACAAAACTGTGATTCCGTTGCGCCTGTTCGAAGGATTTCTTGTAGAGCTGCGCCACACGGTTCCAGACCATGCCACGCCCCAGCCGATAGGCGTTCTTCCGCATCGCGTGACGGAGCGGCTCGTCGCGGAGCAGCCCTGTCACGGCGTCCGCGATGGCATCCGGGGCGCGGAACGGAACGAGCTTGCCGCGCTCACGGCTAAGCAATTCCCTGGCATGCCAGTAAGGCGTGGACACGACGGCATTGCCGGAGCCGAAGGCGTAGGCCAGGGTGCCCGAAGTGATTTGCGATTCGTTCAGGTATGGCGTGAGGTAAATGTCCGCCGCGCCGATGAACCGCATCAATTCGTCCAGTTCCACGAACCGGTTGAAGAAGACGACATGCTTCTGCACTCCGAGGTCCTTGGCCAGCCGCTCGAGGCGCAGTCGATACGCTTCCCCTTCGTCACGCAGGAGGTTGGGATGCGTCTGGCCCAATACGATGTAAACGACGCGGGGAAACTCCCGGATGATGGCCGGCAATGCGTGCAATGCATACTCGACGCCCTTGTTCGGCGCGAGCAGCCCGAATGTCAGCAGCACCTGTCTTCCAGCCACGCCGAATTCGTCCTTGAAATAATTCGGATCTGCGAACGGCATGTCGGGAATGCCGTGGGGTATCAGGTCGATCTTGCCGGCCGATGCGCGATAAACCTCACAGAGGAGCTCGCGGCCGCGTTCGGCCATGACGACCAGCCGTGTCGAGATCTGGATCAATTCACGCATCACGCGCCGCTGTTCCATGTTCGGCTCGTCGAGAATCGTGTGCAGGGTGGAAACGATAGGTATCCGGAGGTCGCGCAAGAGCGCCAGCAGATGACTGCCCGCCGGCCCGCCGAAAATGCCGAACTCGTGCTGCACGCAGACCACGTCCACGTCCGTAATATTGAGGAAATCGGCGGCGCGAAGGTAGGACGGCAGATCCTGCTCTGCAATCTCGAAGCGCACCTCGGCCGGATAGTCGTAGCCGCCCGCAAGGTCATTGACCGGAACCACCAGGCACTGCATGGCCGGAAATTCCGCCGCCACGGCGCAACGCAAGTCGTTCGTGAACGTGGCGATGCCGCACTTCCTCGGAAGATAATCCGCAATGAAGGCGATCTTGCGTATGAAAGACGGCTTCTGCATGAAGGTTGTTTCCTTGATGCGGGCTGCTGATTCCACTGTGCCTTTCCAAGGCACAAGAAGCAAGAAGATAATACAGGGCTCTGGTCGTAGATCCGACGAGTGCGCGGGGAAGGCGGTCGAACTTACCCTGGGAGGTCTGAACCGTGTCTCCGGACCATGACCCCGGAAACTGACATAGGTAGGAACCGAGTGACCGCGGTGCCCAATATGTACAGTATTTGTGAGTGTTTTTTGGCAAAGCCAGGCTAAAACATTTTTTTTGAGAATTTCCTGCAACAAAAGCCCTCCTGGTTCCGATAATGATCCCAGAAGGGGTTGTCGTCATGGAAAAAGCCGAACCAAAGCGGATCGACATCCGCGTGACCGCGCCTGACCTGGCATTCGAGAAGACGTTTCCCGCGGGTACGGCTGTCCGGGCGGGCCGTTCCGAGGATTCGGACCTCCGGCTCCCGAACCCGTGCGTGTCGCGCTCCCATTTCATCTTGACGTGGCGCACGTCTCGGCTGCTCGGAGACCGGCTGTGGATCGAGGTCTCCCCGTCCGCGTCCAACCCCGTGCTCCTGGGCCCGAGACGCATCCGGTCCGGTCCCCTGGGCCGGCGCGCGCGCCTGGACGTGGGCCCTGTCCGGATCGCGGCGACAGCCGTTCGCGCCAGCCCGGGCCTCCTGGAGCGCTTGCGCTGGCCCGCGCTCGCCTCCACGCTCCTGATCCTGGCCGCGGGCCTGGCCTGGACGCATGGCGATCGTTCCATGAACGCGCGGAAAAACCAGGCCATCGAACGGAAGATCGCCATGTCCGCCCCGGCCTGCGCCTGCTCGAGCGAGGCGTCGTGCGTTCTGCAGGCAGCGCGCGGCCTCCAGCTCGCCGATCAGGCCCTGGCGCGCGCCAGCGTGGAGCCGGCCTCGCTGCCCAAGGCGAGGAGGCTCGCGCTTTCGGCGCGGCAATGCCTTGCCGGCGTTCCACCCCAGACGCTTCACGCAAAGGCAACCGCCCTGATCGACCGAATCGAGGGCACGCTCGAAACCGAGAAGCAAAGAGCCAGGCTGATTTGGGACCTGTCGCAGAAGGACAAGGACGCGTCCAGGGGGGCCAGGGCCGGCGCCCGGCTCCTGGACCTGCTGGGCCCCGAGGACGAGGCGGAGCGGCGGCGCCTCGAGAACGCGCTCAAGCAAAGAAAGGGGTTGTAGATGTCGAT
>JAFGJQ010000158.1 GCA_016929015.1 Phycisphaerae bacterium | reverse complement strand
GCTGTTCGTCCTGTGCTCCGAGGCCAGGCCCCGGACCACCGCGCTGCTGCCTGTGGCAATCGACACCGTGCGACCGGGAGCGCCGCTGCTTCCGGCCATGATGCGCCAATCCCCCGATTCCGGCTGACACGCGCTGCTGCCCTTCTCCGCAACGTCGTGCAGTAGGTCCGGATCCGCGGGGCCCATCCCCGCCAGGTACCGTAACTCCGCGATCACCGCAGAAAGCGACTGGCCGTCGATGAACTGCATGGCGTAGTAATGCACACCACGCTCGCAACCGACGGAGAATACGGGCACGATGTTCGTGTGGTGCAGTTGGGCGGCCGCCTGGGCTTCGTTCTTGAAACGCTCGAGCTTGCGCCGGTCCAGCACGGCTGCAAACGGCAGCACCTTCAACGCCACTCGCCTGCCGAGCGACACCTGTATCGCCTCATACACCACACCCATGCCGCCGCGCCCGATTTCGCGCAGGATCCGGTAGTCACCCAGACAGCCGTTGACGGGTGCCATCACGTCGGCGGATCCGACCGCCAGAGACTCCCCGCCACTCAGCGTGCGTACGGCCAGAACGGCAGACAGCACTTGGCGAATCGCCTCGGCCTGCGCCGGGTGCCGAGACGCGTAGTCATCGATCCGGGGTCCTTCTCCGTGGTCAAGCCGGGCCGTGAACTCGTCGACCAGATCGACCAGCAGCCCTTCACTCACCGTGTTTTGCGGAGTTTCCGTCTTCATTCGAGCGACCCACTCAGACCGTTCTCTTCCAGGGCCCGCTTCAGCCGAACCAGCGCCCGTCCATACCGCTGCCGGGCCGCGGCCGGCTCGATCTCGAGAATCAGTCCCACGTCCTCGTACGCAAGGCCTTCCAGCACCCGCATGAGCAGGATCTCCCGATCGGTCTCCGACAGCTTGGCCATGGCCTCACGCACCTGGTCCCTGCGTTCCCAACGCGCCACCTGCTGGCTGGGTGTCGAGTCCTGCGCGAAGAGCCGCTTGGCAAGCTGCATCGACGATTGATCCGGGAGACATTCCTCACGCCGAGCGGTTCGACGGGCGGCGGCCACGTGCAGCCTTCGAATCTTGAGCAGCCGCTCGTACGTCGTCTTGCGCAACCACAGCCCAAACGGCATGGGACGTCGCGCCAGGTAGTCATCCAGCCGGGCCAGGGCGTCCACCTGGGATTCCTGCACCACGTCCGAAGGGTCCACTCGCGCACGAAGCCGAGGTTCCAGTCGAAGTTCAACGATGCGACGCAGTTCAGCTCGATGCATGGCCAAAAGCCGATCGGCGGCCTGCCGGTCACCAGCCGCAAGCCGCTCCAACAGGTGTCGGGTTTCCTGTGAATCGGGCGTCACGTCCCCAGCAACCTCGTCAAGGTACTACCTCCCAGAAATCCGCGCACGTGACAGCGGATGCCCGGAGGATCGTCTGCCGATCGTAGCGTGAAGGATGGCGGATTCCTCTTCCAGTTCGCCCCTTCCATGCACGTATTCGTGCCTCGCTTCCGCTTACTTGTAGTGGTCCCCACAGAATGGAGGTTACAGATGACCCCTGGGCATGTTTGTCGAATCTTGTGGACGTGGCGGAAAGGCAGGCTCGGGCCGTCGGGTCTCATCGCCACTCGCCCGCCATGACTGACCCCAGGGGGACTCGAACCCCCGTTGCCGGCGTGAAAAGCCGGTGTCCTAGACCACTAGACGATGGGGCCGGGGCCGGACGGGGCACCCCCAAAAACGTGCCCAAACGGAGCCGAAACGGCCCGAACCGACCGGAACCCTGGAGTATTGTCGACGGGCCCCCCGCCGTCAACGGCCACGGACCCTTCGGGAGGCCCAAAAACGCCCCCCGACGCAAGGTCGGACGGCCTCCAGGGGCCGCGCTTGACCCGGCTGTAACACTTCCGTACTCTCCGGGAATGCGTACCTGTCGCGTTTCAGTGCATACTCACGGAGGTTGGGCGCACGACCACCTCAGCCGCGGCGCCCAACTCACCTAGGCGGTGCACGACGGCGAACGCACGTTTGTGAAGATAACTCTTTCTCAGAGAACAAGTTGCGGTTCACTCCGGTCCGAGGCTCACCTGTGTCCGGAGGGACGCAGCCCAGCCGATAGGAGGCCCAGACTTTCATGACCACGCAGACACGAACTCGAATGATCATCATGGGGGCCGCCGGACGCGACTTCCACGATTTCAACGTCTACTGGAAACACGACCCCACCGTGGAGGTCGTGGCGTTCACGGCCACCCAGATTCCGGACATCGACGGGCGCGTGTATCCGGCCGAACTGAGCGGGCCCCGGTACCCCGAGGGCATCCCCATCCGCGCCGAGGCGGACCTGGAGCGGCTCATCGCCGAGCACGATGTCCGCCTGGTTACGCTGGCCTACTCCGACCTGCCGCACGAGGTGGTGATGAACCAGGCCTGCCGCGTGCAGGCCGCCGGGGCCGACTTCCGCCTGCTCGCCCCGGCCGTCACCATGCTGAAATCCAACAAGCCCGTCATCGCCATCTGTGCCACCCGCACCGGTTGCGGCAAGAGCCAGACCACCCGTCGCATCGCCGCCATTCTGAAGGAGATGGGCAAGAAGGTGGCGGCCATTCGGCACCCCATGCCGTACGGCGACCTCAAGAAGCAGGTGTGCCAGCGGTTCGCCCGGCTGGAGGACTTGGACGAGCACCAGTGCACGATCGAGGAGCGGGAGGAGTACGAGCCGCACATCCAGCACGGCATTCTGGTCTTCGCCGGCGTGGACTATGAGCGGATTCTTGCCGCGGCCGAGAAGGAGGCTGACGTCATTCTCTGGGACGGCGGCAACAACGACACGCCGTTCTTCCGGCCTGATCTGTACATTGTGGTCACCGATCCGCACCGGGCAGGTCACGAGGTTCGCTATTACCCCGGGGAGACGAACGTTCGCATGGCGGACATCGTGGTCATCAACAAGGTGGACACCGCCGAAGAGGCGGACATCCGCACGGTGGAACAGAACGTCCGCCGGATCAACCCGCGCGCGACCATCCTCGAGGCGAACTCGCCCTGCACGGCCGACAACCCGGACCTGATTCGAGGCAAGACGGTCCTGGTCATCGAGGACGGCCCGACGCTCACACACGGTGAGATGCGCTACGGGGCCGGCCACGTAGTGGCACGCCGATACGGGGCGGCAAAGATCGTCGATCCGCGACCGTACGCGCAGGGCTCCATCCGGGACGTGTTCAACAAGTACCGCCACCTGACGGACATTCTGCCCGCCATGGGCTACGGCAAGCAGCAGATGGCGGACATGGAAGCCACCGTCGCGGCCGTCCCCTGCGACAGCGTGCTGATCGGCACGCCCATTGATCTGGGACGGATTTTATCCATCCGGCAGCCGCATACCCGAGTGCTTTATGAACTGGAAGAGCACGATCGGACGATTCTGCCCGATGCGGTCCGCAAGGTTGTGCGGTAGAATACCGCGTTCGACCCGGGCTGGACCGCCACAGAGAGACCGGCAGCCCGTAACGAAGAAGGAGCACAAACATGGACTCCAAGCAGCACGGTGAACTGATCGACCGGTACAGCGCGCGCAACTACGCCCCCCTGCCCGTGGTGATCGCCAAGGGCGAGGGCGTCTGGGTGGAAGACGTGGACGGGCATCGCTACCTGGACATGCTCAGCGGGTACTCTTCGCTGAACTTCGGGCACAGCCATCCCCGCATCCTCGAGGCATTCATCGAGCAGGCCCGCAAGCTGACCATGACCTCGCGGGCGTTTCAGAACGACCAGTTCGGGCCGTTCTGCAAGGAAATCACCGAGTTCTGCGGGCAAGACCTGGTGCTGCCCATGAACACCGGGGCCGAAGGCGTCGAGACGGCCATCAAGGCCGCCCGCAAGTGGGGCTACAAGGTCAAGGGCGTCGAAGCGGACAAGGCGGAGATCATCTGTTGCGAGAACAACTTCCACGGGCGAACCGTGACGATCATCTCGTTCTCGCGCGACCCGCAGTTCAAGGACGGGTTCGGCCCGTTCACGCCGGGCTTCAAGGTGATCCCCTTCGCGAACCCCCAGGCGCTGGAAGCCGCCATCACCAAGAACACCGTGGCGCTGCTGACCGAGCCCATCCAGGCCGAAGGCGGCATTTTGGTGCCGCCGGCCGGCGCGCTCAAGCAGTGCTACGACATCTGCCGCAAGAACAACGTTCTGTTCATCGCCGATGAAATCCAGACCGGCCTGGCCCGCACCGGCCGGATGTTCGCCATCGAGCACGAGGGCGTCAAGCCGGACGTGCTGATCCTGGGCAAGGCCCTTGGCGGCGGCGTATACCCGGTGTCGGCCGTACTGGCGTCCAAGGAAATTCTGGGCGTGTTCAACCCCGGCGACCACGGCAGCACGTTCGGCGGCAACCCGCTGGCCTGCGCCGTGGCCCGCACCGCCCTGAAGGTGCTCAAGGACGAGAACCTGCCGCAACGGGCGGCGGAACTGGGCGAGGCGTTCGTGGCCCGGCTGCGAACCATCGGCGGCAACAAGATCAAGGAAGTGCGAGGCCGGGGCCTGCTCATCGGCATCGAGCTGCACGAATCGGCGGGCGTCGCCAAGAAGTACTGCAAGGAGCTCAAGGAGCACGGAATGCTCTGCAAGGATACCATCGAGCAGGTGCTCCGCATCGCCCCGCCGCTGGTCATCTCGCAGAAGGAGTTGGATTGGTCCTTCGAGCGGCTGGCGAAGGTGCTCGGCTGAGTTGCGCCCGGCTCGCGAGGCGCGTCGACACCCCTGTAATCTGAGAATCCACGACGAGACCGGCGTACGCGCCGGTCTCTTTGTGTCCTAGAATGGTGAGTATGGCCCAGACGCTCGATCAGAAGTTTCAGCACATGCGGGACATTCTCCGCTCGCTGGACCGCGTGGCCGTCGCGTTCTCCGCCGGCGTGGATTCCACCTTCGTGCTGAAGGTCGCCATCGACACGCTCGGGCCGGCAAATGTCGTCGCCGTCACCGGACGGAGCGACAGCCTAGCCCAGGACGAACTGGACGCCACCATCGACCTGGCCCGCCAGTTCGGAGCCGAGCACGTCATCGTGGACACGCATGAGCTGGACAACCCGAACTACGCCGCCAACCCGGCCAATCGCTGCTACTACTGCAAATCCACGCTCTACGAGCACATGGGCCCGATCATGAACGAACGCGGCATCGCCCACGCCGTCAACGGCACGAACGCCGACGACTACGGCGACTACCGACCGGGTCTGGAGGCAGCCGAGCAGTTCCAGGTCCGCGCGCCCGCCGCAGAGGCCGGCCTGACCAAGCAGGACATCCGCGAGTTGTCCGCCCGGCTGGGCCTGCCTACGTTCGACAAGCCGGCCATGCCGTGCCTGGCCAGTCGCATTCCCTACGGCGAGCCCGTCACGCCGGAAAAACTCCGCATGATCGAGCAAGGCGAGGCCTACCTTCGCAGGCAGCTCGGCCTGACCGACTGCCGCGTCCGCCATCACGGCACGCTGGCCCGCATCGAAGTGCCGGCTGACCAGATCGAGCGCCTCGCCTCGGCGGACGTGCGAACCGCGCTGGACGCCCACTTCCGCAGCATCGGCTATCAGTACGTGGCCCTGGATCTGCGCGGCTTCCGCAGCGGCGCCCTCAACGAAGTGATTCCGCTCAAGGCGCCGGCCGGCTCGCCGCCCGCGCCAGGACGATAAACCCGTTGGCCCACAGCCCGCAGCCAAACGCCGGCCTGGCCGGACCGTTGCGACGCTCATTCAGCGACACCCACTCCACGATCTCGAATCCGCCCGCCGTCAACAATGCCCGCAACTCGGCCCGGGTGAACACGTGAATGTACATGTTCTGAATGCCGCGATAGCTGGGGATGTACTTGTCGCCCCACTCGCTTCGGCCCGCCAAAGTGCGAACGGCGTTGCCGACCAGAAACGCCAGCCCCTCCGTGCGGTATAGGTTGTGCCAGCGGTTATGCGCGTGAACGGCCAGCAGGCCGCCGGGCCTTAGCAGCCCGTGCCAGGCGCGCACCGCCCTCAGCCGATTTGCCCGCCCGGCGATCAGCCCAAGCGTGCTGAACATGCAGATGATGTAGTCCGCCCAGCCGGCCGGCAGTCGGCTGTCGATGTCGACAACGTCCGCCTCGATCAACCGGGCCCGCAGTCCGGCCCGCGACAGCTTCTCTCCCGCCACGGCCAGCATGGCCCGCGAGAGGTCCGCGCCGATCACGTCAAACCCGGCCCGGGCAAAGGGCAGCACGTGCCGGCCGCTGCCGCACCCCAGGTCAATCAGCCGGCCGGGGCGGGGCATCCACGAGGCCAGGAGCCGCGAGTCGTACTCGAACAAATCGGACCCCTCGAAGTACTCGTCGTAGCCCTGCGCGATGGCGTCCGACTCGATGTACTGCCGCGTGGAAGGCTGGATGGCCGGAGTTGGCCGGGGCATGCAACGACTCCTCTGCACTGCCTTGGGCGAGCCTGAAAACGACTCCAGGGGCCCCGACAGGCGGCTTTTGACCGGCTTTGCTGTACGAATTACAATTATGTAGCCGAAAAGAAGTTGCGAACAGAGGGCGCCTGCGGTCGTGTGATCGTCGTTGCGGCCTCGCTCGGCCCCGGGGGAGAGGCATAGAAGGATTGACTCCCATGCTGCCCACCATTCTGACCGTTCCCGCCGGCTCCCATCCCGTGGTGGCCGTCCTGTTTGGCATGCCCGGCTGGGCGGAGATTCTGATCATTGCCTTTGTGGGGCTGCTGCTGTTCGGGCGTCGGCTGCCCGAGGTCGGCCGGTCGCTCGGACGCAGCATCGTGGAGTTCAAGAAGGGCGTCCGCGAAGCCCGCGATGAAATCGAGTCGTCAACCAATACCGATGACGATCGCCCCCGCCACCTCCCGCCGCGCCAGCCGTCGCAAACCGTCGAAACCCCTCCCACCCGCGACCGGGAGGAAAAACCTGTGCGAAACGCGCAGGAATAGCGATCTGTTTCAGTCTCTGTGATCCCGTGTCCGTGACACCGGCTTTCCAACCGGTCTGGCGTCCTCCCCGTTTCCAGTCCGGTCATTCGGCTTTCCGTATCCCCGGCCCACGTTGTCTGCTCGGGTGTCCGCCTTGTCGGGAGGCGCCCGAACCCGGCCACTGGTGAGCACCCCTAACCCGGCCATCGAGGAGGCCAGGATT
>JAFGJQ010000157.1 GCA_016929015.1 Phycisphaerae bacterium | reverse complement strand
CGGGAGGGCGTCTGATGGCCGATGCAAAGGGCGCCGATCCGGGCCAGGGGTGCTGCTCGGTCTGCGGGCGTCCGTATGCCCAGGCGGGCCGCTTCTACCGGCGGCGGCTGTGCTGGGCCTGCGGTCTGGCCTACGCGCGGAAGAACAATCGCAAGAATCGGCAGCGGTATCGAAGGCAAGGCTTTGTCCCCGGGCGGATTTCCGAGGGCAAGGAGCTGGCGAAGATCACCGGGGTGGCGCGGCTGCTGCGGGAGCGGCGGATCGCCCGCTATCGGGGCTGCATCGAGCGGGGGGATCCGATTGTGTATGAACCCCCGGATCTGTCGTAGGCAGAAAGGATGGATGATGCCGGCAAGGCGTTTGACGATCGAGGTTGCGTTCGAGCGTGGGGACGCGGTCAACTGGCTGGGCTGCAACGGGCACGCGGTCGCTCTGGTGGTGACCAATGGGTGCGTGCTCTACGAGGTGCAGTTCCTGGACCCGCAGGGAGCCCTGTGCCTGTGGCGGTTCCAGCACTACGAGCTGAACGAGGGGCACGAGATTTAGTGTTTGACAAAAGTGTACTCGGACGGTATAGTCTCGCTTCGCTGGTACAACGAACCGAAAAGGTGGGCCCGACCGGATGGCGGGCCAGCGAAGAGGAGTCTATGCAACTGTCATCGTACGAAGCGTATGGGTTGTGGGTTACGCGGATGTTGGCCGACAGCGACAAGCCGGTGACGCGGACGAAGATGGCCGCGGTGCTGGGGGTGGAGGCGAATTTCCTCCAGCAGATCGTGCGGCGCTTGCAGGCGGCGGGGCTGGTAAAGTCGGAGCGGGGCATGTACGGCGGCGCGAAGTTGACGCGGCCGGCGCGCCAGATCCGCCAGGCGGACGTGTTGGCGGCGATGGCCGAGAAGGCCGTGCTGGAGAGTACAGCCCAAGATGGGCGGGCGGTGCGCCGGGCGCGGGACGAGATGCGCGCGCGGCTGGCGCCGGTTCTGGACCGCTCGATCTTGGAGTGGCCGTCGCCGACGAAGGTGTTTTCTTGAGGTCCGCAACGTCCGTCTGTGCCCGCTGTTGCCCGTAGCCGCCCGCCGTTGCCCGCCTGTGCCCGCCGTTGCCCGTCTGGGCCCGCCTCTTCCTCTCACGGCAGGATTCTCGGAACCCCCTGCCCGATACCACGGCCGAACGGCGGGCGGGCTTACCCATCCATCCTGGCGGCGGATTTTGCGGGCCTCTTTTTCGGCCCCCCACGGGGCTCGGCCCGCTCGTCAAATAGCGATAAAAATTCCCGCAAAATGGTGAATTTGGCGCTTTACACAAGTGTATAGAATCGGTAAATTTTAAGCGGAGTGGTCAATGGGACCATACGGACGCAACCTGCAGAGAAGGAGCAAACGATGAGCACGACAACGAACTTGATGAATCCGACGAACCCGCTGCGGACCGCCGTACGGAAGTCCCTCCGGCGGACCGCCAAGCACCTGCTGGCCGAGCAGCTCCGCCCGGACACGCTGGGTGTGAACAAGTGCGGCAACCTGCTGTGCCGGTGGGGATTCTTCTATACGCACGGGCGCACGGCCGAGAAGTACGCTCAGGCCGTCAGCGATACGCTGCGGCAGAGTGGCATCGGCCACCGGATCGAGGACAGCGGGATGGTGTGGAAGCCGTTCCGCGGGGGGGCGTCCACGGCGCAGCAGAGCCATTTCTACGTGGAAGTGAGCCTGGGGTGAAACGAGTCCTTCGAGATGGAGTGTATGGAGGTAAGCCATGCTGACGACGAAGACGACGACCATGACCCGGCGGGCGTACGAGGCCTTGCGTGACCGGCGGCGGCGCCGGCGCCAGGAAATTCTGGCCCAGATGCCCGCCGCGAACCCCTGGGAGCGCCGGCGGCTCGAGCAGGAGTTGGACCGCTGCCGGGACCTGCCGCCCTTGCCGCCGGCGTACGTGTATATGCTCTTCGAGCCGGACGGCACGTACATGGGGACGGTGCGGACGCGCCAGGAGGTCCGCGCATTGCGGCAGGAGGGCATCGACTGCACGGCCCGGCGGGCGAAGGACCTGCATCCGGACCATCGGCTGGTGCCGGAGAAGTATCGCCGGCGGGCCGCGGAGGGGACGCGATGAGCGGGCCGCGCCGGGCGACGAAACGACAGGTCCTGGCCGTGGCGGCCCGCTTCGGAATCACGATCGCCGACGACGGCGACAAGATCGCGGTGGACCTGCCCCGTGGCTACGTGCTCCGGAGTACGGGCCTGCACTTCACGGACCTGCGGTACCACAGCCCGCCGGGGGCGTGGCCCAAGCCGCTGGCCTGGGGCGCGGTCCTGGCGGATATCGCCGATGGGATCGAGCCGTGCACAGAGCCCGACTGTGAGGTCTGCACGGACGACGAAGCCTGGGCTCAGGCCCCGGAGGAGGATGACGATGGTGGTGATATGTGACGAATTGCAGGAGGTGGCCGACCTGATGTGCGCCAGCGCCCCGCGGGCGCCTCTGTTGGTCAAGATCAAGAATACCCGCCGCGGCTACGCGCATGGCAGGACGGGCTGGGTCAGTGTGCCGGTGTGGGCCACCGAAGAGAGACTCGAGTATGCGTGGTACTACGTGATCCACGAGGTCTGCCACGTGCTCAGCGGCGAGCATCGCCACACGGCCAAGTTCCAGGCCCTGGAGCGGCGCTGGCTGGCGGCGTTCGGGCTGGTCCCGGTGTATCGGGGCGTCTATCCGGGCGAGCTGCAAAGTACGACCGGTCGGACGTTATGGTCCGAGCTGAGGAGCAAACATCTACGGCCGCGGGTCCCGCGGATCGGGTCCTATCGACGCCGGGCGGCCGGACAGAACGAAAGGAGCTGAGGCATGAACAAGAGCAACGGCGCACAGAGACAGATCGGCGTGCTGCTGCGCGAGTTGGAGTTGCACGGGCAAGGGTCGCAGCGGGTATCGGTGGAGGCGGACGTGGTGGAGGTCGGGCCGAACGAAGAGCTGCGCCATCCGATCGGCAACGAGTTCGAGGACCTGGAGATCCGCCTGGCGGTCTGGCCCGAGCCGTGGTCTCAACTGTACGTGGAGTACCGCCACATCCACTCGGTGAACGAGGCGCGGGCCCAGTGGATGCTCCGCAAGCTCCAGGCGGTCCGCAAGGAACT
>JAFGJQ010000156.1 GCA_016929015.1 Phycisphaerae bacterium | reverse complement strand
GTAGAACCGGAAGTTGATGTATTCGTCGGCGCCTGTGTAGCCCCAGACGGCGTCGGGGTGGGTCAGGTCAACCGTGGCATGGTGCCACACGCCGGTGGCAAAGCCGGGCGGCAGGGTGACCTGGTGCACGGTCTGCGAAAAAGTGGGAAGATCACAGATCTTCACGCCCCACCACGTGAAGTTCGTGCCGGTGACCATGTAGTCGAATTCCAGCGTGTCGTAGTCCGACATCTCCAGCCGGTCGCTGGTGTAATTTCTGGCCGTGGCCTGAAGCGGGCCGTTGGTGTTGACGTACCAGCGCGCGGCATAGTCGCCGGAACATGCCTCGGTGGTGAGTTGCACACCGCTCCAGACCGCGCCATCCTCGAAATCGGTGCCGATGGTGGGCAGGGAAGAACGCCATTCGACGGTGCGGTTGGTGGCGTTGCCGGATTCCTGGAGCGTGGTTCCGGTGGCGCCGTTCACAGGTGTCGGCGCGATGCAGCTGTAGCCGACCGCCGCGGCGGCCCATTCCGAGGTCACGGACGACGAGGTGACGGGCAGGTTGGTGTCGATCGCGAGGCTGCCGTCGGCGTGGAAGAACCAGTCCACGATGTGGCCGGGAGCGTCCACGGTGTCGAGAACGAGCACGTAGTTGGAGCCGCCGAGGGCCAGCGTGCGGCTGACATCCACGCCGGAGGGGTAGATGGTGTTGGTGACGGTCTGGCGGACGATTTGGAAGTCCGGATCGAGCGAAAGGACGTCCGGGGTGTTCGCGGTTTCAGGGAACGCGGCCTGGTTGGTCTGGTCGATCAGAATGGTATTGTGGCTGACGGACTGCTTGTACCAGTCCCAGTGCACGTCCAGCCCGTACGAAACGCAGCCGGGATCGGGCATCCAGAATCGGTTGCCGCCGAAGAGCGAGAAGTGCAGCTTGTCAAAGTGCCCATGCCATGAGCCGTGGGGGCCGGCGTCGATGGTGGCCACGAGGCCGCCATCGCGAAACACGCTGGTTCCGCTCGCGGCAAGGTGCACGGGTACCGGGCAGAAGGTGGCGGCGGTGTCGCGCGGGGCGGACTGAAGGAATGCTTTCCAGGACGATGGAGTGCGGCTGACGTAGATGGCGTTAAGGAGTCCATCGTAGAGAGGATCGGAATAGGCGGCATTCGCCGTTTCGAAGTAGTCGCCGTAGGAAAGGAGATTCACCGGACCGGTGTCGTTCGCCGCAAGAACGTCCAGGTTCGGCATGGCCAGCAGGGCCGGGGCCGCGTACATCATCTCGATGCACCGGTTGCTGACCGAGGCATGGAACAGGTCCTGGCCGGCATTCCGGGCGGCGATACAGAGATAATGATACGCGTCGAGCGTGAAGAAATGGTAGCCGATCGAACCCTCATACCACATGCCGTCGTCCTGCACGCTTTCCGCGAGGTGGTAGCAGAAGGAGTGGCTGGCGTAGGGTTGTTCGGTGTTGCCGGTGGCCCGGAGGACCAAGTTCGTGTCCCCGATCGCATAGCCGATCAGACCAATAGCCGCATTGTGCCAGGCCTGCCAGTTGCTGCGGCCGGCGTCGTTCCGGGAAATTGTCTCCGCGCCCCGCAGGAGAACGTTCTGTTCGATGTCCACCCGTTCGGCGTCCGTGAACATGGGCAGGTCGGCCACGGCGTCATAGGCGATGGCGAGCGGGATCAGCCAGATGGCCTCGTCCAGGGTCTGAGCGGTCACGCGGGCGCCGCTGGCGGTGTTGTTGCCGTCAATATCCCGAAAGGGCAGCGTGGCATAGAAGGCGGCGTAGCGCAGGAGAATGTCGCGGACGCGCACGGCGTAGTCGGTGTTGCCGGTCAGGGAAAAAGCGAGCGCGGATTGCAGGGCGCCGCCGGCGAAGTTGTTGTGCTGGCTGGTGATCCAGCACGAGTCATAGGGTTCGCCGGTGAGGATCTTGCCGTTGTAGGAGCACACGTGCTGGGTGGGCGAGTTTTCGTTGAAGGTCAGCGAAACACCGCTTTCGGGGTCCACGTAGTAGCCTGTCCATGTGCCGCCGCGGGTGGGCATGATGTGCGGGTCCGTGCGCCAGTGTTCCGCGTTGTCGATGATACGCTGGTACGCGGCCGGCGCCCAGACCTGATTGGTATCGGTGAGCCGCGCCAGCGCGTTGGTGATGATGGCCGGCGTCCAGTAGAGGGAGGGACGCGCGCGGACCGGCGTGGCCGGCACGGCGGCGGTAATGCGAACGGCGGCGAACGCGCTCCGCCACGCCGCATCGTGATCGCGCGCGGCCAGGCTGACGATATCGGTGGTGCCCGGCGGCATGCCGCCCGGGGCGGAAACCTGCACCGTGATTCCTGTCGTCGCGCCGGCGGCAAGCGCAACCGATGACAGGCCGCCCGCGATCGAGGCCGTGCAATACGCGCAGGCGTTGGTCTCCAGGGCCAGATCCACCACGAGCGTCGACGGGCCGGCGTTGGAAAGGGTCAGCAGCGTGTCCCGGCTTTCGCCCGGGAGAATGCCCCAGGTCGTGCTGAGCGGGGCCAGGACCAGGGAACCGCCCGGAGCGAACAGGCGGTCCGGGCCTTTGGCAAGGCCGGGAACGTCTTCCACGGTGAGCAGAATGTCCTGGCAAGGGATGGAAAGCGACCAGGCCCGGCCGTACTCGCCGGTCGAAACCGGCGTGTGCAGAACGTATTCGACGAGCAGGTTCGTCAGCGTGAGCGTGGCGATCTCGTTGGACGCGGAGTTCCGAAGCCGGAGCGTCTGGTTGGTGGCCGGATTGTGCATCGCCTGCGCGCGGATGGTGAGACTCGTCTGCGCCGGCGCCGCAAACCAGACCAGCCCGGTAAGGCTGGGCTTGTGAAGCTGGAGCGCGGGAGCCGTCATCCAGTAGGGCGTGTGCGGGTCCACGTCGAAGACAAAGTCGCTGTTGCCCGAGAAGGAGAGCGTGTACTCGCCCGGAGAGACCGAGGTGCTGATATTGCTGAGCTGAACGGGGCCGGCAATCCATGTGTTGGTTGTGCTGCCGTCGTCGGGCATCTGCCACTGGCCGCATGGCGTGCCATCGGAGCGCGTCAGGCTGACCGTCATCACGTCCGGCCCCACGTAGCCGTTGAGGTCCTGCTTGGCAAGGTCCACCGCGATCACCGATCCGGTGGCGGCGAGATACACCTTGCGGTTGCCCCGGATGGCCCACTCGATGTTGGTGAGGTCGGCCGTCGCGGACCCGGCCACAGACACCGCCAGCAGAAGAGCCCACCATGGGGAAATGAACGGATATGGACGCCGCGCTTTCACGTACCCACACCTCCGAGCGAATCCCATATTGCGAGAAACACCGTACGTTCCGCTGCCATGTGACACAAGTAGATCCCCAGCCGAAACGGGGAAAGCATGATCAGCGGCACCGACGCTCCGTCGATCGCTCAGCGATCACAACGCCACCTCCTGTTCCAGCAGTTGGACTTGATGCCAGTTGTGGAAGGCTTCGGTGGCGATTTCGCGCAAGGGGTTCAGCACGGCGTACCGCCCTTCCAGTCCGGGAGGCAGTTCACCCGCACGCTCGAGCACGAACCGGAACGGGGCAAGCCGGCCGGAACGGCCATGGCGCAAGAGGGCCGCGAGTAAACCGGCGCGCGAGGCGCTGATTCTCGCGTCTTCGACCGTGTAGGTCTCGCGCACGAGAGTGGCATTGATTGCGCTAATTCCCTTCAACAGTATCCCGCGTTTCTTGCCATCCCAATGTTCCTCATGTGCCAAGTTCAACTGGCTGATCCGGAATGCCGTGTTGAGAGAATCGTCGAGCGCTTGATTGAGAGTAAACCGGTTGTGGCGGAAACCGTTCTCGGCTTTGAACGATGCCTCATGCGCCTGGCTGATTTGGCTGAGGTCTGTGGCCTCAACGAATAACTCGCCAACATCGAACATCTGTTTGATGATTTGCTGACTGAGGTCGGGTCTGTACCGTACGCCCACAGTCTCAGGCGCGAAGGCCGTGAGTTTGTCGCCCACCAGGCCGTTGAGTGTGGGAACGGTGACCAGTGGCGGATCGTCCGTCTCAACGAACGGAACGGCCACCGACTTCTGTTCGGTGAACGGATGAGGCACGTGTTCAACCACTACGTCCAGGAGCACGAACGGTTCCGGGTTGTTCGGATCGAGGGAGGTGTACGGGAAACGGTAGTGCTTCCGCTTGGGGCGGCGGTCCGGGTTTCGGCTGTCTTCATTCCAGGGCGTGAATGGCGCCTGTCGCGCGATTTGGTCCAATACCGGCGTGATCCGCG
>JAFGJQ010000155.1 GCA_016929015.1 Phycisphaerae bacterium | reverse complement strand
TTCAGACGTTGCAGGCCGCCGCCGAGGCCCTCTCCGGACCGGACCGCATCGAGGTCCAACTGGCCCTGGCCCGCCTGCAGCGAGAACAGGGCCATCCCGACAGCGGACGAGCGATCCTGGAATCCCTGTGTGACGCATACCCTCAGGACGCGTATTTCCGAGTGGAACTGCTGCAGTTTCCTTCCGTTCGGGCGGACGTGGAGCAGGCAGAGGCCGTGCTTGCACAACTCCGTGCGATTGAAGGAAACCAGGGCGTACACTGGCGGCTGGAGCGCGCACGCCTGTCCATGGAAGCCCCCGACTGGCAAGCGCAGTCCGGGCAGACCCGGCAACTGCTGTCGGAGTGCATCCAGACCGATCCGACCTGGGCGGCACCCGTGCTTCTCCTCGGTGAGCTGCACGAACGACTGGGCGAGGCAAGCGAAGCGGAATCGCTCTATCGTCGAGCCGTGGACATGACCTCGGCCAACGTGGACGTCGTCGCGCGCCTGGTCCATCTCCTGCAACAGCAGCAGCGATACACGGAGGCGGAGGCGGCCCTGCGCCGGCTGCCGGCAGACCTGCGAATGTTTGACGACCAGCGTCTCGCGGTGACCGTGGGTCTCGGCGCGTACGAGGCGGCCATCCGCGAAGTCCAGCGCCGGATCGAACGAGAGCCGGAGCACGCACCCAATTACGCCTTCCAGGCCCGGCTGGTCTACGCCGTGCGCGGTGACGTCGACGAAGCGCTGCGGCTGCTGGATCGGGCTGAGACACTCGATCCCAATCTGTTTGCCGCGGTGCGCAGCCGTGCCCAGATTCTCTTCGCCGCCGGTCGTGTCGATGAGGTCCGGGCCCTGCTCGATCAGCAGGTTGACAAGCGAAACGACTTCGCCGCGTACGAGCTTCGCGCGGGGTTCCGCGTGGCCCGGGGAGACCACGAAGCGGCCGAATCCGACTATCGCACGCTCTGCGACCTGCCCGGCACGCAGGCCGCGGGATACGCCGCACTGGGTCGTTTCCACGCAAGCCTGGGCCGGCACGACCAGGCTGTGGCCGCTTGGCGAGCGGGCCTCCGGCAGGCGCCTCAGGACGCGGGCCTCCGCAAACTGCTGATCCAGGCGCTGCTGTTCGATCCGGACGCGTCGGCCCGGGCAGAGGGAGCCGCCCTGCTCGCCGAAGGGCTGGCGCAAGCGCCGGACGACGTGGATCTCCTGATGTTCCGCGCCGAACTGCTGGCCGGCGAAGGCACGGACGAGGCCATAGAGGAGGCGGAGGACCTCTACCAGCGCATCCTGACCAAAGACGCCTACCACGTGGGCGCGCATCTGGCGATGATCGAGCTTGCCCGGCAACGCGGTGATTTTCCGGAAGCACGGGAGAGGTTTACACGTGCCCTGGGCGCACGCCCCCGCAGCACGGAACTCATCGTGGCCGGCGCCTGGATCGAGGCCGACAGCGGCAACCTGCCCACGGCCCGCGACATGGTGGGGCCCGTCCTTCGGCTGGACCCACAGAACGTTGCGGCGCTAACCCTCATGGCCCGCCTGGCCCTGACCGAAGGCGACCTGGACCAATCGGAGGAATTCAATCAGAGGGCGCTGGCCCTGGCTCCCGCTCACGATCCGTCTCGGCAGATCGAGGCACAGCTCCTCGTGGCCCGCGGCAAACTCCCGGAAGCAATCGAAAAACTGGAAACGATCCGGCAAACGCAGCCGGCAGCGTGCGGACCAGGCACCCTGGTAATGCTGGCAGACCTGTACCGTCTCCTCGGCGATGCGGCAAAGGCCGAATCCGCCCTGCGCGAGGCAGAACAACGCGCCCCCGAACAGGCAAGCGTGTTCCTCGCCTGGCAGCGGTTGTTCGCGTCGATGGGCAGATTTGATGAAGTGCTGGATGGCATCAAGCGACGCGAGACACACCGCCCCGGCGACGTGGGTGTCCTGGCCGAGGCGGCCGTCATGCTCGCCGCGTCGCGGGATGACCGTCATGTCAACGCCGCCGTCGATCTGCTGAAGGACTTGGCGGCGCGGGTGCCGGACCAGGCAACCGTGTTCCGCGCGCTGGGGCTGACCATGCGGCAGACCGGCGATTTCACCGCAGCGGAGGAAGCGTTCCGACAAGTGCTGCGGCTGGAGCCGTACCACCGCCAGACCCTGAACGATCTCGCATGGCTGCTGGGAGTCGACCGCGGCGAGGTGGAAGAGGGCCTGGAACTCGCCGAACGAGGGCTGGCCCGCTACCCCGCCGACCCCCACCTCCTCGACACGCGAGGCGTGTTGCTGCTGCGGAGCGGGAGGGCGGCAGACGCACGCCAAGCCCTGGAGACAAGCGCCAGAACCGCCGGGGCACCCGCCCAGACTCAGGCTCGAGTCAGGCTGCATCTGGCCCAAGCCTGCCTGGAACTGGCTGACCCAGTGGCCGCCCGGCTGTGGCTGGCGGAAGCCCGCGCGATCGACGAGCGCGAAGACGTTCTGACGCCCCAGGAACGCCAGGAGATGACGCGACTCACCGAAGACGTATCGGATCCGGGAGGAACCATGGATGCGGACGCCCTACGCCCAACAAATGATTGACTGTACTCCTGGTGGTCCCTACTATGCGCCAACGGCGGGCGCAAAGGGGTGCTGCAATTCGCATACGCAGGCTTGAGGGCAGCCATGCATCCGCGTGAATGAGGCGGCCTGGGTTCGCGTCACAACGGTGGCACGGAACTCCACCTCGCAGGGATGAGGCGGCAACGGGTTCCTTCAGCGGTTCGGGAGGACTATGTGATGAGAAACAACGTCGCTCTGGGATTGTGCGCGGGGTGGCTCTGCCTGGCACCAGCGGCCATGGGCCAGACGCTCTACGCGGTGTCGGGTGATGAAACAAACGGACGGCTCTACCGCGTGGACACGGCCACGGGGTCGGCCACGGAAATCGGTCCCCTGGGTGTCGGCCGGATGGCGGGCATCTCGTTTGACGACGCGGGGACGCTCCACGGCTACTCGGGCGTCGAACCGGCCGGAGGGCTGTACCGGATCAGCACGACAACCGGAACGGCCACGCTGGTCGGCGCCGTCGGCGTCGAAGTGTTCGAGGGCGGACTGGCGTTCGACACCGCCGCTCGCGTGTTCTACGGAACGGACAGCTTTGGCGAGGACACACTCCTCCGCATCGATATGTCCACCGGCACGGCAACGGTCGTGGGCGAGATGGGAGCACCGGGCCGGGACGTGTCGGGCCTGGCGTTCTCCGCGGCGGGCGCGCTCTACGGCGTTGCGATGGCCGACGATGAAACGGGCGTGAAACCGGACCAGTTGGTCAGCATCAACACCACCACGGGGGCGGCCACAGCGGTCGGGCCAACCGGCACGGACAGTGTCACCGGGTTTGGCGGCCTGGACATCAACACCAATGGTGTCGCCTACGCAAGCGATGGAGCATCTTTGTACACGATCAACCTGTCCACCGGGGCCGCAAGCCTGATCGGCGAACATGGCGTGTCGAACATCAGCGGCCTGGCCTTCGCACGCGAAGCCACCAACGGAGGGGGCGGAGGAGGAGGAGGAGGCGGTGGGGGCGGGGGCGGGGGCGGTGGCGAAGCCGACGATGATCAGGACGGAGTCCCCAACGACCTGGATCGCTGCCCGGGTACTCCCTCGGGTCAAACGGTGGACGAGTTCGGCTGCACCGCCACGCAGGCGGAAGAAGACGATGACGAAGACGGCGTACCCAACGTGGATGACGAATGCCCCGACACGCCCGCCGGCGAAGACGTGGATGACAACGGCTGCTCCTGCAGCCAGCGGGACACGGATGGAGATGGCGTGAACGACTGTGACGACGAATGCCCCAACACGCCGGCCGGTGTCGAGGTGCGCGAGGACGGCTGCCCGATCGCTGAGGACACCGACGACGATGGGATCCCGGATGAAATCGACGAGTGCCCCGATACGCCGGCGGGCGAACCCGCCGACGAGAACGGCTGCTCCTGCAGCCAGCGGGACACGGACGCAGACGGGGTGAGCGACTGCGATGACCTCTGCCCGGACACGCCCGAGGGCGAGGAAGTTGACGCCGACGGATGCTCCTGCAGCCAGCTCGACGAAGACGAGGACGGCGTGAACGACTGTGACGACGAATGCCCCGGCACCGGCCCCTCCGTCCGGGTCGACTCCCGCGGCTGCCCCGTATCCAGCGGCGGAGGCGGAGGTGGTCGGCGCAGCACCTGCGGGATCCTGGGCATGGTCAATCTCGTGTTGCTCTTCGGAACACTGACAGCCGCTCGACTGGTTCGCCGGCGGTCGGCCCGAACCGGTGCGCGGGCCTGAGGGGCGTAAAGCGTTTGCATCAGATCGGAGATTTGCGGCCTTGTCCGAATACAGCGACCCGCCCGATGAGGCGGCGTCGACTTACGTGAGGAGGTTCAGCCCATGAACGGACGCGTTTTCTGTGGAATCCTTCTGGCCGTCGTGGCCGGATGCACGGTAAGCATGAACCCGGGTGGCGGGGGCCCTTCGACTCCCGCGATTACTTCCGTCCGGGTGGCCCACGCGGCGCCGGGGGAGCCGGCGTTTGACGTGTGCGTCGCGGGCGAAGTGGTCCTGGAAAACGCCCGCTACGGTCGCATCACGGAGTACGCGGAGTCCCGGGCCGGAGCGGTGACCTTTCGCGTGGTCGATGCCGGTGGCAGTTGCAACGACGTGATCCGGAGCATCACGTTCAACCTGACGCCCAGCCAGGCATACACCGTGCTCGTGCTGGACGACGTGGAACCACTCCCCCTGCTGGACGACACCTCACCGGTGTCTTCCGGACGAGCCCGTATTCGCGTCGTCAACGCCGGCCCGAACTCGCTGGCGATTGACGTCTACGAACAGGGCGGGCTGCGGTTCTTCGACGACATCCGCTACAATGAACCGGACGATTACGCCTACATTACCGTGCCGGCCGGCACTTACGAATTGACCATCGAGCCGCTGGGCGGCTCCAAGACCCCCTACGTGATGGAGCCGGAGGAGCTCGCGAGGGGGCACGTCTACACGCTCTTCGTGTTCGGACAGGTCGACGCAGGCGAGGACGCCAACCCGTTCACGGCCGAGCTCCAGGACGACGGCTACGCGGGCGAACTGTGACCCCCGTGGCCCCGGCTCCGGCAGCTCTCTGCGTCAGCGACGTTGGAAGATCGCCCGCCAGCCGCCCTTGGGCTGGACGACGTTGCTGTACGTGGCGAGCCCTGCCATGCGCGTTTCCTCCACTGTCACGAAGGCATCCGAGTCCACCGTAAGCGCGGTCCGAACCAGCGACGGCGCCAACCGCCGGGAAACGGCGGCGAAGCACAACGTGACGGGGCCCTCCCGCCCCCGGCCGCGCAGGGTCGTCACGGGAAACCCGTTGATCCGCAGAGCATGGGCGATGCTGTGGCCCCGGTCCCGTGAGATGATCCGGACGATCTGTTGCCCGATCGCCAGCTTCGATTCCAACCACATGCCCACCCAGTTGCCCGTGGCAAAGCCCCCGGCATACGCGACGATGTTGATCGGCCGATCCAGCCGGGTAACCACGCTGGAGACAGCCACGATCCAGATGCTCACCTCAAAGAAGCCCAGGATAGGCGCCATGTAGCGGGCGCCCCGAACGACAAAGATCATGCGCACGGTGCCGATCGACACGTCGCAAATGCGGCAAAGGAAGATGATCAACGGCAGCCAGGCCGCGTGGTGATCCAGGAATTCGGCGACGTTGGGCATTGTGGGGTCCTCTTGCTCCGCAGGCCCGCCTCAACCTCGCAAGTCGAGACGACGACCACGGGGGGTGAATGGTACCCATCCGGCGCCGGTGTGCAATCGCGCCACGGAGCGGGTGGGCAGCCCCGTTCTCCTCCCTTGGCCCGTGCCCCCGCCGGCGGTACAGTTCCTCCCGGAATCGATATGGAGAAGCCCGAATGACCCGAATCCCGATTGACCCGAAAGACTGGCCGGCGCACGGCCGGCTCGTTCGCGAAGTGTACGAACGGCTTACCGCGGAGGGCATCCTCATCGCCGCGCTGGACGAGGCGGGCCGGCTGAACCCCATGACCATCGGCTGGGGCGTGTTCGGCTGCATTTGGGGCCGATCGATGTTCCCGGTCCTCGTCCGACCGTCCCGGTACACCTACCAGTGCATCGAACGCACCGGGGACTACACGGTGAACGTGATGCCGCCGGACCTCGCCGACCTGGTCGGCTCCTGCGGCACCACCTCCGGGCGAGACATGGACAAGGTCGCCGCCCACGGGCTGGAAATCCTGCCCAGCCGGCACATTCGCAGCGGCGGACTGGCCGCGGCCAACATCGTGCTGGAGTGCCGGGTGGTCCACCACAATGACGTCCAGCAGCCGAACTTCGCCGTAGACATTGTTACCAACTACTACCCCGAGGGGGATTTCCATCGCGTGTACTTCGGGCAGGTGTTGGGCGTCTCCGTCCGACAAGACTTCCTCGAAGACGGGACCGCCTGATTGGGCACGCGGCGGTCCGCCACCCGGCCGACGCACGCCGGGGCCTACTTGTGAAGGTCAAACGCCTGCCCGGGCGGAGGAATCTGTACGTTCTGGTACCCGCGCCCGCGCATGGCCTCGGCCAGCTTCTCAGACTGGTCCGGATCGCCGTGGATCAGAAAGGCGCCCCGGCAGTCGGCGGCGCGGGGTGCCGTCCAGTCTGCCAGCTCCTGGGCGTTGGCGTGCGCGCTGAAGCCGTTGAGCACCTTCACCGTCGCCCGAACGTCGTACATCTCTCCGAAAATGCGCACCTGTTTGGCCTTCTCCACCAGACGACGACCCAAGGTATTCTCCGCCTGGTAACCGACGATGAGCACCGTATTCCGCGAATCCCCGATGTTGTTCTTCAGATGGTGGAGGATGCGCCCGAACTCGCACATCCCGCTGGCGCTGATGATGATCATCGGGCCCTTGCGCCTATGCAGGGCCTTGCTGTCCTCCACGTTCCGTGTGTATTCAGCCCAGTCGCTCAGAAACAGGCTGCCGGCCTCCGCCCGAAAGTTCGTGGCCTCGTCGTCAAACACCTCCGGATGGCGACGGAAAACGTCCGTCGCCCGAGCGGCCAGCGGGCTGTCCACCACGATCGGTGCCGGCTGCTCAATC
>JAFGJQ010000154.1 GCA_016929015.1 Phycisphaerae bacterium | reverse complement strand
CCGTCCAGGATGTTCTGAACCTGATCAACAACGCCCGCGTCAACGTGCGGGCGGTCATCAATGACGCGGGCACGGGCATTGAGGTGATCAACCTGGTGTCCGGCACGTCCATGAGCATCGGCGAGAACGGCGGCCTGACCGCCACCGCACTGGGGATCCGCTCAATGGACCGGGACACTCCGTTGTCCGAACTCAACGACGGCCGGGGCGTCGAAACCAAGGAGGGGGAGGACGACATCCGCATCACCGCGAAGGACGGGAGCACGGTGGATGTGAACCTCGACGGAGCGGAGACCATCGGCGACGTGATCGACCGGATCAACGATGCGGCCACCGCCGCCGGTGTGGCCGTCGAAGCGGGTCTGGCCCTGGTCGGGAACGGGATCCGCATCGCGGACACCACGGGCGGAGCGGGGGACCTGGTGGTCAGCCGGCTGAACTACTCATACGCCATAGACGACCTGGGGCTCGAGCAGGTTGCCCGGGGCGCCAACACGGAAGTGGTGGGTGGGGATACGAACGGGGTTCGCGCGGACAGCGTGCTCAGCGCCCTCTACGACCTGGAACACGCACTGCGGGAGGACGACGAACTGGGCATCACGCTGGCAGCCGATCGCCTGAACGAGTTCATGGACGACTTTCTGGAGGCCCGCGGCGTCATCGGCGCCCGCTCCAAGGGCTTCTCGGATCGGCTGACCCAGATGGAGGATGCGACGTATGCAACGCAGGAGTACGTCTCCAAGCTGCGTGACCTTGACTACACCGAGGCGATCACCCGGTTCCAGTCGGCACAGGTTGCGCTGCAGGCGTCTCTGATGACAGGCTCGCAACTGATGAACCTGTCGCTCATGGACTACCTGTGATCCCGGATGGGGAACGGAAGCCGTCGAGGGAATCGAGGCCGGACGGGAATCCGGAATGACACGCGGACGGCGGGCGGGTGGCCCGACCGCCGGTCCGATACGGTCGCCCGTGTGGAGACGGGCAGCGGGGGTCGGAGACGCCCGCAGAAGGTGGACGGGTCGTGAACGCCACCGGTCGATGGTCGACCGGCACGACCGCCGCCGACCGAATAGGAAGGGCCACAGGAGAAGACGCGATGATCATTCAAACGTCGCGCTTTGGACCACTGGACGTGGACGACCAGCGATTCATCAGTTTCGAGACGGGTGTTCTGGGATTTCCCGACCAGAAGACCTACGCGCTGGTCCAGACGGGTGAAAACAGCGGGTTCTATTGGCTGCAGTCGGTGGATCGCCCGGATCTGGCGTTCATCGTCTGCGATCCTCGGCTGTTCGTCACCGACTACCGGGCACCGATCAAGGCGGAGGAGCTGGCGTCCATCGGGCTGAGCACCCCGGACGACGCGCAGGTCTTCGTGATCGTCAACAAGATTGACGACATGCTGACCGGCAATTTGCAGGGTCCGCTGGTGATCAACGTCACCACCCGGACGGCGCGCCAGCTTGTGCTGAGCGACCGGCGGTATTCCACCCGCCATCCGCTCATGCGGCTGCCCCAGCGGCAGGCCGCCACCAAGACCGCCTGACGTCGGACCGGCTGGCCGGATCGGGGGGCCCTCCCGTATAATGCGACCGGACTCATTTCCGGTCTTCGGGCACCCGATCCGCGTGCGGTGAACAGGTACGCGGCGGGAAGGGTGAGTGCTTTGGACTGCACACACCCGACGGAGTCGGTCCCTTGTCGGGCCGCCACGCCTCCGGTCGCGTACCGGAACGAGGCATCGGCATAACCAAGGAAGGAGCCGAGGATGTTGGTGCTAAGCAGAACCCGCGATGAGACGATCATGATCGGCGATGACATCGAGATCACGGTCGTGGACATACGCGGTGACAAGGTCCGACTGGGCATCAACGCACCGGGGCACGTCCCGGTGCACCGCAAGGAGGTCTACGACGCCATCAAGCGGGAAAACCGCCAGGCCGCGCAGATCTCTCCCACGGACGTGTCGGCAGTAACCAATGTGTCGGAGAACGGATCCGTTTCCCCAAACAGGCGCAAGAAGCGCTAGACCTCCCGCCCCCGGTCGGTGACCGGCAGGGCGGAAACGCAAACCCGTGCTCTTCCTGCCCGAAGACCGCACGGGGCAATCAAGGAGGATTGCACCATGAGTCGCATTACGAACAACATTCCCGCGGTCGTGGCCCAGCGGCACCTGGGCGGCTCCCAGAAAGACCTGCGCGTCTCCCTGGAACGCCTCTCCAGCGGGCTCCGCATCAACCGCGGTGCGGATGATCCCGCCGGCCTGATCGTATCCGAACGATTGCGATCGGAAATCAATGCGGTCGGACAGGCCGTCAAGAACTCGGAGCGGGCCATCAACGTCATCGCCACGACGGAAGGGGCCCTCAACGAGGTCTCCGCACTCCTGAACGACATCAACGCCCTGCTCATCGAAGCCGCCAACAAAGGCGCCTTCTCCGACGAGGAGGTGGCGGCCAACCAGTTGCAGATCGATTCGGCCATCGACTCGATCAACCGCATCGCAAACACGACCACGTTTGCCGGGCGCAAACTGCTGGACGGTTCGCTCGACTATGTCACCAGCGGCGTGAACTGGAACACGCTCGCCGACGTCCAGATTCTCGGTGCCAAATTCGGCTCGCGCGAATACGTGGACGTCGACGTCATCGTCACCTCGGCCGCGCAGCCCGCCCGCATGGGATTCGGGTTCGTCGCCGGACAGGTCGCGCTCGGCGGCGACGGCCTCTACCACATCGGCTCCGCCGTCACCATCGACATCCAGGGCGTGGAGGGCGTGGCCACCCTGAACTTCCCCGCCAGCGCCAGCATCCCGGACATCGTACGCGCCATCAACACGCAGACCGATGCCACCGGCGTCATGGCCACCTCGGCCACCGTCGGGGGAACGGCCGGCGCCGGCGTCGAGATGCACAGCCGTGGGTACGGCTCCGACCAGTTCGTACGCGTGCAGGAAGTGTACGGCAGCGGCCCGTTCAGCACGGTGGACCTGCTCAACCACGATAATGACGACCCCTTCGTCCCGCCGGAGCGGCGGCGCGCGGAGGGCCACGACGCGGAAGGCACCATCAACGGCGCTCCCACCGTGGGCAAGGGCCTGGTGCTCCAGCTCAACTCGTTCCTGCTGGACGTCACGCTGACGCTGGACGAAACCTTCGGAATCGGATCCACGACGTTCGCCATCACGGGCGGTGGTTCGCTCTTCCAGCTTGGACCGCGAATCAATACGAATCAGCAGGAGAATATCGGCGTGCGGGCCATGCACGCCAACAAGCTGGGCAACCGTGTGGTCGGATTCCTGTCGTGGCTCCAGGACGGGCAACAGTACGCCTTGCGGAACACGCAGAACCTGCAGAGGGCATCGGACGCCGTCAACGCGGCCATCGACCAGGTTTCCGTCCTCCGTGGTCGGCTGGGCGCGTTCGAGCGAAACACGCTGCAGGCGAACATCGCCCAGTTGCAGATCACGGCCGAAAACCTGACCTCGTCCGAATCGGTGATCCGAGACACGGACTTCGCCGAAGAGACCACCGAGTTGACCCGGGCCCAGGTGCTCGTCCAGGCCGGAAACAGCATTCTGGCCATCGCCAACGCGCAGCAGCAGAACGTCCTGTCGCTGCTCGGCGGCTAGTCCGACCGGCGAAAACGCACCGCTGGAGCGGGCGCGGCGGGCAGGGTTCCCGAGACCCACGGGACACCCTGCCCGCCGCTCTGCGCGCCGTGCCGAATCACGCGAAAAATCCTCTTCAGATGGATCAGGCAACGCCCGTCAGCAGACTGCGCGGCAGGCGTAGGCGATGTCTTCCTTGCAGCAGGCCCGGATCATAGGGCCTTCCGGCCCGCCCAGGGCCACACATGCATCGTAATACGGGCAGATGTCCCCGTCGGCGGAACCCACCGCGCCGTGCAACTCGGCGAGCGTCAGTTGTGGATCGAGCCCGGCCAGAGGAGAGGGGCCCTCTGGGCCGGCCGACCGCCGACGTCTGCAAGCCGCCTGGAACAATCGCTGAAGAATGCCGATCGAAATGGCATCCGCCGGCATGGCCAACCGGTATCGGCCGCGGGGACCGCGCTCCTTCCGAACCACCTTGCCGGCGGTGAGGACCTTCAGACCCGCATCCAATTTCGTCGGGGACAGGGCCGTCCGGTTCTTCAGTGCCGTGCGCGACAGCGGCCCCGGCGCCGCAACCATTTCCATCAGAATGTCCATACCGTCTTGCGCTACAGCACCGTCCGACGAACCCATGTTCCCTGCGTCTCCCGTGAAAACAGATATACAGACAAGGCCGACAGGCGATTGACTGGTAACTCATTCTAGGCGGCGGGGTGGGCCAATCCAAGCGGACGACCGCAGGTTTGGCTTTCGTTTGCACAACGGTGGCCGCCGCCACCCGCCACCCCGCGGCCGTCACAGCTCCAAACCGGTTGTCAGGCAGGAAGATACGTAACGCCGCCCCGCGGATCACGGGAGGCGGGCCTTGCTCGGGGCCCTGCCGGTCCCCCCGTGAATTCGGTAGAATCAGCGCCGTCGCCGCTCGCCGGTCCGAGTGGCAGGAAGTCAGTCGAGCGGAACAAGGCCATATGAAAACCCGGCGACGCATCTGCATTCTCACGGACGGTTACCTGGACCTCTTTGTGGCAAAGACCGCAGTCGGGCTGCTTCGGTACTGCCCCGACGAGGTCGTGGTTGTGGTCGACTCTCACCATGCCGGCGGAGACCTTGCCGCTCTGGTCGGCTGTGGCGCGGGCGTTCCCATCGTGGACGGCATCCAGGCCGCCACGGCTTACCAGCCCGATCATCTGGTTATCGGCGTCGCCCTGCCGGGTGGCCGGTTCCCCGACGCATGGCGGCGGCATATCCTCGACGCACTGGCCGCCGGAATGCACGTCGTCAACGGACTCCACACGCGCCTGGCAAATGATCTCGAAATCGTCGCCGCTGCCGCCCGGGCGCAACGGCGTCTCGTGGACGTGCGGGCGGTTCCGCAACCGCGCGAAGTCGGGACCGCCCGGGCCCGTTCCACGCGGGCCCGCCGCGTCCTGACCGTGGGTACGGACTGCAACCTGGGCAAGCGGCTGACGGCCATGGAACTGACCCGCGCCCTCCAGGCCCGGGGGCTGCGTGCAGAGTTCCTGGCCACCGGTCAGACCGGCGTCATGATTACGGGCAGCGGGCTTGTGGTGGACGCGGTCCTTTCGGATTTCGTGTCTGGTGCGGTGGAAGCGGAGGTGCTGGAGCGCGGGGATGCGGACGTCGTGGTGGTCGAGGGACAGGGTGCCCTGATGCACCCCAGCTACTCGGCCGTGTCGATCGGGCTGCTCCACGGCGTGGTGCCGGACCGGATGATTCTGTGCCACGCTCCGTCGCGCAGCCGGTTCCGCAACACGGATGTGCCGCTGCCGCCGTTGCCCGAAACGATCCGGCTCCACGAATCGCTGCTCCGCCCGCTGCACGCCGGCCGGGTCGTGGGCGTGGCCCTGAACTGCCACGGAATGACGGAAAACGCGTATCGCGAAACCCTGGATCGCACCCGATCGGAGACCGGCCTGCCTGCCGTCGATTGCATCCGCGACGGGGTGGACGTCCTGGTCGACGCGGTGCTGGCCGAGGACGAGCCAAACCATTGAAGCGGAAGAAGCCATCCTCGTCTTCCTCGCCACCGTCCGCTGCCGGGCGGCGGAATCGTTGGGCGACCCTGGCGAGGCCCGCCGTCGTGGCGGTCGCGGCGCTGCTGATGGGGTTGCCGTCGCTGCCGGGGGAGTTCCTGCCCGGTGATGACATCACACTCGTACGGGACCACATTCTTATTAACCATCCGTCTCTCGATCATGCCGTCAAGATCTTCCGCCCCGACGCCAATCGCGACCTGTACCAGCCGGTGCCGCTGCTCACCTTTGCCGCGAACTTCGCCATGGTCCACGGACTGGGCTTGCGGGCCGAGGCCGGGGTGTGGCTGTTTCATTTGACCAACGTTCTGTTGCACGCCGCAACGGCCGTGCTGGTCTGGTGGCTGATCGCGCGATGGTCGAGCGACACAGGGCTGCCCACCCTTGCGGCCGTGCTGTTCGCCATCCATCCCTTGAACGTGGAGACGGTTGCCTGGCTCAACGGCCGGATGATGCTCACGTCCACGTTTTTCGCCGTGGCCGCCCTGATTGCCGCCGATGCCTGGCAGGCGCGGGGCCGATGGCCCGCAGCCGTTCTGTGCGTGTCGTGCACGGCACTGGCGATGATGTCGAAGGTGCGTCCGGGGTTGGCGGTCCTCATGCTTCTGCTCATGCTGCTGCGCAACCGGCGACCGGGCGTGCGTGTGTGGCTTCTCTGGGGAATCGTGGCGGCGACCACGGCGTTCTTCGCCTGGGTGAACCTGGGGCTCTCCCGCGGACTGCTGGAGTCTGGAGCGGAGACGCTCGAAGGGTCGCCGGTGGTGCGAACGATCCTGGCTCTCGGATGGTACCTGGGCCGTTTCGTCGTGCCGCACGGTTTGGCCTCGTGGCACCCCTCCCCGAACCCGGCGCGTTGGACCGAGCCGGGACTGCTGTCCGCCGCGATCATCCTTGCGCTGGCGGCCGGCGCGGCTTTGGTCTCGCGGCGGCGCGCGCGATGGGTCGGTTTGGGCATCGCGTGGTTCCTCATCACGATTGCGGTTACGCTTCCCCTGATTCCGTCCCGCAACACGCTGGTGGCCGAACGCTACTTCTACCTCCCGGGTATCGGGTTGTGCTGGTCGGCGGCTGCCCTGGTCATCGCGGCCTTCGGCGAGATGCGGCGGAGGCGTGCGCCGGCTGCAACCGTTGCGTTTCTGGCGATGGGCATCATCGCCTTGCCGGTTCTGCTGGTCGCGAGTTGGCGCTACGCCCAGACGTACCAAACGGGTGTCGCCCGGGCCGAGCGGATCGCGGCTTGCCACCCGGAAGCGGAAGGCGTATGGCGGAACCTGGCCCAGGCGTACCTCCAGGCCGGCCGATTCCGCGCAAGCGTGGAGGCGGCACGGACGGAACAACGCCTCCATCCGGACGCAAAATCCACGTCCGCCGCACAACTGGAAGGCATGGCGCTCTTCCGTCTCGGCCGCATCGCGGAAGGACTGGCCCTGCTGGAAGCCGCCGTCGAAAAATCGCCGGACGACGCCGCCGGCCTCTTCCGACTCGCCGGCTTGTATCAGGAGGCGAACCGACACGCCGACGCGCTGCGCACGTACGTCCGCGCCACGGAAGCGGACCCCCGTTATAACCCTGCCCTGACCGCGGCCGGCACGCTGCTGCTGGGCGAGAGGAGGTACGAGCAGGCCCGGACCCTGTTCGAACAGGCGCTGCACAACAACCCCTATGACCTGACGGCCAACCACGGATTGGCCGAGATCGACGTGGATCAGGGCCGTCTGGACACCGCCGCCGACCGCCTGGAATCCATGCTTGCGTGGCTCCCTGATTATGACGGCGCCCGTGCCACCCTGGCACTGGTCGAGTTGCGGCGCGGCCGGCCGGAAAGCGCGCTGACCCAGGTCGAGCGCATCATCGCCCACTCACAACGGAACCCTCGCAATGTCTCCGAGAGCCTGCTGGTCGCCTTGAAGGAGTACTCCGCCGAGCATGCGGACGATCCGTATGCCATCTTCCTGGCCTCCCTGCTGCTGCTGGACCAGGGCCGGCCGGTCGACGCCCGCCAGGGCCTGCTCGCGTTCAAGAGCCTCTGCCCGGACCCCGACTGGCAGGCCCGAGCCGACCGCCGGCTCTCTCGCTGAGCGGCAGCCTGTTCCCGGATTGCCCGCCCACCTGCGTTTTTTCCGTTGACAGGGGCCGGTCGCCGTTTGACATTCAGCACCGAACAAGCGAAACAGGCGAACCGAAACGCCGACGGCGGAGACCTTCGTGTCAGACCATCCTTCTCCCATCCGAATCGCGATTTTGTGTTCACGGCTGGCTGTTCTCGCAGCGCTGATAATCCTCTGTGGGATGACCGCGCTGCAGGCCGGAAAGGCCCCTGCCGGCACCGCCCCCGAGGACATCTACGGCTTGTACGTCCTCACCCCGGCGCTGGTCGCGATCGGCCTGGCCGTCGTGACCGCGCAGGTTCTGCCCGCACTGGCGATGGCGGTACTGACGGCCGCGGCCATGCTGCTGCCCTGCCTGCCGGCAGACGCTCGGTACGGTGAAACGAACGGCGCCGTCGCCGCCGTACGAGTGGCCGTCGAGACGTACGTCGTTGGGGCCATGACCGACATCGACCACATCAAGATCATCGTGTTTACGCTGACGATCGGGGGGATGGTCGGCGTGATCGGCGCCAACGGCGGGACGACCGCCCTGGTTGCCCTCGTGGCCGGTCGGGCGCGGGGCCGGCGGGCGGGACAGCTCGTGGCCTGGCTGGCCGGTCTGCTCGTCTTCTTTGACGACTATGCGAACAGCATGATCGTCGGTCCGACGCTTCAGCCGGTGTTCGACCGTCTGCGCCTGTCGCGGGCGAAGCTGTCGTACATCGTGGATTCCACCGCCGCACCCGTCGCCTCAATTGCCCTGATCGGCACGTGGATCGGCGCGGAAATCGGATACATTCAGGATGGGCTGGACGAACTGGCACGTCTGGGCACGCCGGCATGTGTGGCGGACGTGACCGCCTATCAGGCATTCCTGCAGAGCCTGCCCTACCGCTTCTATCCCATCTTCGCGCTCGTCCTGGTCGGTCTGCTGGCCGGCATGGGACGGGATTTCGGTCCCATGCTTGGAGCGGAGCGATCCGCGGTGAATGTCTCGGCCCCGATGGCCGTGGAGACCACGGTTCGCCGTTGGCGCGGGTGGCTGGCGGCGATCCCCGTCCTGATCCTGGTGACGGGCACCATCGCCATCATCCTGATCACGGGCATGCGGGCCGTTCCGGCGGACGAGTCTGCGACGGCACAAGCCGTTCTCTCGGGTGCCGATGCATTCGGCTCAATCCTCTACGCGGCGATCGCGTCGCTGGCCATCGCCGCCCTGCTGGGAATCACAACCCGCGCCAACACCCTCGCCCGGACGATGGAGGCGACGCTGGAAGGCATGGCGCGGATGCTTCCCGCCGTCGTGGTGCTGGTGCTGGCGTGGGCGCTGTCGAAATCCACGTCGGACCTGCGTCTGGGCGCGGTGGCCACGTCGTTTCTGCAGGGAGAAGACGTGAAGCTGACCTGGCTTCCGCTGCTGATCTTTCTTGCGGCCGCCGGCGTCTCTCTGGCGACAGGTACTTCGTGGGGCACGATGGCGATTCTCTGCCCCGTGGCCGTCGAAGTGGCCGGCCGACTCGTAGCGGACCTGCCCCCGGACGCCGCCCACCGCGTGTTCTACGCGTCGGTGGGCGCGGTGCTCGCCGGGGCGATCTTCGGCGATCACTGCTCGCCGATCAGCGACACCACGGTGCTCTCCGCCGCGGCCAGCGGATGCCGCCTGGAGGAGCACGTCTGGACCCAGGCCCCGTACGCCCTGGCCGCGTGCGTCGTCGCCGTTCTGGCCGGGAACGTGCTGTGTACGTGGTGGGGATTGCCGGCGTGGTTGTGCATCGGCGTCGGCGTGATCCTGCTGGCCGGTGTCGTGCGCGCGCTCGGGCGAAGGACGTGAGTTCATGCCGGTCCGCACGGGCGGCCCCTACGGCGTGCGCAGCCCGTTCACCAGGTCATCGAGGCAACGTTCCCGGCAATCCGCGAACTCCAGGGTGTGACGGGCTCGCTGGTACGTCGTGATCCGCACCGTCGGCCATGGGAGCTCGCGCAGGAACCGGCGCGTGGCGGCGTTGTCGACGATTCGCTCATCCTCGGCCAGCAGCACGTGCAGGGGAACCGGCGGAGCGGCGGCGAGCTTCTGGGCCGTTCGATCCATCCGCCGCGACGCGAGGAAGAACCCGGCCGTGGCCTGGTGAAGCTGATGCGGATCGTTGCGAAGCCACTCGATCCACGCCGGGTCGTCGGTGAACAACTCCGGATCGTTCAGCGGAATGGCAAACGGCCGGCGCGGGTCGGACAGCATGGCCCAGCCGATACGCAGCTTGTCCACCGCCGGCACGTCCACGATGGGAAACAGGCCCGGCGTGACCAGGGTCAAACTGGCAATCGGTTCCGGACGCGTCACGTGCATGGCGGCGGCGAGCTTGCCGCCCCAACTCACCCCGAGCACGTGATGCCGCCGAAAGCCAGACCGCCGGGCGAGTTCATTCGCGCAGGCAAATGCATCGTCCAGCAATTGCCCGGGACCGTCCGCGTGCCCGCGGTCTTGCTCATTGCGACCGGAACCGCGCCGATCCGGCTGGAGCACGGCGAACCCGGCCTGCCGCAGTCGCTCGGCCGACGCCTCGTACCACCCGCCATGTGATTGAATGCCGTGCAGATACAACACGCTGCCCGCGGCCCGATCGGGCGCCCAGTACCGCGCGTACGCCTCGTATCCGTCCGGCAGCCGAACGTGTAGTTCCTCGAACCCGGCCATCGGGACCGATCCTACCGTCGATTCCGGTCGGTTTCACGTCGCAAATCCGAGCCGGACCCCCGATGACAGTCCCGGGGATCGTGCTAGAATGCCCGCGGAATCCGGCATTCCGGATCCGAGACGGAGAATCCGCGTGTCTGAGCAAACGGCCGAAGTCCGCCGGGCACTGGCCCAGTTCCTCCGCACGGATGCCCTCTTCGGCGTTCGAGCGGTGCCAATCCCGCAGCGGGTGTGTCCGATCGGGTCGGGTCGTGCGGCGTCCGCCCCTTCGCCGACCGCGGACCCGGCCGTTCGCGAAGAAAAGGCCGCCGCACTGAAATCGCTCGATGAGAACAGCGTGAAGAACTGCACGAAGTGCGGGCTCGCAACCACGCGAAAGAACACCGTCTTTGGGCAGGGAGATCCGGCGGCCCGGCTGGTCTTCGTCGGAGAGGCACCGGGCGCGGATGAAGACCAGCAGGGCGTGGCCTTCGTGGGTGCGGCCGGGCAGTTGCTGACCCGCATGATCGCGGCCATGGGCCTGACGCGTGACCAAGTCTACATCTGCAACGTACTCAAGTGCCGTCCGCCGGGCAACCGCAATCCGGCGCCGGATGAAGTGGCCGCCTGCAGCCCGTACCTGGCGCAACAGATCCAGACGATCTGTCCGGAGGTGATTGTGGCCCTGGGTGCCCCGGCCGCCCAGACGCTTCTGCAGACGGGCGAGACGATCGGCCGGCTGCGCGGGCGCTTCCACGACTACTATCCGTCCGGCACGGCTCTTCTCGGGAATCCGATTCCCCTCATGCCGACCTATCACCCTGCGTACCTTCTCCGCAGTCCCGGGGAAAAGGCCAAGGCGTGGCACGATCTCCAGATGGTCATGGCGAAGCTGGGGCTGCCCTCTCCCGGCAGCGGCCGATAAGGACAGCTCTGAAGACGAAACCGGGCGCCCGGACCTCATGATGCGGTCCGCGCGCCCGGTTCGGGTTTCATCCCGGTCCGTCTATCCGTCGCCGTCTGCGGCGGTCACGGGTTGTTCGACACGCCGCCACCGTCCGAAATGGCCACGCCGACCGTCGTCTCCGTGTCCGACGGAGGATACTGCACGTTGCAGTCACCGATCATGAGCATCGCCGAGCCGGCAACCAGTGCGGCCAGGGCTCGCAGTATGCGTCGCTTCATCGAGTTCATCTTCGCTCATCCTTTCCACCGGGCCGTCAGGTGCTCGCTTCGATCGAGCGAGGTCAATCCTGCTTGAGGACACCTCACGGGCCTCGGCTCAGGCCCCAGAAATACCGCTTTTCACCATCCCGTTCAACCGTTCCCACCGGCCGCCCGGTTTCTTCCCGGGCGGCCGGCTTGCGTACCGTCCTTACCGCCTCCGCCTCGCCTGGCTGCGCAGGCCCATCCATGCCAGAAGGCTCAGCGGCATGAGAATCAAGGCGACTCCGTTATACAGGCCGCACGCCGCCCGACCGACGCCGCCGGGAACCGGCTGGCCCGGCGTCTCCTCGTCCACGCACTGGCCGGTCGCGGGATCGCAGGTGGCGCCTTCTTCGCAGACCACGGGCGTGTGGACGCATTCGCCGTCCAAACAGTCGTCGACCGTGCAAAGATCCTCGTCATCGCACTCTTCGTCTTCCGTGCAGACGGGCTGCCCCGGCGTCTCCTCGGCGCAGGCGTCGCCGATGCCGTCCTCATCCGCGTCCGCCTGGTCCGGATTGGCAACCAGCGGGCAGTTGTCGCAAACGTCACCCAGGCCGTCTCCGTCGGTGTCCGCGTTCGTCGAATCGGCTACCTCCGGGCACAGGTCGCACGCATCGGCCACTCCGTCCCCGTCGGCGTCCTGGTCGTTGGGCCCCAGATCGCAATCGTCGCAGATGTCTCCCAGACCGTCCCCGTCCAGGTCGGACTGGTTCTCATTCGGGTCGCCCGGGCAGTTGTCGCAGGCGTCGCCGATGCCGTCACCGTCATCGTCGTTCTGCTCACCCGTGACAGGATTGCGCGGGTTGATCACGTCCGGACAGTTGTCGCACACGTCGCCCACGCCGTCTCCGTCCCGGTCGGCCTGGTCGTCGTTCGGCACCGTCGGGCAATTGTCACAAACGTCGCCGAACTTGTCGCCATCCGTGTTCAGTTGATCGTGGTTGGGCTTCAGGCGACAGTTGTCGTCCGAATCGCAGATTCCGTCGCCGTCCGTATCCACGCAGCCGGGAGGCGGCGATTGACAGTTGCCGGTCACGTTCACCGTGAAGCTGCAGGTGAACTGCGGGGCCGTGTCCAGCCAGCAGGTGACCGTCGTGGCTCCCATCGGGAACACGGACCCGGAGGCGTGGTCGCACACCACGTTGCATTCCTGCGTCTGGGCCGCGGTGAACACGGGATTCGGAGCATAGAAGCAATAGCATCCGGCCGTTTCACTCGGGGCCGTCGGGCAGATGCACACGCCGCCGGTGCCGCAGTCCTCGTTCACCCGGCATTCGTCCTGCATCGGGGGAATGCACACGCCGCCGTCGTCCTCCGTGCACTCGTATCCGTCTGGACAGGGGTTACCGCTCTGCTGGCACTGGTGATCGACGCACACCGGGGTGCCGTTGCAGAACAGACCGTCATCCGGACAGTCCTCGTCCTCGTCGCATTCCGGCTCGTAGCAGATGATCTCGCAGCCCTCCACGACCGGATAGTCAAAGCTCACCACCGCGCCGGCCGGGCTCGTACAGGGGACCGAGATGTCCGGGCCGCACGCGCAGATCGGACATTCCACATCGTCACACGAGATTCCATCTCCGTAATACTCACCGTACCCCTCGCTGCATTCCTCCCGCGTCAGGACCTCGCAGGTCCCGTTCGGCAGGCAACAGGCCCCCTCCGGCTCCACGCACGGCGTCGAGTCGCTGTTGGCCAGTGCCTGCATCTGGAGGCCGTTGGGGCTCGTCAGCAGCCACTGCAGATCGCTGCCGTCAAACTCAACCTCAAAGATCCCGGCGTGCACGCCCGGCTCGAACACCGTCGGCTGGCTGCGATCCTCCGGAGCGGGGTTGAAGTAGTTCCCCGGCCCGACCGGAATCGTCACCGCCGTGGCGTTAGGGTTCTCGTAGCCCAGCCGAGCCTTGTACACAGGCGGGTCCAGCGAGACGGTTTCCACGCATTCCAGCATCGGAATCACCGAGGCCGTCGGCCCGCAATGAAGGCCGAACGCCCCCGCGATGTCCGCCCGGTCCGAACCGAGGAGATCCAGCGTGATCCGCACGCGCACGACGTTCGCAAGCGCAGGCACGCTGAAATCACTCAGATCAAGGAATAACGCGTTCAGCGGTTGCGAACCGTACTCAAGCGTATCCACCCGGCCTCCCGTGGCCGCCGCGGTGTACTGGATCGGACCCAAAAACGTGCCGTCCGCCAATTCGACGGAGACCTCGAACGGGTTCGGATCGGTGAGCTCGAAGATAACCAGGTCCGCGCCCGCGTCGTTGTAGAGCATGTTCGGGTCGAAGAGCAGGTCGAACGCTGGCACCGGGTCTCCCGGAAGCACCGCATTCGGCCACGACACGTTCTTCCGCAGGTTGGCGCCGGTCACCGCGTCAATCAGGCTCGTTGCGCCCCCGCGCAAGGAGAACCCCGCCGGATTCACGCCCGGGGCCGGCTCTGCGCCGATCGGCTCCGCCAGCAGTCCCGCCTCAATAATGATCGCCGGGTCCGGCGGAACGATCACGCCCGTCATTCCGCTCACATCAAGCGGTGCCCCTAAACACTCCGAGACCTCCTGGGCCATGGCCGTCCCCGCAGAGACAACCATCGTGAGGGCCGCCAGGCCCATCACAAACGTCCACCGCGCCGCGCGCGGTCGTCCCGCAGACTTCCTCATTACAGTTCCTCCATTACACATGTGCTGAATGGGCCTTTTTCCAGCCTTCCGCGTCGTCCCTGGAGGTCATCCACATCCGACGACCTCGCCACGCATCTGCTGCAAACGCCGCAAACGCGACGTACGCATACCGAATTTGGCGTTTCAATGGGGAGAAATTGAAACGATCGGATACTGCCCAATGCGGCGATCCGCCTCGTCTTCCGGATCGCCGGCTCGCTTTTCCGCCGTGGGCGACTCGCGCGCCACGGCCCTCCACCACACTTTCCAGCGTGTCGACCGCGAACAGACACGCAGGAAACACCGACCACGGGGCGTCGGCCTCTTTTCCCTTCCCCTCGCCTCAAACCCCTCGCCTCAAACCACGGGTGTCCGCGTGTTTGACGTGCATACACGGCCACCCGGAGACCTTCAGCGGACCTCCTTGTCTGAATCATACACCCGCCGATGGCCAAGTGAAGAGGCGGGTCCGGCGAATTCGTACCAATACGGACGATTCGTGCCGCCCGGGTCTGGCAGGTGTTCGGCATCGCGGGGACTGCCCCTTTTATCAGCCGTTGGGGTGCCTCCCCCGCCTCCGCTCACAGTGCAGTGCCAATTCACGCTGGCCCGTCGGCCCGGCGGCACAGGAGATCGGACGTTCCGACATTCCGCAGGCCCGGGCGTTTGACAGCCGATTTCCACCGGTCGTAAACTGGTGCGTACGGGCCTGGTTCGCAGTCGATCCGATTGCCTCGGTGGATGCACTTCCTGTCCGGACGTTCAGGTTGTGCCGGGCAACCGGCCGGAACCAGGCGGCGAAATCGGCAACCCAGCGGAGGCAGACGTGCCTCAGTCACCGAACACTTCCGATGCGTCGGTCCCGAACAAGGAGCAACCGCTATCGCCCGATCTGGTTCTCGAGATCGGTGCGGACGGACGGGTCGTGCGGTGTCGATCCTCCCATTCCGAACTGCTGATCTGCCCGGTCGACCAGGTCGCAGGGCGCGACTTGTCCGCGGTCCTCGCCGTCGCCCCGGGCCGAATTCTCCAGGGCGTTCTGGCCGAGGCGCAGAATACCGGCCAGTCGGTTTCCCTTCGGTTCAGCCTGACCACCGCCGCGGGCGTGCGATGGTTCGAATCCACGCTGGTTCCCCGACAGCCCCATGGACCGGGCGAGGAGCGATCCCTCGTCGTCATCCGCGACGTGACGAACCCCAAGCAAACGGAAGACCGGCTGCGGCAATCGGAAGACCTGCACCGAACCATCCTGGATCACATGCAGGAAGCCGTCGTGTTCGCGGATGAACAGGGTGTGATCCGGCACATCAACGCGTTCGCCTGCCGATACCTGCGGACATCGTGGGAAGCGGCCGTCGGCCGCGATCTGCTGTCATCCCACGCGCCGGCCATCCGGCTGCGGATTCGCGAAATCATCGATCGCTTCCGGCGAAACCCGGACGTCCACATGGTCAGCCACCAGCGACCGCTGGGGGATCGGGAACTCATCTTCCGCTTCTCCGCGGTGCGCGATGCGGACGGGCGATACCGGGGCATCATTGCGAACCTGATAGACGTCACGGAGATCCGGCAACTCGAACTGCGCCTCCAACAGGCCCAGCGGATGGAGAGCGTGGCCCGGCTGGCCGCCGGCATCGCGCACGATTTCAACAACCTGATGGTTTCGGTCATCGGACTGGCCACGTGCGTGCGCCGCCGACTCGGCGAGGACCACCCGCAGGCGGAATTACTGACCGAGATCGAGCAGGCCGGCGTGAGGGCCAGCGAGCTGGCTGACCGGCTGGTCGAATACTCCCGGTCCACGACGCTTCATGCGCTGCCGCTGGATATCAATTCCGTGATCCGCCAGGCGGCGGAGCGCTTCCGGGCCCGCGCGCCGGATACCCTGGAGGTGACGCTCACCCTGGCGGACAACCTGCCCCAGGTGCACGCCGACCTCATCAAGATGGAACAGGTGGTTCTGCATCTGCTTGACAACGGGGCTGCCGCGATGAATCAGTGCGGGCGGCTGCGCGTCGCCACCGCACGGACACAACCCCCGGGTTCTGCCCGAGCGGTTTGCCCCGACCTGGCGGACAGCGAACTGGTGTGCATTGCCGTGCAGGATGAAGGAGGGGGGATGGATGCGGAGGTGGCTCGCCAGGTTTTTGAGCCCTACTTTTCCCCATACCCCGGCGGCGGCGGGCTGAGCCTCGCGTGCGTGCACGGCATCATCGCCAGCCACGGCGGCTACGCCGACGTGGAGTCCACGCCGGGACGCGGATCCACCTTCCGCGTATACCTTCCCGTTCGGCCCGCGTAGACGGACAAACCCCGCTGCAAATGGCGCGGTCCGGAGGGAATCCGGGTGATTCTCGAGAAGAGGGGCGCGGCGAATCGGCGTCGGTGATCGCGCCGGGCGCAGTGCGAAGCGTCAATCCCGCGCCGCCCCACCCCACCCCCCCAGTTCCCTCACCCCTCGGTTTTTGTTCTTTGTTTTTTGCTTTCTGTTTTCGCTCTCCCCCCAGGCCCGTTCACGCGCCTTCCCCGCCCCAGTCGTGTAGGGTCCGCCTCGCGAACCATCTCTCCCAGTTTCCAGTATCGAGTTTCTTGTTTCCAGATGTTGGCCGGGCGTTTACGGCCGGTAGACCGCTTCTCTTTCTTCTGCGCGAGCCGGTTCATTCCGCCCCCGACCGGGGGCGGTGGATTGTGGCCACGGGCAGAGTGAAGCAGCGCGCAGCCCTGCGCAGCGCAGCCCGTGGATCGCCGATCCGCCAGAAAAACCGCCTGCCCCGGCAGGGGCAGAGGAACCGCTCACCAGCCGTCGTCGTCTCTTGTCGATCCTTCTCCCTGCCCACTCTCCCGCCCCGCTT
>JAFGJQ010000153.1 GCA_016929015.1 Phycisphaerae bacterium | reverse complement strand
CTGCAGGCAGTTGATGCCGATGCCGACAACGAGCACCCGTCCGCCCCCCGCCCCCGGCGGCGACTCCACCAGAATCCCGCCGAGCTTGCGATCACGCACCATCAAATCGTTTGGCCACGAAAGTTCCACCGGCACGTGGGTCGCGGCGCGAACCGCATCACAGGCCGCCACCCCACAAATCAATCCCACCACCCCCCCCTTCAACACGCCGGCCGCATCATCGAGTACCACGCTGCAAAGCACGCCGGCGCCGCGCGGCGAATGCCAGACCCGCCCGAGCCGGCCTCGCCCCGCCGCCTGGTGCTCCGCAAAAACCGCCAGCCCGTCCCCCGAACCGCGACCGACATGTTCCCACGCCACGTCGTTGGTGCTCGTAACGAAATCCATCACGAGCACGCGAGAGGGAATTCGCCGCGTGATCAGCCCCCTGCAAATCTCTTCCGCATTCAGCGGGCCCGCACCCGTCATGCAACCCAAGATACCAGAAACCACCCGCTGCGAAACGGTCGCGCACCGGCCGACGGCAGGATGTCACGAACGCGTGAACGCCCATCCCCCGCCGTTGCGACCCCACGGGCCTCGACGTACGATCACTCTCATGCCACGGGAGCCAGACGCACTACCTCGTTCACCCTCGCAATCAGCTCGGCCCGCGCGCCGGGAATGGCTGTGGCTGCTCGTGCCCGCCGCCGTCCTGATGGCGTTTCGTCTCCATGCGTTCGGCGGACCCCTGGAAACCGATGAGTGCAACTACGCCTACATCGGCGCGCGGCTGCTGGCCGGCGACCGGCTGTACGTGGACGTGTGGGACCACCAGCCGCCCGGCGTCTTCGTCCTTTTCGCAGGGCTGATCGCGCTGGCGGGTGGTTCGGAGACGGCCATCCGCCTGGTTGCGCTGCTCGGGTCGCTGGCCACACTCGGGCTCATCTACCTGGTGGCGCGAAAAGGCATGAGGCCGGGCTCGGCCTGGTTTGCTGCCCTGCTGTATGCGATGGCCTCCAGCGATCCGGGCATGGCCGGCGAGGGTGCAAACCGCGAAATCTATATGAACGCGCTGGCGGTGGGGTCCATCGCCTGCCTCATGCGTCCCACCATAGCTCGCATCACGGTGGCCGGCGTGCTGCTGGGACTGGCCTCGACCATGAAAACCGTGGTCGCCGCCCAGTGGGCAGCCCTGCTGATCGCATTGTGGATCGGGCAGACCGGCGGCGGACGGCGGGCGATCTCCCGTCTCGCCCGGATGACCCTGGCGTTCGCGGCCGGTCCGGCACTGGTATGGATCGCCGTGGCGGGGTACTTCGCCGTCACAGACCGGTTCGCCGTCTTCTATGACGCGGTGTTCACCTACAACCTGACCTACAGTCAAATGGCATCGGCGCCTCTCGCTCGGTTCGCCGAATTCTTCGTGGCCGGCAGACCCTCGTCGTGGGCGGTCTTCCGCACTGCACTGCCGCTGTGGCTGGCCGGCGGAGCAGGACTGGTTGTTGCGGCCGTCACCCTCCGCCGACGCGACCGCGCGTGGACCGCCCTGGTTCTCGCCCTGGCGATCGGGAGCTTTGTGGCCGTCTGCCTGCCGCGACAGTTCTGGCCCCACTACTACCTGCTGATGCTCCCGTCCCTGGTCATCCTGTCGGCCGCGGTGACGGACGCACTGCCGGCCCGACCGGCAAAGGGATACGCAGGCGTCCTGATCGCGACGCTTCTGCTGGCGCAGGGGCTCTTCTACCTGCTCGCCCCGGCGGACTTGATCGGCGTCCAGCGCTACAAGATGCGGATGCTCTGGGCGAGAGACCAGGCCAAGCGCCTGGCCGCCGTCACCGAGCCGACGGACTCCGTATTCGTGTGGGGAAATGCAGACGCCGGATTCTACTACTACGCCCGGCGTCGCTGCGCCGCGCGGTTTACCATGATCGGCTCGCTGCTGGGGGAAGACCCGGCCGCTGGGCGCCGCCAATCGCTGCTGATCGAGGATTTGACCCGAAATCGCCCGCGCGTGATCCTCCAGGCCATGCCGTTCATCCCGGCCATGGAGCAGTTCCTCCGGGAAAACGGCTACACCGAAGCGGGTCGCGATTACGACCCCGCGAACGACATCATCCGAATGCGCGCATACGGCGATCCGAGCCGACCCATCCGCCCGATCGACTGGGATTGGAGCGAACCATGAGCAGAACCGGCCATCCCAGCATGCAGGACCGCCCTGCCACGGCGCTGCCCGCCCGAAGCGCCGGATTCCGGTGGGCGGTCCTCGGGTTCCTCGCATTGGGCATCGCGTGGCGACTGCATGACGTGCTGTCACCGCCGACGCCACCCATGCTCTGGGACCATCACGAATACGTTTCCTGGGGCCGGCTGATGGATCAGGCCGGATTCACCGCTCTGTACGATCAGGAGCCTCCGTTCGGACAAATGTGGAACCCCATACGGCAGCAGCGGTTCCTTGCCCAGCCCGAGAAGCGACACCACTGCAACTATCCGCCCGGCATTGCCTACGTGCTGTACCCCAAGATCCGACTGCTGGCCCTCGTAGACCCCACGGAGGCATCCAACACGCCCGCCGCCCGGCTGACCTTTGCGGCCGTACCGCTGGCCTGTGACATTCTCCTGGCATTCGGCTGCCTGGCCCTGGTCCGCCCCTACGGCCATAAGCCGGCGATCGTCGCCTTCGCGGCGGCCATTCTGGCCCCGCCCTTCATCATAGACTCATGCCATTGGGGCCAGACGGACAGCATGACCCTGGCTCCCGCCGTGTGGATGGTCTGGGCCATGCAGCGGCAGCGATGGGTGACGGCCGGCATTCTGTGGGGAGCAGCCCTGGCCCTCAAAACCCAGGGCATCCTGCTGGCTCCTCTGTGGTTGCTGGCGTTCATCCTCGAGCCACGGCGAACGCGAGTCATTGCCGGCGGCGGTGTCGCTGCTCTCGTGCTGCTGGCGGCGGCCCTGCCCTTCACGCTGCACTCCGGATTGCAGTGGTTCATGCGCGGATTCTGGACCAATCTGACGGAGTTCTACCAGCAGACGACCCTGCTGGCGTTCAACATCTGGTACGCCGACCTGCTGGTTTGCGAAACCAATGATGCCACGCTCACCTGGCTCGGTGTCTCCAAGGACACCTGGGGCAAGGCGTTCCTGCTGGTCGCTTTGGCCGTCACCATCGTGCTGCTCTGGGGCCGCCGGCAGCGTCATCCGACGCTGATGATCCGATTCGCCGCCGTGATGCTGCTGCTGGCCGTAATGCTGCCGACCCGCGTGCATGAGCGATACATCGTGCTTCCCCTGCCGTTCCTCATCTGTGTCGCGGCGGTCTGCCCGCGAGCCTGGTGGGGCGTGGCCCCGCTTCTATTGGCCGCCACCTGCCAGATTACCGCCCCTAACTGGCTGACCATGCGCGCCACCCAATGGTATTACGTCGAGCATCGCATCCTGGCGGACATCGAGAAACAGTACGCGGCGCTGCGAGAGGAAATGGAACGCGGAAACCTGACTCCCGAACAATTCGCCGCACTGCCCACGCCACGCGAGCAACTGGCCATCGACCACGAAAACCATCGGAAACAACGCTGGGCCACCGGCGATCCGATCCGGGAATGGGCGCTCACCCTGTTGAGCCTGTCGTCAACGCTCGTCTGCCTGATCTTCGTCATTCCCGGCTGCCGGGCCCGCCCGCCATCGGCACAACCTCGATAATGTGAAACCGCTCTTCGCCCCCCGGGCCGCGAATGACGTGTAGCAGCCGTCCGCCCTCCAGGTCGCCCGGGCGAAACACGAACAGCGCCCGCTCATGCGCGCGTGTGCGAAAATGCTCCTCCAGCACCGTCCGGCCGGCGCTGATCACGAACGGACCCATCGTATCCATCGTGTGGAACTGGTCCTGCTCGTTGCGGTAGTGATACGTCTTCTCCCACGACTGAAACTCCGCAGGCGGAACCGGCAGAATCAGCAGCGGATACACGTACGGCTGAATGCTCGGCCAGTAAGGCCGCGGCGCCGAGACGTGGTCGCTGATAAAGATGCGGTCGTAGCCCCGCCAGTCATCGCGGATCGCGGTCAACGCCTCACACAGGTCCGCCTGAAACAGCGCCTGGTAGAACGGCGATCTCGCCTCGGTGACGAAATACTGCCGGCCGGTGTACCACGCGTTCACCGCCAGCGCAGCGACCACGCCCACCGCCGCTCCCAACCGTCGCTTCGATCCAGCGGCTGACGCCGTGCCCGCCAGCGTCCGAATGCCGATCGCCCCGATCCATTGCAGCACGCCCAGCCCGCAGGCCGAACGCAGCGCATGCGGCCCGCTGGTCGTCAACGACCCGGCGATCGGATACAGCAGCAGCCACGCCAGCAGCAACGCTTGCGCCCGGTTCGCCCTCCACTGCCGAATCAAACCCGCCAGCCCCGCCGGCAGCAGCGCCAGCATGTACCAGTTCAACTGGCCCACACCCGGAATGGACTGAACCCACACAACGTCACCCCGGACAAACATCCACTGCGGGTCGTAGTGCCGCAGGTACTTCCCGCCGATCTCGCCGATGAGCTGCGCTACGGGCATGCCCTTATGGAACAGCGACTCCTGCATCGCCCGGGCGTTCACCGTGCTCCATTGCGTCAGGTACAGGTGAATCAGCGGGGCCAGCACGATGCCGGCAACCACCACCGATAACGCCAACCCCAGCCGCGACCGCCCATCCCGCAACACCGGCCGCCACGCCCGCCGATACAACACCGCACCGAACAACAGAAACGCCGGCATGAACAGCTTCATCGAACCGTACGTGTGCTGCGACAACCCCACCACCAGCCCAAGCGCCGCCATCCACACCCAGCGCAACCGTACGCAATTCCCCTCCGGCGAGCCGACTCCGCGCAACGGCCAGCCGGCCAGCGACAACGTCAACACCACCGCAATCGGAAACAGCGGAGTCAACGTGGCCTCATGCCCGAACCGGCTGAGCTGTAAATGCCAGGGCGAAAGGACCAGCAGCAGCGCCGCCCAGAACGCCGTCCGCGCATCGCTGACGCGGCGTACAGCCCCATACAGCAGCCCGATCGTCAACACCCCCCACAGGGCCGCCGGCAGCCGCGTCGCCACCACCAGGTTCTCCGGCCCGAGCCACGCGGCAAAAGGAATGGTCAGATACGCATACAAGGCCGGCCGGAAATCGCCCCGACCCAACGCCTCCAGAATCACCGGCCAGGCATGGCCCCAGCGGTCCTTGCCGGTCTCCAGCAGGCTGTACGCATCGTACCCGTTGCTCGCCTCGTCCTGATTGATCGGCGGAGGCGCCCAACTCAAACCGGGCAGGCGCGTGCCGATCGCCAGCAGCAACACTGCCGTCACCCACACCCATTCGCGACCTGTTCGCCCCTGGGACATGCCGGCGAATTGTACACCCCGGCGCACGGATTCCCACCCGGACCCCGCGCGGTAGAATGCCCGCACCGGCGATACGCCGCCGGCCGACGGACTCGGAACCGTGCTGACCTTCTCCCTGCAATCCGGATCGAACGGCAACGCCGTCTACGTCGAAGCGGACGGTGCAAAACTCCTGTTCGACGCCGGAATCAGCGGCAGCCAGGCCCAGCTCCGCCTGGCAACCCACGGCCGTAGCATCCGCGACGTGAACGCCCTGATCCTCTCCCACGGCCACGCCGACCACGTGAAATGCGCCGGGATCTACCACCGCAAGTTCGGCCTGCCCGTGTACATGACAACCGGCACGGAACGAAGCTGCCGGCCCTTTCTCGGTCCCCTCCAATCCGTGCATCACTTTCGCCCGGGCGAAACGCTGACGTTCGGACGGGCAAAGGTGTACACCCTGCCCACACCCCACGACGCGGCGGATTCCATCGCCTTTGTGATCGAATGCGACGGCAGAAGACTGGGCCTGTTCACCGACCTGGGCAACCCGTTCCCCGAGCTGACGCGAGCCCTCGAGTCGTGCGATGCCGCCTACCTCGAAAGCAACTTCGACCCGCACATGCTCGCCAACGGGTCCTACCCGGTGTGGTTGAAAAACCGAGTGGCCGGACCCGGCGGGCATCTCTCCAATCGCCAGGCGGCCGACCTGTTGGCCCGCTGTGGGCGGCACCGCCCGCGCTGGGTCGCGCTGGCCCACCTCAGCGAAGAGAACAACCGGCCGGAACTCGCACTGGAGGCCGGCCACAGCGCCGTCGGAAGGAGCTATCCGCTGTTTGTCGCGTCCCGGTACGAAGCCTCCGAACTGCGCGAAGTGTAAACCCATCGGAGGACGTGAACGTGTGTGAAAAACCCGTGCGGCCCCGTTGCCCCCCCTGTGGTCGGCTTTCCCAACAACTCGAACGACCAACGCGAATCAGGAGCGACCAAACCCCTCTTCGTCCTCGTCCTCCGCGTCTTCCTCTTCCTCCTCTTCGTATTCGTATTTCCAGGAATCGGCCTCTTCCGCCTCGTCCATCTCCCGCTCCATGTGGCGAAGCATCCGCTCCTGGAGCGGCGCCATCCGCTCATACATGCGCACCGTCGCCTGATACGCCTGGACCATCGTATCCAGCTTGATGAGCTGCCACTTCACCAGACACTCCGGCTCCTTGATGTTCGAGAATGGATCACACGAAAAACCCAGACTGCCGTCCGGTCGTTGTTCGAAGAACTCACATTGACTGCATTGAATCATGGTTAGGTCCCCTTTCTCTGGGGGACTGGCGGGCGGTCAACCTCCAATCCGCTCCAGAATGGAGTCCAGAATCTGACGCTCCAGCACCTTGTCACGCCCGCGATTGCGCCAAGCCGCGTTCTGCTCGGCCGTCGTGGCACCCTCCTGATCGGCCGGCGTCTCCGACGGAATATCACTGGCGTACTTATCTCGCGCAAACAGCCGCCGCTCGTCCGACTCGTACTGCTGGACGAGCACCTTGCAGTACACCTGTACACCGCCGTCCGCCTCCTGCACGCGCACGTCCGCCAGACGACGCACCCGCCGTTCGGCGCCCAGCATGTCGCCGGCCCGGCTGGACTGACCGGGCTCCTGCGTCTCGATCGGGGCCGCCTCGATCCGGCCTGTCGACCGGTCCATCCGCGCAATGCGGAAGTGCTCGCGCACCGCGTCAACCGCAGCACTCCAGACCGCACCCGTCGAGGCTCCGGGCACCTCCCGGACCGCAAAATTCAGGCTCGTCGCCGCCGGCTCAGAACAGCCGGACGCCAGAAGCACACACAGCCCGATGGCAACCACTCCGGCACGTCTCATCGCGATTACTCCTTCAGGGCAGATGTTCGCATGGTACCCGGCTGCCTCTTGGCTGTCCAAGTCCGCGGCTTGTGGAGCCGACGCCTTCCTTGGGCTATACTCCCCCAGGCGCGGAGACGTCCATCAAGCCCAAGAGCAACCATGAAGAAGTGGCTCGCCATCACGCTGAACGTCATCGCCCCGGGCGCAGGCCTGATCCTGCTGCGACGGGAGTGGCTCGGCACGCTGCTGGCCGTCTTCTTTACGGCGCTGGGGACCACCGGGCTCTGGGGCCTGCTGATCATACCCGCCCAGTTCCCCGCCTGGATGGTGACCGGCACCCTGATCGCGGCCGGGTTGACCTGGCTGTGGGCACAGTGGCTGCTCGTCCAGCGGGCACGCGAAGCCTGCTCGCCGGCCCTCGCGGAAGAACTGGATCGGCTCTGCCGCCGCGCGGATGAATGCCTGCAGCAATCCGACCTCCAGGCCGCCTATCGAACCCTGCTGATCGCCCGATCCCTCAATGACGAAGACATCGAAGTGACCCGCCGCTGGGCCGAACTGATGACCCGGATGGGCCGCTTTCGACACGCCCGCCGCGCCTGGCACACCCTCACGCGGCTCGACCCCGACGGCCCATATGTCCGAACCGCAATCGAGGCCCTCAGCCGCCTGCCCGCCTGATTCCCGACAGGCCCCGTTCGGGCAGGGGAAACGCACGCTACGCCGACACCGACAACGCCACGCCAAGCTGCCGCGCCGCCGCGTCCGCCGTATGGTCGATCAGCACGGCGATCGTCATCGGACCCACGCCCCCGGGCACCGGCGTGATCAGTGACGCCCGCTCGCGAACCGCCTCAAAATCCACGTCGCCCACGCTGCCCGGGTTGTACCCCGCATCCACCACCACCACGCCGGGCTTGACCCAGTCCGCCCGAACAAACCGCGGCCGGCCCGCCGCCGCGATGACGATGTCCGCCTGGCGAACGATGTCCGGCAGGCTTCGCGTCCGGGAATGGCACAGCGTCACCGTGGCGTGCGCGTTGATCAGCATCGAGGCCATCGGCCGGCCGAGAATCGGGCTACGTCCGATGACGACGGCGTGCGCGCCGTCCAACACCACGCGATACTCCTGCAACAGCCGCATGATGCCCGCCGGCGTGCATGGAATGAACGCGGGCATCCCGAGAATGACCCGGCCCAACATGGCCGACGACACCCCGTCCACATCCTTCGCCAGCGGAATCGCCTCAAAAACCGCACGCCGGTCGATCGGCCGGGGCACCGGGTGCTGCACCAGAATGCCGTGCACGGACTTGTCCGCCCCCAGCCTTTCCACCTGCCGCACCACCTCTTCCGTGCCGACGGTAGCCGGCAGCTCCACCAGCACCGGACGCACCCCGACCTCCTCGCATCGCCTGTGCTTCATCCGCGTATAGGTCACGGAGGCCGGGTCGTCCCCCACCAGAACCGTCGCCAGCGACGGCACCGCGCCCGTCGCCGCCAGAATACGCCGCACCTTGTCTGAGGCCGCCGCGAGTACTCGCCGGGCCGCCTCCCGACCATCCATCAACTTGCAGTCTTCCGCCGTGCTCATGGCCGCCAGCATAGCGAGGATTGGCGGCAGAAACCAAATTCCGACCTTTGACCCAAGGCGAGTTCCACGGTACCCATACGGCGACGGCCAATTGTTCAAGCGCGACCGGCCGTTGTTCCGATGGCACTCTCATGATGGAACGGACTCACATGCCCTTTCGGGCAAAGGCTATGCTGACCCTGCTTCTGACCCTCCCCTGCCTGGGGGCGCAATGCGAAACCACGCTGTTCGGCCCGATGCTGCAATTCAACGACCTTCTGGCGTTTGACGGCACCGGCTACTGCCGCGACTGGGGCATGGGAGAGATCTTCCACCCGGATCAGGACTGCTACCGCCGCGAGGGCTGCCTGTTCAACTGCCCGCAGGTCTGTGAAGACGCCGCCGGCAACCGCGTCAACAGCCGCGACCTGGTCAGCCCCGTCGTCGGCACGGACAACTGCGGCCGGTGCGTCTACGACACCCCCTGGGACCCCTGGACCGGCCTCTCCAGCCACATGGCCCTCTGGGGCCACACCCTCGTGGACGTCCTCCTCGCCCCCCTCTCCGGCCTCCGCTGACGGCGACCGGCGTCCCCCGCGCCGGCTTCGTAAGGCCTCTTGACCACAGACTGTAGACCGTGGGCTGTAGGCCGTAGGCCCGCTGGCGCATGTGCCATCTATGAGCAAGCCACCCCGCCCTTCGCTCAGATGTGAGTATCAAATGTCCCGTTTGGCCCCGCTCATTCCGCCCCCAACGGGGGCCGGCGGATCGTAGCCGCTGGCAGAGTGGAGCAGGGCGCAGCCCTGCGCAGCGCCGCCCGTGGATCGCCGATCCCCCCCAAAAAACCCCTGCCCCGGCAGGGGCAGAGGAACCGCTCACCAGCCGTCGTCGTCTCTTGTCGATCCTTCTCCCTGCCCACTCTCCCGCCCCGCTT
>JAFGJQ010000152.1 GCA_016929015.1 Phycisphaerae bacterium | reverse complement strand
GTTCGAACGCGATCCGGACCTCGCCTCGCCCGACCTGGTGAACGACGTGCCGGACGAAAACGCCACGGAGCCTCAGCCATGACCACGACCGCCGCCGCCTCGCCGCGCACCGCACGATTCGCAACCGTCACCGCGGCCGTGCTCTCGATGCTGATCGTCGGCGCCCTCGCCGGCTGCTCGCAAACCACCCACAACGAAGCGAAGGCCCAGGCCCAACAGCGCTGGGACCGCATCCGCGCCGGCGTCAAACTCCAACTGGCCGAACAGCACTTCCGCGCCGGCCGCATGAAAAACTGCCTCCAGGAAGCGGGCCAGGCCGTCGCCCTGGACCCACAGTCGATCGCGCCGCGAATCCTGCTCACCCAGGCGTTGATCGAGACCGGACAGCTTCTCTCCGCCGCCGCCGCCATCGACGCCGCCGCCGCCATCGAGCCCGAACACCCCGAAGTGCTCTACATGCAGGGCGTCGTCGCCGAACGCCGGCAGGATCTCGAACGCGCGCTCACCTGCTACCAACGCGCAAGCGAACGCGACCCGACCCAGGCAGATTACGTCGCCTCGGAAGTGGAATGCCTCGTCGCCATCGGCCGGCCATGGCTCGCCCAGGAGGTCCTCCAGGACCGCAGCGCAGATTTCCCCCAAGACGCCACGCTCAAGGCCCTGCAGGCCGAAGTCGCCCTGCTCCTGGGCGATGAGCACACCGCCCTCCAGGGATTACAGGCCGCTCTGCGCAACGCGGGAAACGACCCCCGCCTCACCGAAGAATACGGCCTGCTTCTCGTGCGTACCGGACAGCACGAGAGGGCGGTCAGCGTGCTCGAACCGATGTACGCTCGCTCACCGGACAGCATGTCCCGCCTGAGCGTCCGGACCCTCGCCTCCGCCTACCTCGCTCTCGGCCGACCGCAGCAGGCGAAGAACCTCTTGTCCCGCCTCGTGGAAAAGTACGCCAACGACCCGCACGACTGGACCATCCTCGCCCGGGCCGCCATGGTCTGCAATGATTGGGCCACCGCACGCCGATGCGCAGAAACGCTCGTCGGGCTGACCCCGGACGACCCGGACACGCAGTTCCTCATGGGCTACGTCTGCTGGAAGCTCAACGACCCCCAGCGGGCCAAGGCCGCCCTGCGATCCGTTCTCATCACCAACCCATCCGACGCCATGGCCCACTGCATTCTCGGCGACGTCTACCGCCAGACCGCCGACTTTCCCAACGCCCAACGCCATTTTCAGTCCGCCATTCAGTTTGACCCCACGTGCGAGTGGGCCCGCGACGCCCTGGCCGAACTGAAAGCATCCTGAAAACGCATCGGCCCCGCTCGGCCGATGTTTACGGCAACGGAATCACCGCGATCACCCCGCCGTCGTTGTCCACTCCCGTGCCCGAAACCACGCCACTGTCCGTGACGATCTCGACCACCACCTGCCGGCTTGGAGTCGCCATCTGCCCGAGAACCTCCGCCACTTCCACCGTAACCGCGTTGCCGGCCTGCGTCGCGGTATAGCGGGCCCGGCGATAGTCGCCCGTCAGATAGTCAAAACCCTCGCCGGAGTCCTCGTAGAGCCAGCCCTCGGCCTGCCCGCTGCCATCCAGGCTCACAACAAGCGTCAGCGGGTCAAGCGGCGCCTCGTTCGTGTACTCCATGACCGGACCGAGCGGCACGATCGCCCCGGCCCGCACCCGCACGTCCGGCTGGTTCACGTCCGCGGCGCTGTTCTCGCCCACAAGCGAGATCACGCGCCACGTGCCGCCGGGCAGGGCCGGCGCCGGCGCACTGGCCGGGTTCTCCGAGACATTCGGGACCACCAGCACGTCCGCACCCAGCAGAAACGCCACATCCTCATCGCGCAGACTGGCATCCGCCGGATCGGCGAAGAACACCGGCCGGGTGACCGGCAGACCCGTTCGCGAAGCCTCCTCGAACAGCGTGTAGAAATACGGCAACAGCCGATACCGGCGCTGAATCGCCGTCCGGCACGTGGTCTCCACCGCCGTACCGAACGACCACGGCTCCTGGTCCACCCCGTACCCGTCATAGTGCGCCCGGCAGAACGGCATGAACACGCCCACGCCCATCCAACGCGCAAACAGATCGCCCCAGGCGTCGCCGCCGTATCCGCCCAAATCCGGCCCGGAAAACGGCTGCCCGGACAGACCGATGTTCAACACCATCGGCGTCGAATGGTACAAATGGTCCCAACTCGCGATGTTGTCCCCCGTCCACATGGCCGCGTACCGGTGCCCGCCGATGAAGCTCGCCCGCGACAGCACAAACGGCCGCTTGTCCGGTTTCGCCGCCAGAATGCCATCACGCGACGCCTGCGACATCAGCATCCCATACACGTTGTGATACTGGTAATGCGGGCCCGCCCACAGACCCCCGCCCCCGCGATGCCAGCAGTCCAGCGGCATGGAATGGTTCGGGCCGTCGAAAATGCCCGGCTCGTTCATGTCGTTCCACACGCCGTCGATGCCCTGCGCCATGAACGCGCCATACAGCCCGGCCCACCACGTACGCGTCTGCGGCCGAGTGTAATCCGGAAAATAGCATGCCCCCGGCCACACTTCGCCCGTATACCAGCCGCCCGCCGCCTTGTAGATCCAGTGGTCGCCCGCCGAGCCCTGATCGCTCACGAAATACCCGGACTCCACCTTCACGCCGGGATCGATCATCCACGTCGTGTGATACCCCATCGCATGCAGATCGTTGTTCAGCGTCAGCGGGTTGGAGAAACCGGAAGGATCAAACGTGAAGATCCGGTACCCGTTCATGTAGTCGATGTCGAACCAAATCACATCGCACGGAATGTCGCGACTGCGAAACTCGTTCGCAATCCAACGGGCGTAGCTCTCCGGCGCATACGAATACCGGCTCTGGTGATACCCCAGCGACCAAAACGGCGGCAGCTCCATCCGGCCAATGAAATCCGTCAGCCGGACCAGCACGTCCTGCGGTGAATCACCCTCGAAAAGGTAGATCGGAAACGCCTGACCCTCCGCCGCAAACAGAATGTCCGTCGACAGGTCCATCATGCAACGGAACGTCGTGTCGGCCAGCACGCCAAAGGCCGTCCCGTCCGGCCGCACCGCCAGCACCCACGGATGCGACTGGTACAGGCTGTCATTCGACGGCCCGTATCCGTACGCGTCCGTATTCCACGCCTCCGTCGTGTGCCCGCTCCGCAGCAGCTTGCCGCAGATTTCGCCGGTCCCGTACAGGTCGATGTCATCGTCGATCGGAATCCAGACCACGCGCCGACCGCCGGACTCGAAGAACCTCGGCTGAATCGCCCACGGCGGCGCCGCCGCGCCGTACACCACCGGGTCCGTCTCCATCGACATGGACGGCGGAAGCTCGCCAAGCGTCACGCTGCCCGGATAGAACCGCGTCGCGTCCACGCCAAGGTCTTCCGCCACCACCGGCTCCGGCACAATGGCCGCACCAAACGCCGCCTGGAAATACGCATAGTCGGCCAGGTCCACGTCGGTATCGCTGTCGAAATCCGCATCCGCGCAGCCGGCCACCCCCGGGCCGTTCATGCAACCCAGGAACACGACGAAATCGTCCGCGTCCACGTCGCAGTCGCGATCCAGGTCCAGCGCCGAGCACGCGACCCGGATCGTACTGACGGCCACCTGCACGTATTCATTCGCCTCCAGGTTCCCGTCGTTGTCCGTCGAGGCCGGCACCTGCAGGGCGTATTGCAGCGTACCGCCGTCCGGTGAGTTGTACGGACCCAGGGCAAGATAAATACTGCCGGGCATCGAGCCGAGCTCCGCCACCAGGTCGATCGTACCCTCCATCCACGTCCCCGTGGCCACCTCGCCCGCGCCGGCCGCGTCGAACCAGCCGATCCAGCCGCTGTCCAC
>JAFGJQ010000151.1 GCA_016929015.1 Phycisphaerae bacterium | reverse complement strand
GAACACTGAACACAGACGCCGCCCTGAGGGTTGGCACATCGTTATGCATTGATGAGAACTGGCGTTCATTTCAACGGAGTTGGCTAGATTTCAGCGGGTTGGTTGTTGACATGCCGATGGTACTAGACAGGCCGAAACCGCTCTACGAAGCGACCAAAGACCTTTTGATGGATCGGTTCATCGAGCCGCTGAGGGTAACGGGGGGGCGGATTCCTACGGGCCGTGCCCTGGCGTCGGACCTGGGGGTCGACGTGGCGACGGTCAGCAAAGCCCTGAATGAACTGAGCCGCGAGGGACTCGTCAGGAGGCGCGTCGGGTCCGGTACGTATGTCATTCCGCTGACCGAACGCAATACCCCGGTGGGGCTGTTCTATGATCACAGCATCGCCGACACCCGACCGATCAGCGCCTTCTACCGCGAGCTCGATACACGCATTCAGCACGAGCTTCTTCGCCACGAGGTCGAACCCAAACACTACATTGACCTTCGCGTGGCCGCGCTGGGCGGCACGCCGTTCCCCGGGCTGGACGACGACACGCATAACCGGCGCGTGCGCGGGCTGATCGTGCTGCGTTCGCATGCCGAGCAGGTCAAGTGGCTGACATCCCTTCCCGGTCCCGTGGTCGGGTTCGAGGTGGATTATGGCGGCCCCACGGTCCGCATCGACCGCGCGGCCTTTGCACGCCGCGGCGTGGATGCACTCCTGGCGCAAGGCTGCCGCCGCATCGCCCTGGTCTGCGCGGCACGTCTGAAGTCTCACTCCCCCGCCCCCGGCGGACGAGAGATCCGCGACGCGTTCCTCAAAACGCTCGACGAGGCCGGCGCCCCCTGCCCCCCGGAATGGATCGTGATATCCGAGCATGATCTCTCTGACGATACGCAGGGATTCGGCGCCGTGGCGTTCGATCGGCTGTGGTCCGCGCCCAAGCGGCCGGACGGCGTGGTGGTGTTTACGGATGCCGTGTGCGTCGAGCTGCTCGAGGCGGCCCGCCGCGCCAACGTGACGGTCGGTCGCGACATCAGGATCGCCTCGCACGCCAATCGCGAAACCGTCCTGCCGGGACTCACGCAGGTGACGCGCGTCACGTTTTCGGTGGAAACGATCGCCCGGACCCTGGTCGATCGTTTTCTCGATGGTGAACGAGGGGCAACACGCGGCGTGACGTACGTGGCGCCGGAGGATATTCAAGAAGCAGGCTAGGCCATTGGTATAGTTCAGGAGTTGATGCCTAAGGCTATTCAGGGCACTCTGCGAGTACGAGGCGAAAGGGATTTGAACATCCAACATCCAACAAGAAACTCCCAACTTCCATGTGGGCGAGAAGAAGCGAATGGCAGGCCTGGATGTTCCTTGTTGGATGTTGGATGTTGAGAGAGAAGCAATACAGCATCAATGAGCTCGAGTCTATTGAGTTGTGATGCTCAGGCGTCAACATTTGAACATTATCAGGCAATTGGCGGTATGCCCGACCGGGTCACGCCCGTCGGGGAACATCGCCTCAAATGGAAAGGGAGGGAGCACGATGAAGATCAGGCGCAACATGACACTCAGCGTCGGGTTGGTTGGCGGGCTGATGTCCTTCATGTTGGGCATTGCATCGCTGCAGGCACAGGAACCGACCCTCAGGCTGCACTACACGTTCGACGAGGCGACGAGCGGCAACACGGATGCCCTGAGCACGGGGTCGCTGACCGCCGGCAAGTACAACGGCGAGTTCAACGCCGATGCCACGCGCACCACGGATACGCCCGGTGACCGGGGCGGCGCGGCGCTGGATATGACGGTCAACGGCAACACGGACAACCGTGTCGAAACCCCGGAAGCTCTGACGCCGGGACTCGACAACATCACTGAACAAACCATCACGTGGTGGATGAAGGTTACCGAGACGAACGGTCTCAACAACTCAAGGATTGTATCCAGGATTCGCGACCAGGTCGCGGTCATGGGCACGGATCCCTCGGATCTGACGCTGCGTATCTTCGTCAACACCGACGCCAGCAGGTCTGTTGACGCGGATGCGACCATCGATGCCTCCAACAAATGGGTCTTCTGTTCGGCCTATATCTACTACCCGAGCAATCCTGATAGTGTGTCTGTCTTCGTGGGCGACGAGACCACACGCGCGTCCAAACTGGGCACCGCTCCATGGCAAGTGACAGGCAGCAACGGCGCCGATTCCGATACGTCGTCGTGGGCTCTCGCCATCGGCAACTACTTAACCCATGGAACGTTCAAGCCGGTCTTTCCGGGCTACCTCGATGATGTGCGCTTTTACGAAGGCCGGTTAAAGGACGTGTACCAGGTGGAAGCGGCGCGACTGGGTGGGTTAACGGATGGGCGCGTGACTACGATTCCAGACTCCGTAGAAGGGCGCGTCTATGACACCGATGGCGACGGCGACGGCGATGAGACGGGCGCCGGAGTCTACGTTCGTGTCCGGGATACTACGGGAACCGACAATGACTATGTTGAGCGTGTGATCGTCTTCTTCCCCCTGCCGGACCTTCTCGACGGCGAGGTCCTCGATTCGGCGACGTTCAACTACCACCGCTACAATGCGGTCCAGGGCGACCCCGTCGATATCGACCTCTATCATCTGCAGGATGAGAACGACAACTCATACGAGCTGGACGATTTCAACCAGGCTGCGACACTGGTGACGAGCAGTTTCGTCGACAAGGGCGGACCCGTGGAGAAGTGGTTCGACGCCGATGCAACCGCCGCCGTCCGCAGCGACTACGCCAACGATCCCGCCGGCAGCCGCTACGCCTGTTTCCGCCTGCAGCTCACCGACGAGACCAACGACAACGACAGCGAGAACGACGGCTACTACTTCAGCGGCTCGGGCGAGTTTACGGGCTATCTCACGCTGGTAACACGGCGGCCACCGCAAGGTACCGTGATCTCGGTGCGGTAGCGGCCTTCCGCAACAGTAACCGGCGGCATCGCACGCGCGAAACGACAGCGATGCGATGCCGCCACCGAAAACGGCCCCACGATCTTCAGAGGAGAAGGCGTTAGGCATTAGGCGCTACGCGTTAGACTAGCGCCTAATGCCTAACTCCTGGGGAGTGTACAAATACGTGACTTGTCCTCCTTGGCGAAGGAGGATGAAACGTTGATTAGCCCTGCAACTGGGGCGGAATTATTGACAGTACGTTCTCTGCAACACAGCAACAACACAAATGAGGAACAACACATGACCAATTCCCTGAGCACACTGAAACGGGCGGGAGTCACCGCCCTGTTGCTGACCGCCACGGCATCGGCGGGATACATCAACAAACCGGCGGCCGACTTGCCCGAAGCCAACCGATCCCCCGCCGCCCCGCTGCCGGCGGATGCGGAACGGGCTTTTCCGCGCGAGGAGCCCTTGCTGACGCTGCTCAACTGGTCCAACCCCAAGAGCCCCAATCATGTGCCCCCGGACGTGGCCGAGCCCTTCATCCGCAAGCTGGGCGTTAACCACGTGTGGGGCTGGGACCCCTCCCTGCCGTGCCCGGTCCACAGCGTTCACTTGATCTGCCAGACCTACAAACAGATCACGGTACCCAACGAACAGGAATGGATGTATGTCTACCTGCGCACTCCCTGGCTCGAGAAGGGCGAGGCGCCGCTGACCGTCGACATGCTGCAAGGCTACTATTCCGGCCGCTTCATGTTGCCTCGCACGGTCGACCCCGCCCTGGCCGTGAAGGTCGAGGAAGAGGATGCCGGGACATTTCTGCCACCCGATGCATACGCGGTGAACCCGGGCAAGGCGGTGCTGACCCTGTCGGGGGGCACGGCGGGCAAGCGTTACCGCGCGATCTTCCTGGCCTCGGACAAGGGATTCAATCTGATCCATCACAAGCAACAGTTGAGCTACCCCCGTCGGCGCATCGGTGACGGGACCGTGTCATCCGTCAAGGCCCACCAATTCAACTGGCTGAAGACGTTCCTGAATGAGCATCCGCATGCCGACGTGATCCGGCCCACCAGCGAGATCTTCGACCGCTTCGACCGCATGGCCGATCCCGTCGCGCCGCACACCGCCCGCCTGCCGATCTACTCGCGCAATGCCTTCTGGCAGGGCATGAGCCCGGCGCGTCTGAAACGCTTCGAGCAACGCTACGGAAAGCCGTTCGATCCGCGCTGGATCGTCGACCATGGGTTCGGCGAGTTCGGTTTCGTGCCGGAAGAAGGCTACCGCCAGTGGATCGACCTCATTCGAGGCGAGCTGCACGTTTACGTGCGCGAACGTAACAACCTGGTTCACCAACACGGCCGCCGGGTGCGGGTCTTCTACGGCGACAACTACGTCGGCCTGGTTCCCAGCCTGGGTGATATTGCGCACTGCGGCTACGACGAAGCGGTCAGCGCGATGGACGGCGGCCCCGGATCGGTGCGAACCATGACCGAATTTCCGGAGCCGACCCGCGTGATCGTGCGCTTTCCCTGGTCGGGACACGGGACCGAACCTGCCGTGCTGCGGAGCGCGTTTGATACCCGGTGGCGCTGGATGAAGCGCGAGTGTCTTTTCCAGTGCCCGGACGGCTTTACCATGGGCGGTCTCGGCACAGCGCTGACGGGCTACCCGGTTGTGGCCGCCGAGACGGAGCGGATCTTCGATGATTTCCGCACGGTTTATGACCGGACCCATGGCCAGGAGGTATTCAGGCACAAAGACTTCAACGTATATGTGCTGAACGCCTGGGGCAACATGGCCGCCTGGAACACCAAGGTGCACTACCTGTCGCAGCACCTGTTGCACAAGGTTCTCGTGGACATGCCCGTGAACGTGCACTGGTTGAGTTTCGACGAGGTGATCGAGCGCGGCGTGCCCGGCGATGCCACCGTGCTGCTGCTGTGCGGGGAGCCCGGCACGGCCTGGGGCGGCGGACGCTACTGGCGCAATGACGCCCTGCTGACCGCCGTGCGCGACTACGTGACGGGCGGCGGCGGCCTGGTCACGATCGGCGCGCCCACGCTGGTGGACGGTGAGCTGGCGCTGGGCGACCTGCTGGGCGTCGCGTTCGCAGGCTATGCCAACGATGACTGCGCGGCACACCTCTGGAACATCAACCGCTGGTCCATGGCGGGGCGTGATCCCGAGACCTTCCCGCACGGCGGTGTCATGCCGCTGGCCAAGGTCTTCACCAACGCCCACTGCATGCCGGCAGAACTGCTGCCGCACCTCGAAACGCAGTACAACTTCTGGACCCTGCGGCACGGCGTGCATCTGCGCCCGGCCGGCGCGGCGATCGTGGCCCACGAAATGGCCGAAGACGTCGGCGACGGCGCCCCGG
>JAFGJQ010000150.1 GCA_016929015.1 Phycisphaerae bacterium | reverse complement strand
CTCTACAGCAACGGCAACACGAGCAACGAGCTGAACCACTACATCGAGATCGACGTTTACGGCAAGCCGGTTGAATGAGATGGCTGGATGGGGCCCCCGGCGACAAGGGGCTCCGGCACTATTGGTTTGTGATCTTCGTCGTGGCGCTCGGGGCGTTCGGCCTCCGAGCGCCACGACTGCGCATGCGGCCGATGCACACGGATGAAGCGGTCCACGCCGCCAAGTTCCGCATGCTCCTCGAGGACGGCGCCTACGAGTACGATCCGCAGGAGTACCACGGCCCGACGCTCAACTACTCCACGTGGATTCCCGCACGGCTGAGTTCCTCGCACAAGTACACCGAGATCACCGAGGTCACGCTGCGCATCGTGCCGGTTGCTTTCGGCACGGCCCTGATCCTGCTGACGGCAGGTCTGGCGGGCGGGTTGGGATTCGCGGCTGTCGTTGCGGCGGTCCTGGCGGCCCTCTCGCCGGCGATGGTCTTCTACAGTCGCTACTACATCCAGGAAATGCTTCTGGTGTGCTTCACCTTCGGCCTGCTCGTCTGCGGGTACCGGTACGTGCGGACGAGATCGCTCGTCTGGGCGATGGCTGCCGGCGCATGTGCCGGCCTGATGCACGCCACGAAGGAAACAGCGGTCATCGCATTCGGATCGATGGGTCTGGCCCTGGTTCTGGTGGTGCTGATCCCGTCCGGCAGGGGCCGTTCCGCTCGCCAGGCGCTGGCCGGTATTCGCTGGCTTCACATTCTCCTGGGCATTGCGGCGGCCGTCGTCGTCTCGGCCCTGCTGTTCTCGGCGTTCCTCAGCCGCCCGGTGGGTGTCCTGGATTCTTACCGGACGTATGCGACTTATCTCGGCAGGGCGGGAGGGCACCAAAGCGCGCACGTGCACCCCTGGTACTACTATCTGCAGATCCTGCTGTATGCCCGGTACGGCGACGGCCCGATCTGGACGGAAGGCTGGATCGTCGCGCTGGCTGTTATCGGACTGATCGCGGCCGTCAGGTGTGGCACGGGCATCTTGCCCGTGCGCAAGACACATGGGCAGGATGCCCATGCCACGGGTTTCGAGCACACACATGCTGGCCCGATCGATTCGAGACTCGTGCGATTCATCGCGATCTACACACTGGCGATGACGATCGTCTACTCCGCCCTCCCTTACAAGACCCCGTGGTGTCTGCTGAGCTTCCTGCACGGCTTGATCCTCCTGGCGGGCGTCGGCGCGGTTTCCTTATGGACCTGGGCGGGGAGCTCTACGATGCGCGCCGTGGCCGTCGGGCTGATGGTCGCCGCCGGGGCGCATCTGGCCTTCCTGACGTATCGAGCGAATTTCGTATACCACGCAGACTACCGCAACCCGTACGTATACGCCCATCCCACGGAAGAGATCTTCGTCGCCGTGGATACCATCAAGGAGTATGCCGCGACGACCGGTGCAGGGTGTTCCGCGGACCGGCCCGTCCAGGTGGCGGTCCCGAACATGGATTACTGGCCGCTCCCCTGGTACTTCCGCGATCTTCCCTACGTGGGCTATACATCGGATGTGCCGGAGCAGGTTGGGCCGCTGATTCTCATCTCGGACAAGCTGGAGGGCGCCCTGACGCAGAAGCTCTATTTTGAGACGCCCGTCGAGCAGCGACGGATGTACATGTACCTGTTCGACGATCCATCCTACATCTGGGCCAGACCGGGTGTGAAGCTGCTGGGATTCGTCCGCAAGGATCTCTGGGACGAGCACGCCATCGCGCCGATGGACCCGAATGCACTGATCGAGGCAAGACGTGGCGAAGGAACCTCCACCCCCGCAGACGCAGTTCGTCCGTAGCGACTGGGCGGCCGTGCCCGACGTGCACCGCTTCTCGCACCAGGCGATGGCGACCACGTTCGAGGTGATGGTCCAGTACGAGGATCGCTCGTATGCCCAGCAGGCGGCGAAGGCCGCGTTCGATGAGCTCGATCGCATCGAAACGCTGCTGAGCCGGTTTCTTGAGACCAGCGACGTGACGCAGATCAACCACCTGCCGGCTGAAAGGCCCCTACACATTGCCCTGGACACGCTCGAATGCCTCAAGATCGCTGCGGAGGTCCACTCGCAGACGGGCGGCGCGTTCGACGTCACCGTGGGGCTGCTCGTGGACTGCTGGCGGGACAAGGACAAGAAGCCGCGGACGCCGTCGGCAGAAGAGCTGCAATCTGCCCGCGCCCGCACCGGCATGGACCTGATCCTGCTCGATGAGCCGACCTGCGCCGTGGCGCTGCTGGCCGGTCCGATGCGGATCGATCTCGGGGGCATCGGCAAAGGCTACGGCGTGGACCGAATGGCCGAACTGCTGCGGGAATGGAGCATCGATCGCGCGATGATCCACGGGGGTTTCAGCTCGGTCCTGGCGCTCGACGCGCCGCGCGGCATGCCAGGCTGGCCGGTCACGCTCAGCCACCCGGGCGACCGCAGCCGCACGCTCGCCCGCCTGCAACTGGCTCACGTCTCCGTGAGCGGCTCGGGCGTGGAAAAGGGCGGACACATCATCGACCCTCGCACCGGCCGGCCCATCGCGGGCAAACTGGCCGCCTGGTCGATCGCGCCGGACGCCGCCCGCGCGGACGCCCTCTCGACCGCCTTCATGGTGATGACCGCGGATGAGGCCAAGGACTACTGCCGCGAACACGCGACCGTCCGAGGACTGCTCATTCTGCACGAGGATACCACGACGGGCCAGGCCGAGCAGATTGTGCCTGTGGGTGCGTGGCGGCCAGGGGAACTCACCGACGAAGCCGCGGTTTCCGCCGGTCGGTAGGGTGCGTATCACGCGCCGTCTCTGCTGCCTTGCATGTCTCTGGACGTGGCTCGTTTGAGCCTGTACAACTCCGCAAGCACCGGCCAGGGCGTCCGGGTGACCGAGAGCCGGCTGTCCGGATCGCAGACCCACTCGACGGGGAACTCGCCGATGCGGTAACCCTTGCGGATGGCCCGCAGAATCATCTCGATGTCGAACATGAAGCCGTCCGTGGCGCACTCGGCGTACAGCTCTCTGGCAATGTCGCCCTTGTAGATCTTGAAACCGCACTGGGTGTCCGTCAATTCCCGCGGGACGCCGAGGATCGTGCGGACCAGGAACTTGAACGTGCGGGACAGGACCCGGCGATGCCAGGGCTGGTCCTGCAGGATGTCGCTTTGAATGTGCCGACGGGAGCCGTGGGCGATATCGCACTGGTCGCTCTTGAGCATCTCCAGTCCCTGCAGCGTGTTGCCGTAGGGGATGCACAGGCCGCAGTCGGCGAACATGGTGTACGTTCCGATGGAGGTTGCCATGCCCGTGCGGACGCCGTAGCCCTTGCCCCTGTGCGGCTCGTAGCGGATCACGTGGAGTCTCACCCCCGGGGGGACATCGGCCGTTCTTGCGGCTTCCGCCGTATCGTCCTGGCTGCCATCATCGACGACGATGACCTCCCCTTCGAGGGAGTTGGCCTCGAGAAACGCTGCGGCGGCCCTCACATCGCGGGCGATCTTCTTGCTCTCCTCGAAGGCCGGTATGACGATCGATAAATCCATGTTCCTTTCCTGGCGCACAAGGATCGCCGACAGTTTCCGCCGCCGGTCGCCTTCCGTCTGCGCGGCGACAGATATTCTGGCGAGCAGGCACGCGCCGTTGCCTCTGGAGCGTTGCTCGTCCGACGTGCGGGATTATATCGCACCTGGGTCGGTGGTGAAAGGACGAGGCCGAAATCGGCGTAGGCGAGTGGGGGGGACGTGGCGTCGTCCCGTCGGGCTGCGGGCGGGTAGCTGCCGGTGCGCTGGGCACAGCGCCGGCTTCACGCCTATCCACCGTGGACCTGGTCAGCGATGAAGGGCGCCTTCGCAGCGTGGGGCTGCCGGTGGCGGGGGTGGCGGCATGACCAGCCGGGCCCAGTCCCCCCGGCGGAAACAAACGAGCGCCCAGATGAAGATAGCGACGACGAAACCGGGGAGGATGTTGATGGTGAACACTTGTATGTTCAACAGGAGTGCCTGCCGCCAAAAGCCGTTCAGCGACAGGAGAGCGACTTGTTCGCTGTTGAGCAGGTAGAGAATCAGGATGCCCAGGCGGAAGGCCATGAAGACGTGCATCAGCACCAGCCCCCAGAGCAGGGCCCATGCCCTGCGTCGCGGCGGAATGGGGGTCGCAAGGATCAGGGCCGCCAGGAACGCCAGATAGATGTAGTCGCCGTAGCGGACATCGTGGGCGATCCGCAACAGGGGGACCGGCCGGCCAAGGGCGTCCACGCGCCTTTGGTCGCAGAAGGTGACCTTCACCTCATCCCCCGTATCGCGGGACGGATGGAAGTGGACGATGGCCCGCGACCCGGGCGATGCGAAGAGCACCGCGGCGGCGCTACGATAGAACCGGGAGTAGACGCCTCCCCAGACGGGCCACAGCGCCATCAGCAGGGTGTAGCCGACGGCGAAGATGCCAAGCAACGGTATGGCACGCCTGGCCCAGACTACGTGGAAGCCCGGGCCGGCGGCATTTGACGGCGATTTGCCCATGTGAGCCAGAGAAGCCACAGCACCAGCGCCATGACGATGAACGCGCCCTGCCACACGTCCATGTGCATGACGCCAAAGATGCTCCGCATATGGACGCCGATCAGGAAGAGACAGACGATCCTGACGAAATTCAGAACGGCCAGCACCAGCATGCCGCCGATGATGCCGGGGAGCTTGGTGAGCAGCGGTGATGGAAACGCCAGCACGGCACAGACAAACAAGGCCATCGGCTCGACGGCATCGCAACCCCGTACGATACACACGGAAAAACCGGGTGAGGAAATCAGTGTCCCGTTGACGGTGATGTCTTGGCCGAAAAGCCCCAAGGCGGCGCCGGAGAGCCTGGCCGTCAGGCGAAGGACCAGGGGGAAGAACTGCTCCCGGTAGGACGTCGAGAAGAGGGTCACCGCGTAAAAAAGGCTTGTCAGAATGCCGAAAATCAGCACAAATGCGAGCACGGCGAATTGGCCGGATGGTCGGCCGGTCGCTCTCGGAGGGTCGGACTTCATCCCTCGGCCCGAGCGTTTCTCCGGCGCGGAGGCGGCCACCCGATTGTGGTTTTGCCTTTTCTTCTGTACTCTTCTCATTGAGGCCATCCTTCCCGGCTCGTGTGTTTTCTCCTTCATCAACTGCCGGTAAACGGGCACAAACTCCATCTTCCTCCCCCTGTGCCTTCCTTGTTCCCTGCAAGGCGGCCGCGTACGCAGGGATCTACACTGCCAACTGCCGTTTCCGCCAGATGGCGAGTGTGCCGACAGAGATCAGTAGTAAGGCCACCACGATTAAACCCCACTGCGACAGCGTCGGTACCAGCGGTGGTATCAGTGGTGGCGCGAAAGTGACCTCGGCATGCGGATAGAGCGTTCCCGTCAACGGGTTGTCGGTTACCAGCGGATGGCATATCTCCTTCGGCTGGTACTTGAATTCGGTGGTTCCAAATCGGAATCCGGGCAGTTCGGGGCACTCTCCGTTTTGAATGTGATAGGCCCTCTGCAATGGCTGGGGATTCTCCGCCCACAACCGGAGGTTCACGACAACGTATACCTCGGGGATAACACCGTTCGGATCGGCGACCGAGGGAAGAACCACGGGCCCGAACCGGGGAAGGACGGTGTCCATCCACTCGGGGAGCAGCGCCGGGATCAACTCGTTGTCCTTGCAGACATACATCTTATACCACACCTTGTTTTCGCACGGATAGTCCCATTCGAAAAAGGCCATATAGTCATTGTATCCCCGGCCACCCGGTATCTCTCCTGTGTATTCGCGCCCGCCTTGGATCTCCGTTCTTTCGCGCAGAGGGGGACTCTGGCGGCTGCAGTTGATCGTCGGCCAGACGGTCAACCAGCCATCACCGTTATAGGTCCCCCACTCCGGGTGGGCTGGACTGGTGTAGCCGGCGCCTATCGACTTGAATTTCCATGTCGCGGCCCCCGCGGTCGCGGCACAGGCTGTCGTTACGGCCACGATCAGCAGCATCCACTTCAGTGCCTTGCACATGATCTTCTCCTCGCAGAGACGTCTACCGTCATTGATTGCCTGCACAGAAGCCGTGGTCCACAGGTGCCACGGGGGTGGGCGGGGGTGTACTTCGCACGGGGTGCAGGACTGAAGATCTACGAACATCCCCGATGCAGGGCACGGCCAAGCGTTCGGCCGACCCGCCGGCATGGTGGGCGGAGGGAACTTCAGGCGAGCGCCCGTGAGCACAAGGACCAGCCATGCGTTGACGCCCGGCGCGAGCACGGCTACAAACGCATAGCCCAGCAGGCGGCCGACCCCATGTACAACGCCGTGCGCCGACAGCGTGCTCAGTGCCGAACCTCCGGCGCCTCGGCATGGATGCTTGG
>JAFGJQ010000149.1 GCA_016929015.1 Phycisphaerae bacterium | reverse complement strand
GCCCACCGCGTCGTAGCCGTAGCCCAGCTCGTAGATCGGGTTGCCGGAGACGGCGTGCTTCAGGTGGGTCATCTGCCCGTTGTCGTCGTACTCGAACAGGCTGCCGATGCCGTTGCCCAGCGCCGCGCCCGTCCGCCGGTCGGCCAGGTCGTACGACCAGTCCGCCCCGATGTTCGCACCGCCGCTCACGCCGCCGATCCGGAACCGCTCGTCGTAGCTCCGCGTCACCGACCGGCCACCCGGATACGTCGTCGTCTGCGTCCAGGCCGCCGGGCCCATGTTGTACGCAAAATCCACCACGTACGGCGTGGCCGTCCCGGCGAAGGTGTGCGTCTCCGAGTCCAGCCGGCCCATCCCGTCGTAGTCCAGGCCCACCTGCACCAGGCTGTTGCTCGCCTGGGTCAGCCGCCCGGACTTGTCGTACGCAAAACTGTCCGATCCGCCGGTGGAATAGCCCCGGGCGGTCATGCGGTGCAGGTCGTCCCGCGTGTACGTCGTGACGACCTGTTTATGATCGGTGCGGGTGTACACGCCGCCGGCTGGGTAATACGTGAAGTCCACGTCGCCCAGGTCCGGGTAGACCACCTGCGTCACCCGCCCCGCCCCGTCGTAGAGGTACGAGGTCTGGTTCTGCTCGTTGTCCTTCATCCAGTTGACCCAGCCGGGGCCGTTGTAGTCCCACGACGTGCTGGCCTGGTTCGTCCCGCCGAAGTCCTCCGTCAGCGTCACCATCCGGTTGATCTTGTCGTACGTGTACTTCGTGACGATGCCCTTGGCGTTGATCGTCCGGGTGCGGAGCCCGAGCTTGTCGTACTCGTACTCCGTGAACTTGTCCGGCGTTTCGATGATCGGGTCGTACAGCTTCTTGAGGCGATCCACCGGGTCATACTCGAAGGACCAGCGCTCGCCCTCGCCGTTCTCCATCCACGTCACGTTGCCGTTGTCGTCGTACTGCATGGCGCCGTTCGTGCCCAGGTCGTCCCAGCCCAGGGTCAGCCGGTTCACCTAGTCGTAGACCAGGATGCCCGTGTTGCCGTTGGGGAAGTCGATCTGGGTCACGTTGTTCGCGCCGTCGTAGCCGAACTCCGTCACCAGGTGCTGGGCCGCGACCGACGGATCGATCACCCGGGTCTTCGTCCGGCGGTGCGCCCCGTCGTACTCGTACTCCGTTCGCTCGCCCTCCGGCCCGACGAAGGCCGTCACGTTGCCGTGGGCGTCGTATTCGGACGTGAAGACCACGTCGTCGCCGTCCGGGTCAATCGACGTGTCGCCCACCTTGCGGATCACCTGCGTCAGACGGTCCAGCTTGTCGTACTTGCAGTAGCTGATCTTCCCGGCCGGGTCGATGATCCTGTACGGATTGTCGGCGTCGAGTGTCGCCCCGCACCCGCAGCCGCCGGGTGCTTCGTAGTCTATCTGCGTGGTCAGAGCCAGAGTGTCCGGGTCTTCCACAATGACTCTCAGCCGGCTCAGCCCGTCGTACTGCATGGACACGGAGTGCTTGGAGCCCGGAGTGGTGGTCAGGTGCCGGTCGCGCCGGATGACATTGCCCACTCCATCGACCGTCAACTCCGTCAGGTAGCCCTCCGCATCGGTGATGGACGTCAGGAAATCCTGCCCGTTATACGCAAATGTAGCGCGGTGGGGGTCCTCCACGGTGTGCCGCGGGTCGTTGACCGCGGTCACGTTGCCGTTGCCGTCGTACTCGTATTCGGTCCGCAGGCCGAAGCTCGGCTCGCCGTATGCCTCGATGGTGGCGGTCAGGCGGTTGCGGTAGTCGTACTCGTACTTCGTCACGTAGCCCCGCGGATTCGTCACCGTATCCACGTTCCCGTGATCGTCGTACGTGAACGAGGTGGTGAGGTCCAGGCCGGTCGGGTCTGCTTCCACCGTCTCCAGCCAGCCCCGCGTGTCGTAGTCGTACTCCGTACGTGTCGTGTCCGATGGGCCGCGATGCACCACGCGGGCCGTCATCCGCCCCGCATCGTCGTATTCGAACTCGGTCACGAGGTTCAGCACGCTGTAGTCGCGCGTCACCTTCACCAGGTCGCCCCGGCCGTTGTACTCAAAGCGGGTGGTCTTCCCGTCCCGGTCGGTCTTGTGCAGGATCTTCACCCGGCCCGGAAGCGCCAGGCCCAACGTCCCGATGTCTTCCATGTCGCCGAAGAAGCTCTGGTAGCTGTACGTGATCTGTGCATCCAACACGCCCGGCCCGTCGTCCGTGATCGGGTCCACCACGGTGGTCAGCCGGCCGGCCCCGTCATACTGATACTCCCAGACGTTCCCGCCCGGGTCCGTCCGCTCGGTGACCAGCGATCGGAAGGACGCATTCTCGTGCGCGTACAGGGTTTCGTATCCCTCCTCATCCGTCACGCTCGCCACGTTCCCGTACGCGTCGTACGTGAAGGAACGGGTCTTGTTGCGCTCGTTCTCGATGGAGAGCACACGCCCACGCGCGTTGCCGTCGGTTGGTCCGCCCCAGATCGTCCACTGCCTCTTGCCGTTCGAGGCTTCCACCATCCAGATTCGGCCGAGGTGATCCCGCATAATCGTCCAGTTGTTGCCGCGCCCATCTGTATGATAGACGTATCCCGGCTCAATGGGGGAGGATCGACCGGCCGGAAAACCGTGCGCCGACGCGATACGACCTACGACGTGGCTCGATGCCCCATCGATGACCTCGATCGACCGGCCTTCCCAACCGGGCTGGGGTGCGTAGTCGTAGTCGACCGTGTACGTTACCCCGTTACGCAGCGTCTCACTCACCAGTTGGTCGTTGGCATCGTAGTCATAGTATACCGCGTGGCTCTGTGGGTCGGTGATCGACGTCAGATGGCCCTGGGCATACCCGAACGTCGTCGTCGCACTGTCCGGGCCCGTCACCTGGTAGATCTGCCCATTGCCGTTGTACGTGATGGTAATCTTGCGGCCAAACGGATTGATGATTCCATTCACGCGACCCTGTCCGTCGTACTGGATGCGCGAGGTCAGGCCGCTCCGCTCGGTGATCTGAGACAGACGTTTGCTGCTGTTGAACGACAGCACCGCACCGTACGAGGTCGTCACCTGGTACAGACCGCCCACGATCGTCAGCTTCAGATCGCACCCGGGGGGCGGAACAAACAGCGGGCCCGAAACGGTGAAGGCCGTCCGAGTCCCGTCGCCCTCGTGAAGCACAACCTGGTTCGGGTCCGTGTCCACGATAAAAGAGTCGTACGCGTGAGACCAGCCATAGCCCAGCGGACCCTCGATGTCCGCTCGCTGGGAGTCGTAGCGGATCACAAACGACGAAGCGCTCGCCTCCGACGCGTTCTCGACAATCGGCACACGCGTCCAGACGTTGCCTGTCGTGAACTGCACGTGAAGCGCGTCTCCGACGCTGTCCGGTGGCAGAAACGGATTGGAGCCTCCACCAAACGGGCCGTAGGGCGGACACGGCGGCAGATAGACGATGTCATCTCCTGGCCAAGGAAGCCACCCATAGTCCCCTCCCGGACCGATGGGATCGTTGTTGGGATCGTCCGTCTCGCACTGATCGTCGTCACCGGATTCGCAGCACGGATCCCCTGCGTAGGGACACCCGGGGGCGCACATGTCCAGTTCACACGGGTCCGGCTGGCCGCCCGCCCACGCGAACGATACTCCACCCAGAAACGCCAGTACCGCAAGGCACGCCAGCAGCCCATGCCGTGACTGAGACGTCCGCTCGCCATGATGCCCAGTTATCGAATGCATGTTTCTCTCGCTTATGCGTTGAAGTTCCGTTCTCGGTCAAACACCTGCGCTTCGATAGACTCTTCCCGCGTCTCCAGCCCGCCGCCGTCAATCCACCGGCAGCGGAATGAACTCCTCGTCCAAACGCAGGGCGTTCGCGACCAGCTCGGCATAGCGCGATTCCCCGTGCTGCGATAGCACAACCTCCGCCGCCGCGGCCGATTCCTCCGGCGGCGCCCCCCCACGCCGAAGCGCGTCAAACACCCGGTAATGAACTCGCGCCATCTCCGCGCAGTAGAACGGACGATCCAGCTTCTGCCGGCCCAGGCTTCCCCAGATATCCCGGCCCGTCCCGTCATATCGTTCCGTGATCCAGCGGTAATGCACCAACGCCTCATCGTGCCTCCGGAGCTTCTGCAGACACTCACCCGCGATCAGGTGCGCCGTTGCCACGGCGGCCCGGTCCGTCGATTCATCCACGGACGCAATGTGAGCCTCCGCCGCCGCCAGCGCATCCGCCGGCCGCTTCTGCCAGTGCAAAGACTCGGCCACAATCAGGTCCGCACGCGACTTCTGCACGGCCGTCGCCTGCGGCAACCCCTTCACCGCCCGGCACTCCTCGCGCAACGCATCCCACGCGGCGTCGGATACCCGCTGCCCGATCATGTGCTGCTTCTGCAGCAGTTCGTTGTGCGCGCCTACCGCCTGCAGCGTCGCATCCGCGACAACCGCTGGGTCCTCCGCATATGCCGCCAACGCCCGAAACTCCTCCATCGCCTCCCCCGGCATGTCCTGCCGCTGATAAAGAGCCCCGATGGACTTGTGCACCTCAAAGGCCAGTTCCGACTGCGGAGCCACCTGACGCACTCGCTCACGCAGCGCCTTGAATGCCTCCATTCCCTCCACCGTGCCCTCGACGTTGCGAACCAGCACATATCCCTCGGAGCGAAGTGCGGCCACCGCCGTTCGCGTGTTCGGGTAGGTCTCGGCAACGTCCCGGAAGACCGCCAGCGCGCTGTCGTAGTCGTAATTCCCCGCCAGTTCCACGCCCTGTCGGTACGCCTTCGCGGCCTCCAGTTCTCGGTCGAGGGCGGCCTCCGCACCGCTGACGTCACCCTCCACCAACTCAACCTCCAGCAGCTCCGCCCGGGTGACCCAGATGGAGGCCGGGAAATGCTGTTTCAGAAACTGGATGGAGTGCCGGGTAACGTCCTGGCACCCCGCCTGCTGGCATGCCTTCGCCTGCCAGTAAAGACCGGGCGCTGCCCACGCGGACAACGGCCGCTTCTGGATGGCCGGCTCCAGATTGTCGATCGCTTCGTGAACCTGCCCCGCGTGGAACTGCGCGATCCCCCGCAGGATCGCCGCCCGTTGCGAGTTCGGCTCGATCGCCAGAATCTGCTCGTAGACCACGATGGCGTCCTCAAATGCCTCCTGATCCATCAGGGTCTCCGCCTGGCTGAACAAGTCAGCGACAGACGACTGGGCTGACACTCCCGCCGGCCACGCGGCCAAGGCCGCGCCGACCAGCGCCGCGAACCCAACTCGACTCAACACGTTCCGTTCGATCATCGAACAACCCTCCTGGCAGAAGACAACAGCTTCCCCGCAGCAGCCAACCGCCGGGTTGCTCCCGGCCGTCGCCGCGACTTTGATCTTTCGCTCAGCAACCTCCGCGCGCACCTTCCACGCAGATCGCCGACTGAGCCTTGTTTCAACCTTACGAGCGGACCCTCAACGTCTTTCCAAACGTCAAGGGCAGGATTGCGCGGGCAAACGCATCCGTGCGCAGATCCCCTCCGGG
>JAFGJQ010000148.1 GCA_016929015.1 Phycisphaerae bacterium | reverse complement strand
CGCCGATGGAGCGGCAGTACGTCGTCCGGAGCAATCGGATGATCTCGCGCAGGGTTCGGATGCTCGCGCCCTGGATCGTCCGCGACGAGAATGGCCGGCTCAGATCCTCCTTGGTGAAGCCGTAGTACTTGGGCTTCAACTCCGGCCGGAAGGGCAGGTGGCGGCCGAGGGGATCCAGGCGCGCCACGAGGTGGCCGCGAACCCGGTAGGCTCTCACCAACTGGTCCACGCGGTCCTGGTGGGAGTCCACGCGAACGACCTGGCGGACGACGGCTTCCGAGCCGCCGGGCCCGCCGGGGTTGAAGATGCTGGCCGGCTTGAAGCTGGGGCCGTTGAACCGCTTGGGCAGGCCGCCGGCTTCCGCCTTCCAGTCGTCAAACACGCGCTGCCATTCCGGTGGGACGCCGGCCGGGTTTTGGCCATATTCCGCCAACAGGGCTTCGATGAACGCCACGCTATCCGTGTTCGGAACCTGCTGCATGGTCGAGATTCCCGAGTGGAAGGAGCCCCCACCGACCCGCATCCAGGACCGACGTGCTTGCGATTGCCCGATGGAACGGGCGTTCCCTCCGGGGGAGGGGCTATGAAACGACGACCGGTCACGGGTGCGATACAGTGGAGTCTGGCGACCTTCGGCCGCCTGCCCTCCTGGCCCAATACGCCACTCTGGATTCGAACCAGAAACCTTCGGTTCCGTAGACCGATGCTCTGTCCAATTGAGCTAGTGGCGTCTGCTTCCAGACGACTCAAGGTTATACCCCCGCCCCCCAGGAGGGTCAATTGGAGGGCGTCTCAAGCGTGGAACGGACTCGGCGTTCTGTCGCCCTCGTCCGCGGCAGGTGCGGGGTCGTCCATCCGGTCGATAATAGGATGGAGAAGGCGCCGGCGGACGTGCGGCAGCGTTTTCAGTACTGACGGGAGCAACTTGTGGGGCAGCAAGACTTACGCGGCAAGCGAGTGGTGGTGATGGGGCTGGGCCGGTTCGGCGGCGGCATCGGCGTGACCCGGTGGCTGGCAGGCCAGGGTGCAGCGGTGACGGTGACGGACGCGGCCGACGCGGCCGGCCTGGCTGGTTCCGTGGCCCAGCTCGACGGGCTGGGCGTGCGGTTCCACCTCGGCGGTCACGACGTGGCCGACCTGGACGGGGCGGACCTGCTGGTCGTCAGCCCGGCCGTCGACAAGCGCAAGTCCGAGTTCTTCCAGGCGGCGGTGGCGCGCGGCGTGCCCTGGTCCAGCGAGATGAATCTTTTTCTGGAAAGGTGCCGGGCCCGGCTGATCGGCGTGACCGGATCGGCCGGCAAAAGCACGACGTGCGCGATGACGCATCACATTTTGAGCGCCGTCGAGCAGGCCGGATCGGCGCCGTTTCGGCGGGCCTGGTTCGGGGGGAACATCGGGCGGTCGCTGATGGCGGACCTGCCGGAGATGGCGGCCGAGGACGTGGTGGTGCTTGAACTGTCGAGCTTTCAGTTGGAGGACGCGGCGGCGGTGCGGATCAGCCCGTCCATCGGCATGGTGCTGAACGTCTCGCCGAACCACCTGGACCGCCACGGGGACGAACAAAGCTACCTGGAGGCGAAGCTGAACATCGTCCGGTTCCAGAAGCCGGGAGAAATCGCCATCGCGGGGCCGGAAGATCCGAGGCTGCTCGGCGAGATCGTGGAGATCACGGAGCGAACCGGCGCCCGGGCGGTGCAGGTCTCCGTGGACCGGCCGTTCCCGCTTCGCGTGCCGGGGCGGCATAACCAGGTGAACGCGGCGTGTGCGGCCACCTTGTGCCGGTGCCTGCGGATCGAGGATGAGGCCATCGCGGGGGCGCTGGAGTCGTATTGCTCGCTGCCGCATCGGCTGGAGCACGTGCGGACGTGGCGCGGCGTGGATTTCTACAACGATTCGAAGTCCACCACGCCGGAGGCGACGATCACGGCCGTGGAGGCGATGGATCGGCCGGCCGTCGTGATTGTCGGCGGGTTTGACAAGGGGTTGCCGCTGGACGGCATGGCCCGCGTGCTGGCATCGAGGGCCAAGGCGGTGGTGTGCTGCGGTGCGGCGGGCGGTCGCTATGCGGACGCGATCGAGCAGGCTCGCGGCCAGGCGGCTGAGCCGGTCATCGAGCGCGTGGGCCGGCTGGCGGAGGCGGTGGAGTGCGCGCGGGGTCTGGCGGCGGAGGGCGAGGCCGTTCTGCTGTCGCCCGGCTGCTCGAGCTACGACGAGTTCACGAATTACGAACAGCGCGGCGAGACGTTCGCGGCGATGGTGCGGGGTTGGCAGTAGGCACCCGCGCCCGGCGCGGGCCGCGTTATGGGGTGGGGACGTACGAAGGCGTCAGCGGCGGACCTTCGGCGGCGATAAGGCTACCCCTTCCAGACCGACAAGCTCGCAGACCTGATGCGGATCGTGAAGCGAATGAAGGTGGAGTGGAGAGGCGGGCGACAGACAGGCACGTGCTGACGTTGCTGAAGTCGAGTCTGCACCGTGGGAACCGCCGGTGTGGACCCAGCTCTGACTAATGGGGATTCATGATGGGCTACGAATACCGGGTGACGAAATACGACCCAGGCAAGCGAGATGAGAACGGCGTCTATACGGTGGACGAATGGACCGAGTGGATCATGTTCTCGCAGGTTGGCAGCATCGTCGGCGGGAGCAAGCTCACTCTGGAGGAGTATCTGCGGACCGAGGATGCCTACGTTGCCACCGCGATCCGCTTTCTGAGTGAGGCCGGAGTGCCAAGCGTCACCGTCCGTCAGCTTGCAGACAACGGTGGCGAGGCGGCGAAGCTCAACGTCCGCGAAGGGAGTGATCTCGATCACGAGCAGGCGGCATGCCTGATGCGGCTCATCCTGCGCGACCTTGCTTGGTGCAGACTGGAGTCTGATGACAGCTTTGTGCATTTCGGCTGGGACTATTATATGTATATCGGTGTGCCTGTTCCCTGCGATCAGTCGCGGGCGTTTGCACGCGAGCGGGGGTTGTTTGTCGAGGAGTTCCCATCACCCTATCGTGGTGGTTGCCCCGACGAAGACGACCAAAGCAAATGAGCAACGTACGGACCGAGAATCGCAACGGGGGTGGAGTCTGTTTCGCCAAATGTGTCGAGGTGATTCCTTCCTGTGCGGTCGCAGATTCCGCTTGTCCTGCGAGACTCCGACCCAAGAAGACCGAAGTGGAAAGGATGTGCGAGATGAACCCCGTGGAGCGTCAGTGGAAACCTCATAATAGACCGACATCCGTGGAGGAGTGGGCGGAAAAGCAGTGCGTCGAACGTGATATTGTCCTGCTATTCCATCAGCTTGCTGATTACTCGTACATCATGGGGGACTTATCCTACGGCGATGTCTATGCGATTCCCTACTGGGAATACCTGGATCCCACGGGACTCCGCCCTGAAGACTGTCGGTTCATACAAGAGGGATGCCTCGTCATGATTCTTGCGATGGCTTGGGCACAGATCGATGGTGCTTGCAGCTACATTCGGCAGTTTCTTCAGCAGATTCAGCAGTGCCTCAATTCCCTCGTGATTCAGGATGAGCTTGGGCAACGACTGCTCAACGCAGTCAAGCTTGCAGTGTAAGCGCTCGGTGAATTGCATCTGGCGTCGGGGGGCGGCGGTCTGGCATGATGCGTGCACTGGAGGTGCATCATGTCGGATCGGG
>JAFGJQ010000147.1 GCA_016929015.1 Phycisphaerae bacterium | reverse complement strand
GATGAAGCGGCAACCGGTGAAGGCGCAGCTCCATTATCTCAATGGGTACCGGTGGAGCAGCTACCCGGGGTACGTGGCCGATGAGGTGCTGGACTCGGTGGCAAAGGAGTTCGGCGTGGAGAGGGATCTGTTGTCGCGGCATGGCCATTGCGTCGGCGTGGCGAAGAAGGTGGCGGCGGAATGATGTTGCACGCTGACCGGCAAGAGCCAGCGAGAGATAGGCCTGCACTTGGGCTACAAGAGCAATGCGGGCGTGGCAAAGCAACGGGCACGGCTGCGCGAACTGGCCGCCGCGGATCCCGCCATCGCGCGGCGCCTCGCACGGCTTCGCAAGGGGTTGGCCGAAGCCCAATGTCCATATTATAGGTCTGACCCTAAGAGTCACTGTATGCTCGTTCCCTGGTTCCGTGCCGGCCCGCCGAGCGACCAACGGCCCTTGAAGGCGCCTGCGCGTCCGGATCAGCGTCCCTTCACGATTTCTTTCACCGGGATGCTCCCGGACACGGCATTCACGAACGGCCGGCCGTTCTTCACGCCCACGGTCCCGAAGCCCGTGGCGGTCGAGATGAACGCGCGGAAGTCGCCGGACCGGGCGGGCTCGATGTAGAGCGTCTTCTCCACCGCGTCATACCGCGCGCCCGAGAGGGCCTGCAGCAGGGCGTAGCTGGCGAGCGCCCGCGCATACCAGTGACCGCACTCGTATTCGTTGAACGGGTTGCGGCGGACGCCGTCGTAGCGCCTGCGGCAGGTGCGGACGATATCCAGCCCCTCCTCGACATGCCCCATCAGGATGAGGTGCGACGCAACCTGGTACTCGATCCCGGTCCACACCTCATCACTGTAGACAAACGGCAGCAGTGGCTTCCCGCCGTTGGGCCAGGTGCAGAGCAGCAGGCCGCCGTCGTCCCCCATAGCGTATGTTGGGCGCTGCGGGTTGGCATGCGTTGAGAGATCGTGTTTCAGGTTGTACTTGTGAATAGCCTCGAGGTGACTGCTCACCTTCTGCGAATCCACAAGCTCATCCTCGATCCCACAAACCCGGGCCATCCACAGTCCCAGCACGCCGTCCGACAGGCAGCCGGTGCCGTACTGGTACTTCGGGCCCTGATCGTTGACCGTTGTGACGATATTCCTGTAGTACGCGCTCTGGCCGTTGGGGTTGAGAGGCCGGAAGTTGTGATTCAGTCCATCTTTCTGGACGATCTGGATGAAGTACTCGCCGTTGAAGAGTTCCTTCTCCATCCGTTCGCGGCCCGTTACAAGAAGCTCTCGGTAGAGAGACACGTCAGCGCCAACGGCCTTGCCCATCCGAACCGACGCCGCTAGTGCCCCGAGGTAGAAACTGCCGCAGTGCCCGTCGGGGCCGAAGTAGTTGATGTCATAGGTATTGTGGTGCTTTTCCTCCAGCAGCCCCGTGTGCCGTGGATCCCAGGTGCGGATGGCATAGTCCATGGCCGACTTGATTCGCGGCCAGAACTCCTTGAGCCAGGCATCGTCTCCGGAGATGTGCCATTCACGATGGGCCTTCATGATCTCGCCGAGGTGACCGTCCGAGGCATCGAACGCGCCGCCCCCGGGGGCAATAGGCAAGTTCACCCGGAACGCCTGGCGCCCGGCCTGATCCTGACCTTCAAAGAACGCGGTCTGCCGCATGCCCTGCGCCAGTGTCGGGAACAGGTGGCAGATGGCTTGCGCGTAGTTCCACACATGGGCACAGGACCCGGCGCAACAGCCGCCATTGTCGTGGCATCCCTCCCAGCACCAGAGTCGTCCATCATGTTGACGCAGCACGGTCGGCGACTTGAGGATCGTCAGGTTGGCAGCAACGGCCTCGACAGCCTCTGCGGGCAGTGTCGTGTCGTAGAACGTGACGCGGAAGTGCTCGCTCCGCTCTCTGAGTTTGTTGTAATTCGACCGCCAGTAGTCAGCCACATCCTGCACGCTGCCGAATTGCCGCGCGTACCACGGTATGTACTTGGCCGGTACCGCTTCGGGCTCACACTCACCCTCCTCGCAACCCTCGCACTCCTCCGGGGGCGGGTCGGCCACCCAGTCGCCGTAATCCTCGCCCTCGAAATCCGCCAGTAGCGTCAGCCTGGCCGGATCATCGACGACGGCATTGCCCTTTCCCGTCCGCAGAGCATCCAAAGGCTCGTTACTCAACACAAAGTGGTCAGCCAGGATATGTCCCCAGGGGCCCGAGTGGCGGTCTACGATCTGGATCCGCCCCTCTTTCCCCTTCAGTTTTGAAAGGTCAAAGGTGGTCCACTCGAGCTGTTCTGCCTGCTTACCACACGCAGATGCAGCGACCTTTCCGTCTACCAGCAGATTGACGCAAGTCTGCCCCCCGAAAGCTCCGCCGCCAACCAGGAAGTGCAGGTGGGCCTTGTCCATCTCGAACGCCGGTGAGGTGAGCGTGCCCACCGGTCCGTCTCCGTCCGGGTCAGACGTGTTGACCAAGCCCTTACCCAGGAACCCGGACACCACCTGCTGCTTGGCTTTTGTCGCCGTGCCCTTCGACGGGGCCTCGCTGAAGGCCGGGCCGTTAGAACCACCAAAACGCCGTCCGTAACTCAGTCCACTCGTCGGAACATACCAGGAGGTCAGCAGGCGAATGGTCTTCTCTTCGCTCGGCTTCAGTTCAAATGGAACGCTCAGAGACGCGCCCGGAGCGTCTCCCCCAACGGGAGGATTCTCAACGGTCAGCCCTTCGGCAACATTGTTCCAGGCAATCGTCAGCGGATCCCACCAGCCGCCTCGGAACCAGCAGTGGTCGACGGCCGCCTTGTCGCCGTCAACATAGACCGCAAATGCCCCTTCCCTCTCCCGTGCCTTCCCCGCCGACGCGTAAAGGACGAACCCGCCGGGCATCGACCCGATGGATCCCTTGCCCATGAAATTGCGGGTGTTGAAGGAGAACACCGCATCTAGCGCTTCGCCGGAGGTGTTCTTGAAACGGTACTCCAGCGAGCCAACGGGCAGACTGGATGTATCGGGATCCGGCGGGGTGAAGGGACTCCAGCCGGTAATCTCAACGTCCAGCGGCATGGCCTCGTCGCTCAGTTGAATCGTGGCAAAGGGAAACCGCGCGAGGAACTCGCACTCCCGGAAACGCGGAAAACCGTATGTACGCCCAACCCCGCCGTTGCCGGTGCCTCCGCCGCCAAAATACTTCCAGTCCGGGATCGGCCCTTCCAGGACACGAGCAGTATTCCCATCCTCTCCCTTCACGCAAACCGCCGCCCAAGAGGTCGGTTCGTGAAAGAACTCCATACGGTGCCGCACCGACATGTGCGAAATCGCACCGGACCCTTCCAGGCAATACATCCCTGCCCCCATACCCCCGATTGGGAACGCCACCCGGCTCAGGTGCCGCCCACCGTAGGGCCCATTAAATTCGCGTTCAGCCACGGCCCAGCCCGTAACGGCAGCCACGGTCGACATGATCAGCATTCCTTTCTGCAGACGTCTCTTCATTGGTCTATCTCCTGTGTGTTGATACTCGGCTCCTCCAAAACTATTGATAAGAAATCACTACTGTCCCAATATTATTCGAACAACATCAACTGGTTATGACTTTCGGGTGTTTTGGTTTCGTAGTCCAGGGATGGCCTTCCAGCGTCACAGACTCATCTACGGAGTTTTTAGTTCGATCAACGGAATTCACGACGTACCTCCTGCATAACTGTTGACCCCCTCTCCACAAGGACAACCCCTCTCACACTGAATGATCCAATCTACCCAACGCATTACCGCGATGCGAGCCGAGCTTACCGTGTGTGCGGCCTTCGCGTGCAAGCAACTCCTGCACGATCCCATTGCGGGAGGCGACCTCTCGTCACAGGTCAAACTCGTCGCGCATCACGATGCGGCCTTCTGCGATCGAGAGTTCGAAGGCCTTCATCAGGCGCTGTGTATCAATGGCATTGCGCAGGTCGGCGGCGACAGGCGCGCCGTTGCGAATCGAGTCAGCCAGGCGGTCAAACAGAGGGGGAACGATCGATATGCGTCAGCCGTCATGGGGACTCCATTCTACATTGAGGGTTGTGTGTAGTATAAAAGGCGGCACCTCGATGCACAGGACGCCGCCTTTGTGATCGGGGGGAATCTGCTTCGATCCCGGCTCGCAAGATATATTCCTGGGTGTGCGGGCATCTCGTACGAGGACCCTGACCCCCGTGACGGGAGGCGGGGATTCGATGATATGGGGCATCTCTGTATGACCGCAGGGCTGATACGCCGTGAGGTGCAGGTGCGTCCGTTGCGCCTCGTCCCGGCGGGTCACCACAACGGCAGAGGGGCCGATGCGTTCCGTACTCGGATCGGTAAGCAGCTCGCGCACCATGTGTTCGAGAAGAACCCGGCCGTCGGGATTGCCGCGTCGCCAGATATCGCTGGCGAGCGGCGGTGCACAGAACAAGACGCGTCCCCTTCCGGCGTGATGGCGGGTAATGGCCGGTGCGTCCATGATGGCGCCGGGGGGGCGCGCGCCGATCTGATACGCATTCCCCGGAGCCGTCAGAAAGGCCAACACCTCCGCATCGCCGCTCGCCACCGCCGCCGGCGAGCCGACGACGGGCACGGCCGGCCGTGGAGCGAGGCCGCCGCCCAAGGTCTCCGCGCGCGTGCCTCGCAGCGCCAGGTAGGAAAGATCTAGTGCAGAATGGAGCCCCGTCTGTTGTAAACCCGAAAGCCGTTCGAAGGGGACGGGATCCGCGCTGGATGTGTGTTCTTCCGGGTCAACACAGCGCGGCAGGCGGCCTAGAATCAGGAGGCCGCCGCCGTTCTCAACAAAACGCGTGACCGCTTCACCGGCTGCACGAGTCACGTACGCCTGCTCGGGCATGATCAGTGTACGGTAACGGTCCAGATGATCGACCAGATCGGCGTCGAAGAGAACATCCGCGGTCAGCCCCCCGGTTATCACCGCATGAAAGGCGCCGCGCAGAGGGCGTTCATCCACGCGCCACTCCTCGCCACGACATCGAATGCTTTCCGGGCTGGACAGGATGGCGATGTCCGCTTTCCGGCGCCCCGTCCCAACGCCTTGGGGCGGCATATGTTCGCGAGCGAAATCAAAACAGGTTCGCACGCATTGCATGACGTCGGCGTCCGGCTCTGCGCTGAGCGGTTGCAGCAGGTCGCCGATAAATACGGTCGCACCCGCCGCGATACACGTGGCAAAATCGGTTTCGATCGCCTCCGGCGTTCGGCATCCGAAGTCCTGCCACCCGTGCAGCATGCGCTGCGTCATGATATCGGCGGGTTTGTCGCGCCAAGTCCATGCCGCCAGATTGAATGCGGTCTCGAAGGCGATGTCCTTCTGCACGGGCGGATCACCGGTCAGGTAACCCACCGCCGGCGGCGGCGGTACGGACCAGCGAACCGAAGCCAACCAGTTCACGCCGACCAGACATCCGGGTCGACGAGATGCCACGCGACGGGCGGCCCGCTCCATGACGAGGCCCAACCGTTGCACTTGCCATTGCCGGTAAACACGCCAGCTGGGGTCGTCCGGTCGTGAAGGAATCGGCCGCCCGAACTGCGTTTTGCACGCGTCACAGTAACACACCTCAGTACAGGTTTTGGGTGCGCCGTCGAGAAAGAAACCATCGACCGAATATCGCTGCGCAATCTCCTCCATTTGCGGTAGAAGGAGTTCATCGGCAAACGGACCCAGCACGCAGCAGGAGATGGAGTTTCCAAAGCCCGCCCGCGGTTCGCCGTCGAGTCGGCGTTTCGCCCAGTCCGGGTGCTCAAGGATTTGCGCCGCGGGAGCGTGATTGATCGCAACATAGGCGATGACGCGCAAACCCTCTGCTTGGAGCGCCGCGACTCCCTCGCCGAACAGGTCTCGATCAAGATGGGGGTGAGCCGGTCCGACAGTGCTCGGGAAATAGGCCCAGCCGTAAGCGCATCGAGCAAAGAAACAGACCGCGTTCGCCCCGGTATCCGCTATCAATGCCGCGAAGCGCGCCGCGTCAAAGTCACGCCCCACATCCCGGATGTGCTCCGGTGTGTGCATGTCAAAGTGGATCTTGCAAGGATGGTCGGCGTACCAGTTCGCAAACGGCATGAAGGCAGCTCCTGTCTTTCGAGGTTAAATGACGATATGTCGGAAAAATTCAGTGTTTTTGCTCTTTACATCAATGCGCTATTCATGTATATTATCGAATTATAGTGTTCAAGGGTAAAAAATAGTCGTGACTGTTTATGACTAATGCAAGAAAGGGAGATCGTGATGACCCGCTCGAGTAGCGGTACTCAGCCTTCCCGGCGCTCCCCCCATATCCTGTTCATTTTCACGGATGACCAGCGGTTTGACACGATATCGGCCTTGGGGAATCCGGAGATCGCCACGCCGAATCTCGATCGGCTGGCACGGCGCGGGACGGTTTTTACGCATGCCCACATCATGGGCTCGATGACGCCGGCGGTGTGCATTCCAAGCCGGGCCATGATGTTGACGGGTCGGGCATTGTGCAGCCTCGAACAGGATGGCCGTCGCATTCCGCGCGAGCACACGGCGCTGCCCGAGTGGTTGCGTCAGAACGGCTACGTCACATCGCATATCGGGAAATGGCATCAGGATCGCGAATCGCATGCGCGGTGCTTTTCGACCGGGGATAAAATCTTCGGATTCAATTCACGCGGCGGATGGTACGAGGTCTGTAACGGTCATTGGCACGTCCCGGTGCACGATTTCGATCCCAGCGGAAGGTATAGCGAACGAGATGGTTACCACGCTCCCCCTATCGAACCGTTCGAAGCACCGTTCGAAACCACAAAAACGAACGGACGGCACTCGGTCGAAGTGTTTACCGACGCCGCGATCGATTTTCTGCGGACCTACCCGACCTCGGAAGCGGGCGCCCGTGGCGAACCGTTTTTTCTGTATCTGGCGCATGTGGCTCCGCACGATCCGCGACAGTACCCCGAACGCCTGAGGGAACGCTATCACGCGGATGCCGTATCCTTGCCGGAGAATTTTGCCGTACGCCACCCGTTTGACAACGGCGCCTTGCTGGTTCGCGACGAACTGCTCGAGGCGCATCCTCGGCGTCCCGCCGCGGTGCGGCAGCATCTGGCCGATTATTATGCGCTGATTGCCCTGATCGACGAGCACGTGGGGCGCTTGCTCGCGGCACTCGAGGAGACCGGGCAAGCAGACAATACGTTAATTGTGTTTTCGGGGGACAACGGCCTGGCCGTCGGTCAACACGGATTGATGGGCAAACAGAACCTTTACGAACACAGCGTGAGAGTTCCCTTAGTGATGGCCGGTCCCGGCGTGCCGGAAGAACAAACGTCTTCGACATTCTGCTATCTGCACGATCTGTTCCCTACGCTATGCGAGCTTGCCGGACTGACCATCCCGCCGACGGTCGAAGGGCGCAGCCTGGTACCCGCACTGCGAGATCCGAGCGCCGCGATACGCGATACGCTGCATTTCGCGTATAGAGACGTGCAGCGCGGTGTGCGGGTAGGGGACGACAAGCTGATCGAGTATACCGTCAACGGCGTCCGCAACACACAGCTTTTCGATCTTGCATCCGACCCCCGGGAAACGCGCAACCTGGCCGCTGATCCCGGCTGCGAGGAAACCTTGGACGCCCTGCGGAACCGTTTGGGGGAGTGGCGCACTGAAATGAACGATGTTGGAGTATGGGGACAGGCGTTCTGGCATTCGATGTGACTTTCAGGGTCAGACCTATAATATGGACAATAGCGTGACGAGCTGAATCCGATCAGAACCCAGCGGATGAAGCGGCAACCGGTGAAGGCG
>JAFGJQ010000146.1 GCA_016929015.1 Phycisphaerae bacterium | reverse complement strand
GTCTGACCCTACGTCCACGCGGGTTCGTACCACCGTGGCATATTCACCCGGACTCAGCAGCCGGGGGTTCGGTTCGCTCTCGCTGTCCACGCCGAGCAGCACTTCAAACCGCTGCCCGACCGCCAGCCCAAAACCGATCGGGGCCCAGACGTACACGCCGGCCTCCGATACGTCGTGCAGCCGACATCGCAGCACTTCACAGCCGCGCAGGGAGATCAGGCAGACCTCTGCGTGCTGTTGCTGCCGCTGACTGCTGCGACGCTCTTCCAAACTTACAAGAGGGTCAACCGCGGTCACCGGACACCTCCGTTTCGCACGGAACAAGACCTGCCACCGACCTCAATACACATCCCGTCCTCGATCCCCGTCGGCGACGCCCTTTCCCCATCTTCGCGTCGATTCGTTGTCGTTCCCTGAACACCGGCACACCCTGCCTGGATGGCACCGCACCAGGACACGGGTGCCGCCGTTACTCATTCATTCTCATGAGGTTGCATTTTACCGCGTCCCAGCGGGGCGTCAAAGAAATTCTCCAATTTGCCAACCACCGCTGTCAAGAAAGACCGCTCAGCCGACTGACCATATCTGCGTGACGAAAGGCACAACCCCCGCCCACGAACGTCAACATGGATCGTCCGATAAAATCCAAACCCAGGAAGGGGGAATTCGTGCTCCCTGACTGAATGGAAGTCCCATCGAAAACCCAGGAGTGTCCGGGGTCGATCAGCGAAACGTCCGCTTCGCTCCCGGGCGCTAGCGTGCCTTGCGATACCCGACCCAGAATCCGGGCAGGCGTGCAACTCATCAGGTCAATCAGTCGAGTTAATTCGCACCTTCTGGATTCCACTAACACTTTATTTGCCAGCGGCCAAGCCGATTCGAGCCCGATGATCCCGAAGGGAGCCTCCTTCAGGCCGCGGGCCTTGGCCTCGAACGAATGGGGGGCGTGGTCCGTCGCGATGCAGTCGATTGTCCCATCCACAAGTCCCTGCCGGCACGCCTCCACGTCCGCAGCCGTTCGGAGGGGCGGTTTCATTTTGGCGTTTGGGCCCAGGCGGAGGACGGCCTCCTGCGTCAGGGTCAGGTGGTGGATGGTCACTTCCGCCGTCACCGGCAGGCCGGCGGCCTTTGCCCTGCGAACCTGCTCCACGGCGCCTGCGGTGGAGATGTGCGAGACGTGGTACCGGGCCGGGAACCGGCGTAACAGGTCCAGATCCCGGGCGATCATCTGTTCTTCCGCGGCCGGATCGATTCCCGGCAGGCCCAGGGCGTCGGCCACGGGGCCCGCGTTCACGCAACCGTCGCCGGCCAGTGCTGCCACTTCGCAATGCTGCATCAGCAGGGCACCACAGGCAGCCGCCTGTTCAAACACGGCCCGAGCCACCTTGTCGGCATCCAACCCCGCGCCGTCGTCGCTGAAGGCGACCGCGCCGGCCGCCATGAAGGCGGCCATGTCCACGGGCGTCCTGCCTTGCCTCCCCACCGTCATGGCGGCCACCGGGTGAACTCGGCAGGAACCCACGCGGGCGGCCTTGTCCAGGACGAACCGAATCGTGTCCACGTCGGCGATGGGAGGTTGCGTGTTAGGCATGCACGCGACGGCCGTGAAGCCGCCCGCGGCGGCCGCCCGGGTGCCGCTTTCGATGGTTTCCGCGGCTTCGCCGCCCGGCTCACGCAGGTGGACGTGGATGTCAATGAGCCCGGGGCAGACAATCAGCCCGGCGGCGTCGACGGTGGCATCTCCGGCAGAGTGTGCCGGCCCGATGCTCGCGATTCGCCCATCGCGCAGGGTGATGTCGGTTACCTCGTCGAGTTTCTGAGACGGATCGACGACGCGACCGCCGCGGATGACGACGGTTTGCGGTGTGGATGCCGGGCCCATAGTGCCAACACCGTACGGGAAACCGGTGCGTTTGCAATCCTGCCGGTGCTCGGGACAATGACCTCGGTTCGTCGGGCGTGGCGTCTGCCGTCATTCGGCGGGAGAAACGGACGCCCGCGAGCGCACAGGAGTGATGAATGGCCTCCCGTCCGGCGCGTGGAACCGTCGAAGTGATCTGCGGCTGCATGTTCGCCGGCAAGACGGTCGAACTGCTGCGACGGCTCCGCGCGTGCCCGGAGGGGCAGGTCCGGGCCTTCAAGCACCGCCGGGACGACCGGTACTCGGAGACGGACATCGTCAGCCACAACGGCGACCGGTTTCCCGCGCGGCTGGTTACGAAGGCGGGGGAGATTCTGCAACACGTGCAGGGGCACGAAGCCCTCATCGGCATTGACGAGGGGCATTTCTACGACGCCTCTCTGCCGGACGTGTGCCGGCAACTGGCGGCCGGCGGGGCCGAGGTGGTGGTCACCACGCTGGATCCCGACAGTTGGGGCCGGCCGTTTGCGCACATCGAGCAGCTCAAGGCGGTGGCCGACCGCGTGACGAAGATGTGGGCGGCCTGCGCCGTGTGCGGTCACCCGGCCGACTGCAACCAGCGGACGACGCCCATTCAGGACGGCAACATCGTGGGCGGCCCGGAAGCCTTCGAACCTCGCTGCCGCGCCCATTGGGCGGCCCCCCCCGAGCCGCACATTGCGTAGGGCTAGGGTAGCGCGCGGGATCCGATCGCAGCGGGAATGGCGCACCTTGATCGAGGGAGGACGCAGCAGTACATTCGCTTTGTGCCCAAGAACAAGCGGGAACCGGCCCATTCGATCCCGTTGTACGTCTGGAGGTCGGCCATGTTGGAGCCGCCTGCCGCAATGAACGAAGCACCCTACTGACAGGCTCGAGCGTGGGTGGCAGGCCGAGCGTCTGTCTCGACAGCACCGGCCGGTGAAAGGACTGGGCCGGAATCGCTGCTGCATTTGCAGGCGTCTTATGCGGCAATGCGAGCCGTGTTTGGGGTGTCGGGCCGATCCGCCCAAACCCTGTCAGGCAGAGGAGAGTGGATACATGAGGAAGATCCTGGCGTTCATCGCCTTGCCATTGTTCTTGGCATGCACAGGCGACAAGGTGGCAAATGATCTGGCGGTGGGCTCAAACGCGCAGCCCAATGCGCTTCCGGAACGTGCAAACGTGATCTACCTTGGCGACGTGCGCGTGTCTACTGACACTCACTGGATTGTCGCCAATCACAATCCCGACCAGGAGTGGGGCTGGATGGTGGAGTTCTTCCCGCCTCCACCGGACGGGAACATCGCTGAGTCGCTTAAGTCGCGCATCGTATATGTCATGGTCAATACGTCGAAGGAAACCGGCAACGAAGTCCTGAAGAAGCTCACGGATGAAGTGACCCAACTGCGAGAGGAGCAATCCGGATGGGCCGTCGGATACACCACGACGCAGGTTGCGCCAAAACGCGTTGCCATGATTCTCCAGGCCCAAAGGGAGATTCCCGGATCTCGTGTTCTTCTCGTGCGGTGGGGATTCAAGACGAATGAGATTGGGTCGGCGCCCACAGACGACGAGGTCAAAACACTGATCGGGTTCACGGAGAACGCGAAGTGGCCCCGCTGATGGCATCGTGCGGCTTCAGCGGGCTCAGCCTGACCAGGCGGTTGCTGCGGACAGGGCTGCGCCGTACCGCAGAATTGCGACGCTACGTAAAGGAGCGACAATGGCTGGAGGGTACATTCAGTGTGGTGACTTCTCCGGTGCGGACAAGTCTGGCTCTGCGATTGCAGGCGTTCTCGACGCACTCTCAGAATGCGTTCCTGAAACGGATCGAGCGTCCTTCTTCGAGGTGGTGCTCAACCCGATCAAGCAAGCGATCGAGGAAGCGAACGATTACATTCTGATCGAACCGGCGATTGCCGTTCGCCTCGAGTCACCGGTGGATTCGCTGTACCACCGGTTGGGCCAGGAACTGGGCCATCCCCAACCGTGTGACGCGCCGCAGTTCGACGAAGTCCAAGGACTCGATCCTGTTGCAGCAAAATGGGGCAAGGGGAAGGGCTGGCAGTACTATTGCCTTCACGACCTGCGTCTTGCGTGCGACCGATCGGTGAAATCAGGGGAACCGATCTGTATTAGCTTCGATTGATGCCGCATGAGAGCCCACACCAAGCGAGGCATGGGCGCGGCGGATTGCGGGCGTTTGGAAGTGGAGGATCATGCGGCCGCCGCCCCGTGATCCCGGCCGTTCGGCCCCATGCGTCTTGGAGGCGTCACCATTCTGGACGACATGGAGCGACTGATTGAGATATTCGCAGCACGGTCGGCAGTCGGACGGTTCGGATAGCCGCCGACCAGTGCGGTGAACGCGAGTGACTAGACCTCGGCGTTCCAGCCAATAGACTGTTGGTAACGTACTCGGCGGTTCGACGCGGTTCATGGGGGCCCGCCGCCGCGTTGCCGTGGGTAATAGACCCGTCGAGAAATCACCATGATGCCGGTGCCATCTCATCTCAGGGGTGCGGTCCGACCGAGAGATACTGCGATCGACGAGGCCGCCCTCGATGCCGAAGTGGTTTGCGACTGCGGCTCGCGACGCTTCGATCTCCTTTTTCCGGGGGAAACGCACGAGTATCGCGGTCAACAGATTCCCTGCACCGCGCAGATCAACGACCGCTTCTTCTTCTTGGTCAGAGCGCATTGCACGGCGTGCGGCCGAGACCATCTTCTGTTCGACAAGGATTTTCACGGTTGGGACGGCTTCGTGTGCCACAATGACGCGCAGGCGTCGCTTCCCCGACCGCCCTTGATTCCTTGGAAGTGCCTCTTGTGCGGCAAAACCGAACACGAGGCATCCGTGCAGATTCAGACGCAAGGACGTGCAGACTTCGTGGAGGGAACCGAAGGCGAGTTCGATGAGGAGCGATGGCCCGACGGCTTCGAATGGTTCAGCATGTCGATTACCTGCACAGGGTGTGGGAAACACACGCCGGAGTGGGTCTCGTACGAGACGATGTAACGGCGGGACGGCAGTGAGTATGAACTTCAGCCTCCCTTCGGCGATCCATTCTTCCGGTAGGTCGCGGGCTTGCGAATCGCGGAGCTGGTGTCGCCGGGCGGGCAAAACGGGCCAAACCCGCCCGCCGGGTCCGGCCAGCCCAGCCGGTGTGACTCGCAGGCACTGAACTGGACGGGCCCCGAACTCCCCG
>JAFGJQ010000145.1 GCA_016929015.1 Phycisphaerae bacterium | reverse complement strand
GACCGGGTCCTCGGCCTGGCCACCAACGAAATCCGCCCCGGCCGCCGGGTGGACGTGCGAGAACTGGTTGATGACGCCATTGCCTGCCTGTGCCGCGATCTCTCCAAGGACGGCATCACGCTGAAGGTTGACGTTCCGAACGGCCTGTTTGTGGAGGCCGTCGCGGAGCAGTTGCAGCAGGTGCTGTTCAACCTGCTGATCAACGCCCGGGAGGCGATTCAGGGCACGGCGGGCCGGATCGTCATCTCGGCGGCGCAAACCCCGGACAACCGCGTATCGATTGCCGTGCGAGACACGGGCAAGGGCATTCCGCCGGAACTGCTGCAGCGCATCTTCGAGCCGTTCTTTACCTCGAAAGACTCGAATGGAAACGGGCGGCGGTGCGGCGTCGGCCTGGGTCTGGCCGTCTGCCGGGACATCGTGCAAGAGAATCGCGGTCGTATCTCGGTGGAGAGCGAGGTCGGCGTGGGGACCACGTTCATGATCTCTCTGCCCGCGGCCCCTGTGGCGCACGCATAGCCCGCCGTTTCATCTTCGCCGTTCGGGACGATATCTCACACTCTGCCGCCGGCGCAGCGCAGCAAGCCCCCTGCTCCGGGCGGGGCAAGCACGCGGCTTCGACGCCGTCAGGACCGGCTCGGCGACAATCCCTACGGCGCGGCGCAGGGATTGTACATGTCATCCACGTCTTCCAACTCATCCAGGGGAACGGCCGGCGTGGGCGTCGTGTACTGCACCTCACGATTGTCCGGGACCATGGTGTAGGGGACGCCGATGTTGGCGCCGTACTCCGGCTTCACCCATTCGTCAAAGCTCGCGATCCAGTCAAGATCGTCGCTGTCCAGCAACTCTTCGTATGGTTCCCACCAGTCCTTCTTCATTCCGCCGAGGTAGGCGTGGGAAACGACCATCACGCGTTTGGGATGCTTTTCCAGCGTTTCGTCCAGTATCCGTGCGAAATCCGCTCCGGTGGCGCCGCGGGCATAGAGTGAATAGTCACACAGGCTGCCGCGGCCCATGTCCGCGAAGGTTACGTTGCTGACCGAGATGATTTTGCAGTTGTACTCGTCCGGCTCGTAGATCAGGGCTTCGACGTCACCGATCCCTCGGGCCAGGACGAACTCCACCCCGGCCGCGTCCGCGGCCTTCAGCGTGTTCTCGTCATACGCGAAGTACGCGCTGCTGAACACGCGCATCGGCTTGCCTGTCACCCCCTCGATCAGAGCTTTCATCTCTTGCATGCTTTGGAGTTGGTCTTCGTAGGGCACATCCCACAAGGGTCCCCCGGTATACCCGCCCATGATCTCGTGTCCGTGATCGGCCAGCCAGCGGATGTCGTCGGGATACTCCTCCACAATGGTTTTCTGAACATTGACGAGCGATTTCAGCCCCCGCTGTTCCAGCTCATAGGCCCAGTTTCGCAGGCCCTGGATGTCCTCATGGAATTCAATGAGCTGCATGAACGCCTGGGGCTTCTGCAGAACGGGAGACGGCGTTTGCGTCTGCCCGTTGGTCGGCTCACCCGTCGGCGGGGTGGTCGCGTTGCAGCCCCAGAGCAGGGCGCCGGCAAGAATCGCCGGCACAAACGCCTGGTACAACTTTTTCTGCGTCATCGTTGAGGTCTCCTTATCCTTGGCTACGGCATCTCGGCATCTTCGGGCCCAAGCAGTGCGCCCAGCGATGCCTCTACCTCGTCGTTAAACCCGGAAAAGGCCCGGTCTTTGAAGAAGATGATGGGCAGGTACCCGAAGGTCGTGGACACTCCCTCGCTGGCGGGGTACTCGTCTTCCAATTGGTGCAACAGGTCTCTCTCCCCCGATTCGGTCGTCAGGTGTTCCTCCACGATGAGGGCGCCATGGTCCGCCTGCGCTTCCTCCAGCCAGCCCAGGGCCGCCAGGCACATCGGGCCGGTGTTGTTGTGGAAGATCAGCAGCGTGTCGGCGGTTGCGTCCTGCACGCACGTATCGTCCGCACAGACGAGCCCATCCGCGCAGGTCCCATCGGGCAGGCACTCGCCTCCCAACTCTCCTGCCGGGGTTTCCGGCGGGTCTTGCTGGCCGCTTCCACCGTTGCGGAGTCGGCAGACGGCGCAGTCCGCCGGGTCAAGTGAACAGCCGATCAACAGCCCAAACGCCGCAATTGTGAGCATCCCCGTCAGGCACAGACGCCGGAACATCCACTGAGCCCTTTCTTCAGGAAGAACAACCCCAGCCGACCTCAAGGTGACCGAAAGCCTCGGACGCCGGGCGTCTTTCTCTATACCACTGCCCTCGTGTGCAGGCAACGCAGGGCCCGTCCGGCTCACCAACGCCCCCCGCCGGGCCCGCCGCGAACCGCCATGCGCAGGCTGTACACTCTGTGCTTGCACGTCAGATACAGCGTTCGGCCATCCGGCCCGCCGAACGTCAGGTTCGAGCAGAACTCCGGCACCGGCATGAACTCCAGCATCGTTCCATCCGGCCGCACCACCCACACGCCGCCCCGGCCGGTGAAATACAGCCGACCGTGTTCGTCGATCGTCATGCCGTCCGGATCGGCCTGGTCCGCCACGTCCGGATCGAAGAAAACGCGGCCGGCGCCGAGGGAACCGTCCTCGCCGATGGGATACGCCCGCCAATGCTTCTCGTGGCTGTCCGCGACGTACAGCGTTCGGCCGTCGTTTGAGACCACCAGGCCGTTGGGCAGCGTCATGTCCGTGATTGCCTTGTTCACCCGGCCATCCGGCGAAAGGTGGTACACGGCGCTGTTCTTGCGGGTCTTGAAGTCCGGATCGCTGAAGTAGATATGGCCGGCGGGAGACTGGCACACGTCATTCGGCTGGTTCCAGGCGGGATCGGCCGCCAGCGTGACCACCTCTGCGGGTCGAATGCCCCCGGGCGGCAGGGCGAGCACGCGGTGGGCGTACACCTGGGCCGCCAGGATCCGGCCATCCTTCGCCAGAAACGTGCCGTTGACGCCCTCTGTCCGATCCATCCAGACTGTCACGTGTCCGGTGTGCTCCAGCCGAAGAACCTGCTGGCCGTGCTCGCCAAAGGCAGTGAAATAGAGCTTTTCTTCGGTGGGGCTCCAGGTCGGCCCTTCGAAGAAGCGGTTGTCGGCGTATTCCTGAAGCAGGGTCGCCCCCGGTGCGAGGGTGGTTTGCAGGTCGATGGGTGGCACGTTTGGCCTCCGGCATGCCCCCAGCAGCGTCACGAGCGTGGCGGCGGGGACGAGGATTGCGGTTCTTCGCGCTTGCACGGGGTTGCGGATAGCGGGTACGACACTGTGCGTCAAGCGTCCGTTTGGCGCGGGGCCGGTCCGTTTGCGATGATAATAACGGACGAGGCCGACCGAATACCATTGCGGTCGAGGTTTCCGTCCCCTCTGGAGGGTGACGTAGCTTCAATCCGAAACAACGCAAACAGAGGATTCACACATGAGGCGAGCAACATTAGCGGTTCTGATTCTGTTGGTGGCGGGCGTGGGCGGATGCGTCGTTGCATCCGGCGGAGCGGCCCAGGCACGTCGGGCATTTGAACGCACCGCGCCGTGGGGAGACTATGGGCGGATCGTCGTTCGGTCTCGAAACGGTGCGGTCGATCTGAAGGTGGCGCCGGGCACAGAGGTCAAGGTGTCCGGCGAGTTGTATGCCTCGGCACCCAGTTATGAGGAAGCGTCCGGGCACCTGGATGAACTGGACGTGACCGTGGCGCCGGCCGACGGCGAACCGCAAACGCTGGTCATCACCTTCGATTACCCGGACTGGGGGTCGCATTGCTCCGCCGGAGCCACCATGCGAGTTGTTGTTCCGCAGCCGTGCTCCGCTGAGGTCTGCACCCGCAACGGCCCGGTGAACGCCGTGGGGCTGGCCGGCCGGGTTCGGCTGGAGACGAGCAACGGCTCGGTCGCGGCGGAGAACATCGACGGCGACTTCACCGCCGAAAGCACCAACGGGGCCATCGATGCTCGGAACATCTCGGGTCCCTGCGAGCTGCAAACGTCCAACGGAGACATTCACGCTCACGGTGTTCGAGGAAACGTGCTGGCGGAAACGTCAAACGGTCGGATCGCCGCGGAGATCACCCCGCCGCTCGACGGCAAAGTGATCTTGCGATCCAGCAACGGCTCCATCGATGCCACCCTGCCCGGCGGAATGACGGCTGAACTGACACTGCACACGAGCAATGGCCGGGCCAAGGCCCACTTCGGCCAGACTCCCGTCCAAATTCGGCAACAGAGCCGGACACGCGTCGAGGCGACCACGAACGGCGGAGGCCCCGGCCGGGTGGAAGCGACTTCGTCCAACGGGTCGGTCACGGTCCGCCTGGATTGAGGGCTTCAAATCGACCGGTGGGCGACATGCCGGGTCCAGCATTCGGCGGCAGTCAGCCGTGGAGCATCTCGCGTTCGTCCGGGGCGGGCGAGACCCCGACCGCCCCGGGCGAGCGCAGAAGCTCGAGGAAAGAGTGCAGAATGCGGGCGGTTACCCCCCATATCCGCACACCCGCCGTCCGGTACTCCAGCCGCCCCGCGATGTCCGCCGCCGGCTGCCCGACGAAGCCCTCCGCCACGTGGATCTCCGCCAGCGATTGCAGCGGGACCGGGAGAATCCGTGCGACTTCCCGCGGGTCGAACACCGGCGTCCGGCCGCCGTTCCAGCGGACGACGACCACGCCCAGGTCGGCGTCTGACGTGGCGGTCTGGAAGTGTCCCAGGTGCCCCAGAACGTCCAACTCTTGCGGTTGGATACCCAATTCTTCGTTGAGTTCCCGCAGGGCGGCGTCGGTGATGCTGCGATCCTGGGGCGTTATGTGGCCGCCCGGCAGGGCGATCTGGTTCCGCCAGTGATACCCGGCCGTGTCTGCCTTCTGGATGAACAGGATGTGCGTATCTCCCCGCTCAAGAAGCGGGAGGCACACCGCGCACGGATGCCGGGCGTCTCGTGCCGGGGGGTGGGCGGCGCCAGCCAGGGCGGATCGTAGATTGTCGTAATTAATCGTCACAAAAGGACTTCCGATCGGACTCTCCGGGCAGTCCGATGAGGCGGAGCGTCCGACCCGCCGACTATTGTACCGTCTGGGATGTTAGATCGGGTGTCGGCTATCCGGGCTGTAGGAGATCAGAGCCGGTTGCGTGAGACCAGTCGCGGGGATACAATCCATGTGATTTCCCGCGACATCGGGAGACTGTCCCGGTGCTGGAACACTCGGAGTAACATCCTGTGGCTGAGCAGTTTGAAGGCAAGCGTATTCTCATTGTGGACGACGACCCGGACATTCTGGAGTCGCTCAAAGCGTTATTCGGCGAGACGGGTGCTGAGATCCACACGGCGACGGACGGGAGTGCGGCCGTGGACATGGCTGGCCAGAAGGACCCAGACTTGGTGGTTCTGGACGCCATGCTCCCCAAGATGAGCGGGTTCCTTGTGTTGGAGAAGCTGAAGAAGGGCGGTAGCCGTGGGACCCGGCCGTTCGTCATCATGATCACCGGCAACCAGGGCAAGCGTCACCAGGTGTTTGCGGAGAGCCGGGGCGTGGACGTGTATCTCAACAAGCCGTTTCGCATGGACCGGCTGATGGAATCCGCCACGAAGCTGCTGAGCTGACGGTGCCCGTCGGGACGGGCGGTCCCGGTTTCCGGGGCCTGGCCACTTGCAAAAGAGCGGTTCTCCCGGTACCGTTCCTGCAGAAGAGTGGATGGAATGTTCGGAAAGAGAGTGCAGCCGCAGGGTCAGGCAAAAGGAAGAGTAGCTGGCGGATGGTGACGACCTTGGAGTCGAAGACGGAAATTATCAAGGGTTTCGCGAAGCATGAGAAGGACACCGGCTCGCCGGAGGTCCAGGTTGCCTTGTTGACTTCGCGGATCACAGACTTGAGCGAGCACCTCAAGACGCACAAGAAGGATCACTCCTCCCGTCGCGGGCTGCTCAAGCTGGTCGGCAAGCGATCCAAGCTCCTCAAGTACCTCAGCGGTACGGATCGCCAGCGGTATCAGGACGTTATCAATCGGCTCGGCTTGCGGAAGTAGTCGGATCCATCGGGGCGTTCCGCCTCATCGATCATCACCCGATTGCCGCACACCCCGCACATCCCCCATCCGGTGAGCAGCCATGCTCTGTCGGGAGCAGCCCAACGTCTTCGGAACCCAGGTGTCATCACCGGCCGGACCGGTGTGCATGGATCAGTTGTCGCTCGCCGGGCAGACGGCGGGCCCGTGTAGGATAGCAGGATAGAACAAGACAGGATTGAGATGGAACCGATTGTAGTGCAGCGACAGGTCGGATCGAACACGCTTCGTTTCGAGACCGGCAAAATGGCCAAGCAGGCCGCGGGGGCGGTGGTGGTGACGTATGGTGACACGGTGGTGCTTTCGGCGGTGGTCACGGGCCCCCCACGCCCGGGCATCGACTTCTTCCCCCTGACCGTGGATTACCGGGAGAAAATCTACGCCGCAGGCAAATTCCCCGGCGGGTTCTTCAAACGCGAGGGCCGGCCCACCAACAAGGAAATTCTCACCATGCGGAACATCGACCGGCCCATCCGGCCGCTGTTCCCCGCCGGCTTCAAGGACGAAGTGCTGATCCAGGCCATGGTGCTCTCGGCCGATCCGCAGGTGGATCCCGACGTGCTGGCGATCAGCGCCTCCACGGCCGCCCTCAGTATCTCGCAGATTCCCTTTGACGGCCCGCTGGCGGCGGTGCGCGTGGGTCGAGTCGAAGGGGCGTTCGTAGTGAATCCCACGGCGGAGCAGCTCGAGCTCAGCGACCTGGACATGATCGTGGCCGGCCATCACGAGGCCGTAACCATGATCGAAGTCGGCGCGCGGGAGATCAAGGAGTCCGACCTGGCCGACGCCATCGAGTTCGGGCACAAGCACGTCAGGACCATCTGCGAGGCGATCGAGGAACTCGTGTCCAAGGCGGGCAAGGAGAAGGTCTGGACCCCCCCGGAACCGACGGACGAGTTGAAGGTGCGCCTGCGAGATACGTACAAGGCCCGCATTCGCGAGGCCAAGAAGACCCAGGGCAAGCTGGAGCGGAACGATGCCGTCAAGGCTGTCGTGGACGAGGCCCTGGAAACGCTCTGCCCGGAGGATGCCGAAGCGCCCGAGTTTGAGCGGAACGTCGTGCGTGATCTGCTCGACCAGATCGAGGCCGAGGTGGTCCAGGAAATGGTCGTGCGCGAGGGCATCCGGCCCGACGGCCGCGACATGAAGGAAGTCCGGCCCATCTTGTGCGAGGTGGCCGTGCTGCCGCGTACCCACGGCTCGGCCCTGTTCACACGCGGGGAAACCCAGGCCCTGGTGGCCACCACGCTGGGCACCAGCCGCGACGAGCAGATCGTGGACGGGTTGCAGGAGGAGTACAGCAAGAAGTTCATGCTGCACTACAACTTCCCGCCCATTTCGGTCGGCGAGGTCAAGCGCGTGGGCGCGGTCAGCCGCCGCGAGATCGGGCACGGGGCGCTGGCCGAACGCTCGCTGGAGGCCGTGCTGCCGTCGCCGGATAAGTTCCCGTACACCGTGCGGGTGGTGTCGGACATCATGGAGTCCAACGGTTCAAGCTCCATGGCATCGGTGTGCGG
>JAFGJQ010000144.1 GCA_016929015.1 Phycisphaerae bacterium | reverse complement strand
TTCCTGCCGGGATCATCATCGGGCCCGCCGCAGGACTGGCGCTCTTCACGATCTTCGCCGGTCTCCGCATCCTGTCTGGAATCGTCGTTCACACCACCAAGTCCCGGCGTGCGCCGCGAGTGCGATTCAGTCGTGCCGGTAGAGCGTAACACGGAGGATGCGGGGCTTGGTCGAGCCGGCGAAGCGGTCGGCCTCGTTCGGGGGCAGCTTCGCCTGCCAATGGGCAGCGGTCTCGTCGCCGTTGAGGCATCGGCCGGACAGCCAGCGACCGTTCTCGTAGCGACCTTCCCACACCTGGAGGATGCCCGCCCGGCGCGGACCGGGACCCAGCGGCGAGAAATTGACCGAGAACCAGTTGCCCGCGACGAGGAATTCATCGGGGGCGAGCTGGAGGATCAGGCCATAAGCCATGTCGGTCTGGTCTTTGGCATTGCGGTTGTAGCGGACGTTGGCGCGATAGCCGGGCAGGTCGATCGTCGTGCCTTCTTCTTTGGGGTCTTGCTGCAGGATGCCGGCCATGCGGCCGGCGCCGTGACGCTCGGTGATCAGCGGCATTAGTTGGTGCAGGATCTCGTAGCTGGCGACCATCGGATGGTCCGGCGTGTTGTCCTCGATCCCGAACGGAGCAAAGCACATCGCGTCGTGCTCCGCAACCGCCCAGAAGACGTTCCGCGCCGCTTCCGGCCCCTGACGGGCCTCGGGGATCATCAGCGGATTGCCCGAGCGGACGTAGCTTTCACAGACCGCCTTGAAGTCCGTCAGGTAGATGTCCGGCGCGAGGAAGTCCACCTCGGGCGCCGCCGCCCGCCAGATATCCATGACCCGCGAGACCGGCCCGCCGCTCGGGTAGTTGCCGGGCACTTGCCGGTCGTTCTGGACGAGCCAGGCGTTGGCGTACATCGGCAGCGGGTGCTCGGCCTTGCCCGTCCGCGTGACTTTGCCGACGTAGGCGGCCATGTGCCAGGCCATGAAGACTTCGTCGGTCCAGATACTGTCGCCGAAGACCTCGCGCCATGTGCCGGACTCTCGGAAACCGGTCGATTCCCAGAGCGCCTTGATCTCGGGCAGAAGCGTGTCCTGGTGCGCCGCCAGGTAGCTCATCAGCTCCCGCGGGACCGCCGACTGGAACGCCTGGTTCGCCGCCGGGCTGTGGTCCCGCGATTCGGGCATGATCCCGATCTCGTTCTCAACCTGGATCATGATCACCGTGCGCCCCTCGGGGTCGGCCTGGCGGAGATGGCGCATCATGGCCGCGAAGGCGCGGGCGTCCGCCCGGCAGGACTCCTCATGGAACGGGGACAGGACGTCCTTGTTGTTGCCCTTCTCGCCCTGGGCCCGCGGGAACCGCTGCAGGTCCGCCTTCACCCACGGGGGCGGGTAGCTGGAAACGCCGTTCTTCCAACTGGCGAACCACAGGAGCACCAGTTTCAGATCGCGGGCCCGCGCCCCGGCGATTAGTCCGTCCACGAGGGAGAAGTCGAACCGCCCCTCCTGCGGCTCGACTAGCTCCCAGCAGACCGTCGCCAGGACCGTGTTGAGTCTCAGCGCCACGAGCCGGTCCCACATGGGCTCCATGTATTCCAGGCTCGATGCGCTGGAGTTGTGCAACTCCCCGGCGAGCATCACGAAGGGCCGCCCGTCGACGATGAGTTGCGTCGCGGTCCCCTTCTTCGCCAGGTGAGGAACGGCCGCGGGGGCAGATGCGGCCGAGAAAAGAAGACACATCACGGCAGACAGAAGAATAGTCATGGGACGGGTGCGCATAGGGGTCTCCACTACAGACGTTTACTGACCTTGCATCGACTGCGCAACCATTATGCACTGGTGGCATGGCAGCGGCAAGCACCGGCCCGCCGACGACCGGGGAAATGTAGCACCGGGCGAGTGAAATCGAGTATGATGATCGAAGGGCGGGTTTCGTGATGTACCCTCTTTCGGAATACCGGTTTGACAGTGGAGGATTTTCACAATGACGTGGCGAATTCACAACCGGAGTCTGGCGCTGGGCGCGGTGTTGGGTGCGGGATTGTGCCTGCTGATCGGGGCGGCAGCCCGAGAGGAGCTGCCCGGACCAGTGGGGCGGTACGACATCGATTGCACGCAGAACGGCGCGTACCTGGTCGATACGGTGACCGGACAGGTCTGGCACAACAGCGAGCGGGAGTTCCGCCTGCCGAAGATCGGGAGCGGGCTCGCAACCGAGGCACCCGCGCCAGTGAGAACGCCCACAGCGAGAACGCCGACGGCGAGGACACCCGCCGGATTCGTCGGCAAGTGGGTGCTGAACCATCCGACCGAGGGGCAATTGAGCATCCAGATCGCCCCGGACGGGCGAGCCGTCCTGACCGAGGGCGACAACAGTTGGGACGGAAAGTGGCGCATCGAGGGCAACCGGATCACGATCACGACCGAACGGGAGTCCGTAACGGCCGAGCTCGACAGTCAGGGCGGCCTGCTCGTGCGGGAAGGCAGTGGCGAGGCGATCCCCTTCCGACGGGCGCCGTAGGCGATAGCCGATTGCGGATCGGCCGTCACAGCAGCCCGATGTGACGACGGCAGACGGCTCATGCTGAAATCCGAGGCATACAATGCAGCAACTCCGGCCGCGGATGATGTCCCTGCGCACGGATTTTCTCTTTCCCGCCTATTGACAAATCAGGCCGATAATGTTAGTCCTTGTGACATTGAATCACGCAATGGACGGGGGTGATCGTGTAAGGCCAATTGCCTTGGGCACGAGAAGTGTTTGCCTGTCTTTGCGGGGCCGCAGCGCTGTTCCGTGCCGTCGTTTTCTAACAGCTTCATGGTTACGTTTCTGGAGGGTTCGGCACATGGCTACGTCTTTTCGATCCCCGGTCCGGCAGGTGTTCTGTTTCCTTTGTGGGGTGCTTGGCGTCGTTTCCACCGCCTGGGGCAGCCCGGTCTCGGTTCTGGTCACCGGGGTGGTCGTCCATTCCGATTTCGCGACGATCGGCATCGGCACGCCGGTCACGGGCTTTTACACCTACGACGATGCCCTGCCGCCCAGCTCGATCAGCAGCCACTCGGCTGAGTATGGACCGGTCACGGCCAGTCTGTCCTTTGTCGACGGCTCGTCGATCAGCTCCGCCACGGGCATGATCACCGTCGAGAATTACAGCGGCGCGCCGGGAACCGCGGATCAATATGACGTGGACTTCCACGTCAACGCCTATGGAGGTACACCCGGCGGCCCGTTCGCCGCACTGGATCTGGGCGTGATCTGGGGAACGATCAAGCGGCGCGATCCGACGGGGACCGCGTGGGACGATCTCGCCCTGCCGGACCCGGAGACCCTTCTGGCATTGCTGCCGGGCGACTCCAGCAGAGTGGGCTACACGCCGCCGTGCAGCAGCAGCAGCAAATACATCGAGTTCGACGTCACCGATCTGTCGATCATTCCCGCACCGGCGTCGCTGGCGCTCGGGCTCATCGGCGCAGGCTGCTGCCGCCGCTGGTTCCGACGCAGGACGACGTGACAGACGCCTGAGGACTCGCCGCCTTGCTCCTCGATCGAGGGTCCACCGCAGGCAGTCTGTGCGCGGCAGACCACGTGTGCCGGTTGGCCGTGGCCGCAATTGGCGGAAGAGACAAGGCTCAGTGCGGCCGGGCGGCCAGAGACAGGGAGTCTGACCTATGGTTGAGGAAGACGCGAGAACCGAGGAAGCGGAAGATCAAGGTCGCGAGACACCCGTGTGCCTGCGATGCCTGCGACCCGTGGAGCCCACCGCACATTACTGCCCCAACTGCGGGGAGGCGACCGGCCAGCTCACGCCATACCTTCCCTTGGAGAGCGTCCCTTGGCAGACGCAGATCTGGGGTCGGGCCTGGCGACAGGTCTGGTCCAGAGACGTGTCGATCCCCGGACGGCTGCTTCGCCTGTTCATGATCCTCTGGGGGGCGCCCATCATCCTGGTGGGCCTGTTCTTTCGCCGGCGGGAACCCGTCGAGGAACCGGACGCGGAAGAACCGGAACAGCCATAGAATGCGTGGAGACGCGCCATATCGATGATATCGAGAGAGAGCGTGTGCCGTGTCGCAGTCCCGTAGGGTGCGTACCACGCACCATCTTTCATCGCATCCGCAAAGCAAGCGGTGCGTGGTACGCACCCTACGGAGCTGTTGTCGGCAGATAGACTCGCAGCAGGTGCGTTATCGCGGAGGTGAAAGCCATGAGATGGACCTGGATCGCACTGTTGACGCTTGTAGTCGTAGCGGCGGGAGTGCTGCTAATGGTGCTGAGGGGCCGTTGGCGCATCAACGAAGGCTGGTGCACGCTGCGGTACCAGAAAGGCCCTTCGTCCGACGACAGCATCATGATCAACATGGTAGAGCGGATGCTCATGCCCCTGCCCGGCAAGCCCGGGCAGGTCCGCGACTTGCCGCCCGGGGCCGGACTGCCACGCTTCTATCAATTGGAGTGCGGGGATGGATCGTCCATTGTCTTGTGTCTATTGCCGGGACGAAGGCTCTATGTGGACACCGACCGCGACGGTTTGTTCTCGGATGAGCGATGTATTCAAGGTGTCGAGTGCGGGCCGCCGGGACGTGACTGGGAATATGGACCTGTCCGCCTCAAGAGCGCCAGCAAGGGCGGGACGGTCCCCCGCTTTCGGGTTCGGAGCTTTCGGCAGGATATTCCGAGTCCCGTGTTCGTCCACCCGGACGGCTATCAGACCGGCTGGCTTCGCATCGATGGCCGCGCGTACCGGTTCGCGGCGGTCGATGGCGACCACGACGGCCGATTCAGCACCCTCCTGTCCTTGCCGGTCGCAGACCCCTGGCGGAGGCAGTGCGATTTGATCGCGGTCGATCGCGACGGAGACGGGGAATTCCACCACTCCGGGCGCCGCTGCGAGGTCATGCCGCTGGGTCGCATGGTCATCATGCACGACAGGTACTACGCCATCGACCTGGCGCCCGACGGCAGCCGGCTTGAGCTGCGAGCGGCGCAACCCACGATGGGTGAGCTGGTGATCGATTGCCCGGGCGTGGAATTCGAATGCGAGTTGATGTCCGACGTCGCACCGCAATCGCTTTATTGGACGTACGAATCCAAGAGTCACCCGCTGCCGGCGGGTGCGTATGGCGTCGGCAGAGGCATGCTGCGCACTCTGAACGCCGACGGCCGTCCCTTGGCCTTTCAGTGCGACCAGCCGGGCAGCAGTCTGCAACGCTTCGAGATCAAGGAGGGAGAGACCACGACGCTGAAGATCGGCGCGCCGTTTGTGATAACTGCCGAGGTCCGACGGAGCGGCAGCCGGGTGGACATGAAGCCTATTCTGCGGGATTGCGCCGGCAGCGTGTATGTCCCCACGGTCTTCGGCCATGCAGGCTCATGGAGCCCTTCTCCCCTGGCCTTCTCCATCCTCGACGAGCAGGGGAAGCGTCTGGACGGCGGGCAGTTCGCGTACAGCTTGGAAGGCACCCTCACGTCCTCGTGGCGCGTGCCCGCCGGGTTCAAAGGCAAGTACCGGGTCCAGATCGATCTCGACGTCGGTTGCTTCAAAGCCGGGCAGGAAGAAATCTGGCACCTGATCGAATAAGCGTTCGGCTCGCTTTCTCCGTGCCGGAGGACAGAGCAAGAGAAAGACCCCTGGCGACAGCCGCAACTGTCCCCAGGGGTCACTGGCTGCAGGTCAAATCGAGAGCCTAAAAGCCGAAGAATGACGCGCCCGGCAACTGCCACGTGCCGGAAACGGAAGGATCGTCGTCTTCGTAAGTGTAACCCGAGGCCTCGATGTCTCTGACAGTCAGGGTGAATGTCAAGGGCGATCTTGTCTTGACTTCACTCGACATCAGGGTCACCTGGCCGCTGTCGTTCGTTACTCCGGTAGTCATGCCACCTGGGCTCCATTCGGCGGCAACTGTTGCCCCTTGCAGGGCCACATTACCCCCGTTGGCATCATCGACGAGTTGCACGAATACGGAAGCAGTCACAAAGTAGTTGGCACCCGCCTTGCGGTACGTGAAGGTCATGGGCGAAAGAGATGCGGATAACGTGGCGTCTGTGACGGGTGCGGTAACAGTTATGCTTTGAGAAACGCTGCTTTCGGCTCCGCCATCATCCGTCACGGTCAGCTTCACAGAGTATTCTCCTGCCGCTGTGTAAGAACGGCTCGGGTTCTGTTCGGTCGAGGTTGTCCCATCGCCGAAATCCCAAATCCACGCAGTAACCGTGCCGTCGGAGTCTGTGCTCGTGTCAGTGAAGGTGACCGTCAGTCCACTCACGGTGTAGGTGAAGCCTGCCACGGGTGGGATATTGCCTGTCGGTTCCGAGACAGTAATCTCGTGGGATGCGCTGTCTGTGGCGCCATCATCATCCGTCACTTCCAGCGTCACAGTGTACTTTCCCGCCTCCGCATAAGAATGGCTCGGGTACTGTTGCTCCGAGGTTGCCCCATCGCCGAAGCTCCAACTCCATGCAGTAACCGTGCCGTCGGAGTCCGTGCTGGTGTCAGCAAAGGTAACCGTCAGTCCGCTCGCACTGTACGTGAACCCTGCCCTTGGCGGTGAATTAACAGATGAGCCCGCCCATCCAATCCGCTCGAGCTTTGAGTCGGGGTCACCGCCGTTAACCAAGCCATATGCCGAATCGTCCTGGGCCTTCGCTGCGTTGATGAGAGCCTGGCGAATCGCATACACCCCGTCGTCATCCGTTGCGCGATCATTTGCGGCGATGTATCGTGCCACGAGACCGGCACCATGGGGCGAAGCCATGCTTGTGCCGCTGTAGATGGCGTAGCTGTCATTGGGGAGGGTCGAGTAGATATTCACGCCGGGCAGGATCAGGTCGATTGCCGCCCCAGGCGAGCTGACGGGATTACCCACGACAGAATGGCTGTAGTTGCTGAAGGTGGCAAAGGAATCATCAAGGCCGCGGCTGGTTGCATCGCCCAAGCCGCCGGGTTTGCCATCGCTGTCCGCCATGGCCGAGATCGTCATGACCTCCGGGTAGGCCGCCGGAACATAATCATCGCTCGTCCCGAAGACGCCATCGGCTCCATAGACATCAGTGCTTGCGTTGCCGGCCGCAACAACATAGACGACGCCAGCGTTGACACTGTTGCGGATGGCTGTCTGATATGCGCTGCTCACCCCTGTGCCGCCGAGGCTCATGTTGGCAACCTCAATCGTGTTCGCGTTCGCTGTCACCCAGTCGATTCCGGCAATGATGTCCGAGAGCCGTCCGGAACCGTTGGCGCCAAGGACCTTGACAGCCCAGATTCGGGCACCTGGTGCGACGCCTACCACGCCGAAATCATCGTCGATCGCCGCTGCGATCCCGGCGCAATGCGTCCCGTGGCCGTTGTCATCAGCATAATTATCGTCAGAATAGCTCTTAACGCCTTTGGAGTAGAATCGCCGCCCCCCCACAATATCCAGGTCTTGATGTGGGCCACAACCTGTATCGATGATGGCGATGTCCACATCGATTGAACCACCCGCTCCTTCTGCATCGATCCGATCGACACCGGTCGGCAGGGTCTGCGCACAGGTGTGCATGACAAGATCGGGCTCAGCTTGGATGACGCCCCGCTGGGCGCGGAGGTTGGCCACGACAATCCCCGGAGGCACCTGGATCGAGAAACCGTTGAGAGCATGGCTGTAGACATGGCCAAGGGTGCCGCGCGTGGCGGCTGCGGCGGCCCGGCCGATCGTCAAAGCATCCGCAGCATCATCGACCTGGCAGATGAAGCTGCCGGGGACGACCGTGCCGGCGGGTGGTTGGGCCCAGAGTGACGGGCCGGTCATCACAATAGCCAATGCAATTGCTGCGAGCATTTTCCGAGACATGGTGCACCTCCAAGGTAGGTGTTTCTCCAGTTGCGTAGCCATGCTTTCGGCGTGCTGTGCCATGATGCCGGAGAACATGAGACGTTTGTGACTCCTTCGATTGTATCGGCCGGCCGGGGTCGTGTCCACGCCATTTTTGAGAGGAATATGCAGATTTCCACCTGCGGGCGATGAACCTGGGAGGGGCATCACACGTTTTTGGGCTTGCACCGGGACGCTTTCCTGGGATGATGAGTGCACCCGCGCGACGCCGCGTGCGCGCCGGAGGGCGAGAGGACAGGACCCACCGGTGGTCGCAATGGAAAGGAATACGATGGGCAAAGTAGGGGATGAGTTCCAGCAACGGACGAAATACCAGCCGGGCGCGATGGGCGACGAGGGAATGCAGTGGAATCTGCGCCCCGAGCCCTATAAGACCTATCCGGGCAATCCGCGGGTGGTCCTGCCGGCGTTCGAGCCGGAGCGGTCCCTCACGCTCGATGAAATCCTCAACAACCGGCGGAGCATCCGCGACTACCGGTCCGCCCCACTGACTCTCGAACACCTGAGCTATCTGCTCTGGGCTGCGGGCGGGGTCCAGCGGGCCGAGCAGGGCCTGGAATTCCGCACCGCGCCCTCGGCCGGGGCGCTGTACCCGCTGGAAACCTACATCGTCGCCAACGAGGTCCGCGACCTGGAGCCGGGCGCGTACCACTATGGCATCCGCAATCATGAGCTCGAGCAGATCAGAGCGGGCGATCTCCGCAAGGAGATTGCCGCCGCGGCGCTCGGCCAGGCGATGTGCGCCCATGCCCCTGCGATCTTCGTCTGGACGGCGATCTTCGGGCGGTCCAAGTGGAAATACGGCCAGCGGGCCTACCGCTATATCTACCTGGACGCCGGCCACATCGCGCAGAACCTCGCTCTGGCGGCGGTGAATCTCGACCTGGGTACCTGCCAGGTCGGCGCCCTGTTTGACGACGAGGTCAACAAGCTGCTCGACGTCGATGGCGTCAAGGAGAGCGTGATTTACATGTCCGTCGTGGGCACTCCCGCGTGAAGGAAACCGATGGGTGAGAAGCTTCTATGGATGGCGCCTTCCCGTTGTTGATCCTGCTGGCGGTCGCGGCTCTTCTCAGCGGACCGGTGGCCTTGATCGCAGCGATCGTGGCTCTGCGGCGCATTGAGGAGATGCGGCGCGCGCTGGGCGACCTGGCGATGCGCCGGGCGATGCGGATTCCCGGGTCCCCTGCGCCTCCGATTGTGCCCGCCCCTGTTCCTGAGAAGGCGGTGCCCGAGCCGGTCGGCGAAGGGACATCCGTTTCCGCCTCCCGCGCAGAGCCCGCAGAGCACACCGACCCGGGGCTTGAGGATCTTGTTCGTAGTAACGCCGTAAGGCGTGATCCGGATATGCCCTTACGGGCACACTACGAACAGGGCCCGGCCTTGCCGGGACCCCATGCCAGCCTGGAGCAGCGGATCGGGACGCGGTGGGTACTTGTCGCAGGCGTGGTCACGGTGATTTTCGCGGTCGGGTTCTTCCTCAAGTACGCCTATGAGAGCCAGTGGATCGGGCCCTGGGGCAGAGTGCTGATCGCCGGACTGGGCGGGCTGGTCGCGCTGTCTGGCGGCGACGTTACGCGCCGGCGCGGGTACGACTTCGCCGCCAAGGGCGTGACGGCGCTGGGCTTCGCGATTCTCTACGCAACAGTGTTCGCGGCCCACCGCTCGTACGGCCTAATCGGTCCGGCGCCCGCCTACATCCTGGCTATCGGCATCACGACCGCGGCCATGCTCTACGCCGTCGTACTGAATGAGGTAGTAATCGCCCTGCTGTCGCTCGTGGGCGGGTATGTGACGCCGCTGGTGCTCTCAACCGGTGAGAACCTGCCGAATCCGCTGTTCGCGTACGTCCTGATCCTGAGCATCGGCGCGATGCTCTGCGCCTACTGGCGGAAGTGGAGCGTCGTGAACCTTCTCGCCTTCCTGGGCACGTACGTGCTCTACACCGTCTGGTTCGAGAAGTTCTATCGTCCGTTGATGGATGTCGCATGGCCGCCGCCGCAGGTGGGGGTGGCGCTGTTCTGGCTGGCGGTGTTCTTCGTGATCTTTCTGATCCTGCCCGTCCTGCACACATTGTTGCGGCGGGTCAGATCGGAGGTCCAGGATACGCTCCTGGTGCTGGCGAACGCCGCGGCAGTGTTCTACTACCTCTGGACCATGCTGGCCGAGCAGCACGGACACTGGCTCGCGTTGTGCAGCCTGATGATGGGTTCGGCGCACCTCGGTCTGATGGCGGTGGTGTCGCTGCGGTGCCGGGCCGACGCGGACCTCCGTAACGCCCTGCTGATCGCAGGTTTGGCGTTCCTGTCGTTGGCGGTGCCCCTTCACTTCGAGACGCACACGATCGCGATCCTCTGGGCGGCGGAGGCCGTTATCTTGACCGCGATCGGCTTGCGGTATCGCAATCGGCTCGTTCAGGCCGCCGCCGGCGCGGTGCTGGCGCTGGCCGTCGGGAAGCTTGCAGCGGGGTTGCCCATGCACGACGGGCCGTTCCGACCGGTCCTGAACGCCGCCTTCGCGACCTGGTGCCTCGTGGCGGCCGCCGCGATCGTGTGTCATGTTCTCTACCGACTTGACCGGCGCTGCGATGCGGACCTGCGTCGGGCCGCCGCCCAGGTCACGTACGCCGCGGGCCTGCTGGTGTTGATGACGGCTATCGCGATCGAGCTGTGGTCGCACGAGCATCTGAACCGATCCGTCGATGGAGGGGGCTTCTTCCTCCGGCAAATGACGCTGGTCGTCGCGGTCTTCCTGCTGTTGTTTGCCGCCCGGCCGATCTGCCCGCCGGGACGACTCTGCCGCGTAGTCGCGTGCGCGATCGCGGTCCTCGGACTGCTGGCTCTCGTCGCTCTGTACCACGATCTTCGCAGGGAGCTCTCGGTCATCTTCCTGAACGGA
>JAFGJQ010000143.1 GCA_016929015.1 Phycisphaerae bacterium | reverse complement strand
GGGGCCGCCGGGCACGCTGGGCGTGCTCGATGCCGGCTGCGGGACGGGGCACCAGGCGATAGCCATGGCCCAGGCCGGCTATCGCATGACCGGTCTGGACCGTAGCGAGGCGATGCTGCGGGTGGCCTCACAGCGAGCCGCAGACGCCGGCGTCCACATTGCCTGGTCCGGCTGCGCGTTTGACGCGTTGAACGAATCCGTCACGCACCGGTTCGACGGTCTGTATTGCATCGGCAATTCCCTGGCCGCCGCCGGCAGCGAGGCGGCGGTCCGATCGGCCATCGACAACTTCGCGGCCGTGCTGCGGCCGGGCGGGCGATTGTTCATCCAGGTGCTCAACTTCGCGCCCATGCGAGACGAACACCCGTGCGTCCGCGGCCCGCGGATCGTCCGCGTGGAGGGCGTGGAGTACGTGTCGTTCCGCCTGTTCCACGTGGGTGCGGACGAGTCCAGGGTCACCAGCCTGACCCTCTGGAACGACGGCCAGTGGCGGCATCACGCGAAGGAGGGGCGAACGTATCCCGTTTCCCCTGAGCAGATGGATGCGTGGCTGGCGGCCGCCGGGCTCCGCGTGGACGGCCGGCACGGCGATTACGCGCTGACGCCGTTCGACGCGGAAACATCAGTCGATTTCATCGTGACGGCCGTTCGGGAATGAACCCGGCCCGGCCGGTCCGGGCGTCCGGGGGGTTGACAGGACGCGCCGGTTCAGCATACACTCCGCGATCCTGGCTTCGGCGCGGTTCCGAAGGAGGTTTGGTGGATGCAGATGGCGTTTGACACATTCTTGCTCTGCGGCCTTGTGCGGGTGGACAATCCGCACGCGGCGCGGATTGCGGAGAACCAGCCCTCCTGAGGACGGGAATCGTAGTCGACTGACAACCCTCGGCCCCGGGAGCACCAATGCTCCCGGGGCCGTTTTGTATAGCGGGATATCGGTGCCATGAGTCCGGAGAACAGCATCCATCCAGGCGAGTCCGGCCGCGCCGGCCGGCGAGACGAGCTGCGCAGCGTCATTGCCATGTCCGTGCCCATCGTGATCACGATGTGCTCGCGGATGGCGATGGACGTCAGCGACTTCGTGATGATCACGTTCCTGGGCGACGACGCGCAGGCCGCCATGCTGCCGGCCCAGGTGCTGCTCTGGTCGTACATCGTGTTCGGTCTGGGCGTGGTGACAATTCTCAGCACGTTCGTTTCGCAGAGCCTCGGCCGCGGCCGACCGGCGGACTGCGGGGCGTACGCCTGGCAGGGCGTGTATCTCGCGCTGGTGCTGGCCGTCATCGGACTGGCCTGCCGGCCGTTCGTGCCGACCCTGGTTCACTGGATCGGCCACGACCTGCCCGTGCAGCAGTTGGAGGTCGATTACATCCGGGTGGCGATTTTGACGGTCGCGCCGACGCTGGCCGTGGCCGCGCTGTCGAACTTCTTCAACGGCATCCACCGGCCCCGGGTCACCATGTGGGCGTCCATCGAGGGGATTCTGGTCAACGCCGTTGCCAGCTTCGTGCTGATCTTCGGCATCGGCGGGTTGCCGAAGCTGGGGATCGCGGGGGCGGCCTGGGGCACCGTGATCGGCAACGTGTACCAGGTTCTGCGGCTGGGGTCGCGGCTGTGCGGACCGGCCTATCACGCCGAGTTCCGGACTCGCAGCACGTGGCGGTTCGACGGCGGGAAGATGCTGAACATTCTGCGTACCGGCGGGCCGCAGGGCGTCCAGTTCGTCAGTGACGTGGTCGTCTGGGCCGTTTTCATCAACGTGCTGGTCGGCACCTGCTTCGGCAAGGTGCATCTGATCGCCACGAACGTGGTCTGGCAGTACATTCGGATTTCATTTATGCCGTGCCTGGGTGTCGGCGTTGCGCTGACGTCCCTGGTGGGCCGCGCCGTGGGCGAGGGAAACCCGGAGCGGGCCATGCGACTGACCCGCATTGCCGTGACGGGCGTCGCAACGTACATGGGGGTGTGCGCCCTGGTGTTCCTCTTCGCGCGGCACGAACTGATCCGGCTGTTCAACGACACGCCCGCCGTGGTGACCATTGGGTCCCACGTGCTGATTTGTGCGGCTGTTTTCCAGGTGTCCGACGCCCTGTGCGTCGGCTACAACAGCGCCCTGCGCGGGGCCGGCGACACCCTCTGGCCGTCAATGGTCTTCATCATCACGCACTGGCTGGTCATCATCGGCGGCGGGTGGCTGATGGTTCACTACGTTCCCCAGTGGGGCAGCGTGGGGCCGTGGATCGCCGCCACCGCACTGATCGTGCTGCTGGGCATGCTGCTGTGGGGCCGCTGGCACGGCCGCAAGTGGATGAAAATCAACATCTTCTGCCACGATGCCGCCTCGATGCCGGCCTCGCCGGTGGTGGAGGCAGAGCCCGCAACGGTGTGACCGGAAGTCGTGCAGGCATCCGCTCGCCACGCGGCCCTGCCGTGTTTTTGCGTTTCTCCAGCGGTCTGCCGTACAATGCCTGCGTGCCTTCAAGGAGCCGACGCATGGCCGAGCGAGATCCGATTATCGCGGTGTTTCCCGGGGCGTTTGATCCCATTACCCACGGGCACCTGGACATCATCCGGCGGGGCAGCCGCCTGTTCAACACGCTGATCGTGGCCGTCGGCCGCAACCCGGAGAAGACGGAGCTGTTTTCGGCGACGGAGCGTGTGGAGTTGCTCCGTGAATGCACGCGAGACATTCCGAACGTCCGCGTGGACAGCTACGAGGGTCTGACCGCTGAGTACGTGCGGCGGCAGGGCGCCCGCGTGATCCTGCGGGGCATCCGCGACAACGTGGACCTGCGGGGAGAGCTGCGCCAGGCCAACACGAACCTGCTAGTCGGCGACGTGGAGACCGTTCTGTTGATGACCAGCGACCAGCACGCCCTGACCTCCAGCACGCTGATCAAGCAGATCGTCGAGATCGGCGGGTACCAGCCGGACCGCCTCACCCGCCTGCTGCCGGAGGTCGTTCAGCGAAGGCTGGAGAAGAAACTGCACGAGCAGGAGCGGTTGAAGACCCAGGGGTGAAGGCGCAGGTGCCGAAGCGGAGCAGCCGCTTCTGACGCAGCCCGGCCACTCCTCGGCCGAATTCCCGCAACGCGCCCCGGAAGGCCTGCCCCGTTCTCGGGTGTCTGGTCCGCGGTCTCTGCCCCGTTGCCATTGGCCGGTCGCCTGCTACCATAGCCTCCGGCCCGTCCGCCGGCGCCCCGCGGCGATCGGTCGGGCCGCCGTGGAGAGGTGTCCGAGTGGCCGAAGGAGCACGCTTGGAAAGCGTGTGTACGGGTAACCGTACCGCGGGTTCGAATCCCGCCCTCTCCGATCCCGAGTTCAGGCACTCCAGAAGTTCTTGTATTTCAGGAGCTTGTGGCGTTTTCTCGATTCTTGACTGCCCCGTTGCCCTCGGATTGCCCTCAAAGCGGCCCGGGGCCTGGGCCGAATGAGCGGCACATTGCGTGCTGTCGGCGAGCGCCCGCATCGCGGCCTGACTGTCCTCGTCGTGCAGGTCGTAGTACAGCTCGAGCATGTCCGACGAGTTGTGATTGAACCGCCAACTCCTCCTGCAGCGCTCCAGCCCGTTTCAACAGGCTTCCGGCTCGATGGCGCTTCTCTCGGGCGCAGGACCGGCGCGATTCCGCGTGTGAAGAGGCGGGGGCTCAGGAAAGCAGAAAGCAAACAACAAGAAGGAGAAATGAGGGGGCGGGCGCGCCGTGGCTTCGGTTTTGTACCTCCGGCGTCCTTTGCTACACTCCAGGAAAGTGGTTCGTCCCTGGCCGGACGGAGTCGGGCGGCTGGGCGGAAGAGAGGGACGAGCAGAATGCGAAGGATGGTCGAGGAGGCCCAGCCGGGGGCGCGAGTGCCGGGGCGTTGTCCCTCTCATGCAATATAGGAGGCTGTCCACTAGGCGCAGTCCCCTAGGCGCAGGCTGGGAGAACACAAGTGGCTAAGGCCTTTCTCTACCAGGCATTGGCGGGCGTCGCCCTCGGCGCGCTTGTCCGGGGCGTAGGGATTGGGCTCACCCGGCGCCTGGCTCGGGTGGAGCCCGAACGCATGCTCAACGCGGATGAGATGGCGAGCATGGCACCTCATGCACGCCGAGCGGAGCGAAAGGCGACATTCGCCCCCGTGGCGTTCGCCGTGCTATGCACATACCCGTTTGCGCACGCGCTCTTCTGGATCAATATACGTGTCTTTGACGTCGCGAACAACGCGGCGTACGACGGACGGCGCATGGAGTGGTGGCTTGTTCCAGGCATCGTTCTTGCGTTTGCTCTCGGCGTCTTGTTCGCTCCGATGTTTGCCCGCGCCGGATCGAGCATCGAAGGGGATCGATTGGATCGGTATTTCGCCACCCGCGATGGCGTCGACCCGAACCGCTCGTCCGTCGTGTGGTGCCTCCTTATTGCCCTCATCGCTATCCCGGTGGGCTGGATGTCCTGGAGCAACGGCATCATCATTGACGAACGGGGCATTTCGTTGCGTCTGGCATGGTACCACGATGTCCGGACCTATGCGGACGTCAGCGCGGTCGAAAGATGCCTTGTGACACAAACCTTGGACTCGTCCCGATCGAACGAGGCAGTTCGAATTCACTTTAGCCGTGGCAAGCCGGTAACGATCAGGGATGGGGTTACGCGAGTGTCACCCGAGGATGCCGATCGCATCGCTTCGTATGTTGCGCAACGGGCCGGATGTCGGATCACGCGGTCGACCGAGCCGTGCCGTTCGGGTTCCACCCCGGTCCGCCTCCCCTGAGCGCGTCGGGATGTGCCTGGAAGGAATCCGTCAGGGGCAGGGCGGGGTCGGGTTCTCCCCGCTTCCATTCTTCCGTGGATTGTCGCGCCCGAAGGTGCTGTCGTCCGTCCCGGGCACAAGGGGAACACCGCACTCGCGTGCGTGCCACTGCTCTTGAGCAGTGCCCATCCCCCGCCCCCCCGTCCGATCCTCTTTCGGCTTTCCGGCTTCCAGGGTGTCCTTGCCGGCACGCGCCGGCGTCATTTGCTTGATCCGTCGGCCGGTCGGTCCCTATACTCTTGTGCGGTGCGTCATGCCCAGGCAGCTTCCATGTCCGTCCTGCGGTAAGCCGGTGGAAATCCCCATCCCGGCCGGGCAATCTGCGCGCTGCCCGCATTGTCAGGCGACCGTGACTGCCGTGTCTGCGATGAACGCTCCGGAGCCCGCTACAGCGGAGGACGTCAGGAGACGACGACGCTGGATTTTTGTCACGACCGTCGCTTTGGCGAGCGGCATCATCGGCCTGGTTGGTCTCTGGCCAGCCGCCCTGGCGGCGGTGGTGGTGGCGTGCGTCGCGATGAAGAGTGTTCGCTGTGACCGCCGCTTTCTCGGTGGAAGGCAACGCGCCATTGCGAGCATTTGCCTGGGGTGCCTGGGTCTGACCCTGGCGGCCGGGCTTGCGCTGCGCGAGATCGCACGCTGTATGCGTTGCCACGCCAACGCCTTGGGTGCGTGCGCAGTGATTCGGATCTATATCAGCGAACGGGGAGTGGCTCCGCCCGACGGTTTTCGCTCGCTCCTGGATGCTGGCGCCTGCACTACGCAACAGTTTCTGTGCCCGTCTTCCGGGAAAACACTCAATGATATCGCCAGTGACGTATACGCCTGCTACGTCCTTGTTCCCGGTATGGCGGAAGCCCTCGCGAACGGGACGGCGGAGGCGGACATGGTACTCCTCTATGAACGCGATAACCACGATGGCACATGCGGCTGCGTCTGCTACGTGGATGGCCACTGTCAGTTCTATTCCCCATATGCGGAAGTCGTTCGGCGAGTGGAGGAGTCCACGCGGCGGCTGGAAGAAGTACGGAGAGAGCCTCCAAACCCCTGACTCGCCCATTGACGAGAGGAACGCACATGTCCACACAACCATCCGGCTTCGACAGTTCCGACCCGGCCGGACCCGGGTTGCGCCGACGCCGTATGGGATTGGCGACAGCCTCTCTGGTGTTCGGAATCCTGGGCCTGCTGGGGCTGTTTCCTGCGGGAATCGCCGCTGTCCTGCTGGGCGCTGCCGCCTTGCGACGGCTGCGCTCGGACCCCGACCGGTTCGCCGGTCGACGCAGGGCGATGGCCGGACAGATTCTGGGCGGGGCCGGCGTCGTTCTGTTCTGCGTCCTGATCCTTGTTGGAGGATACGTGTTATCCCACTCGCCCCGCGTGAATGAGTTGCGCATGAGGCTGTACTGCGCGGCCAACCTCAAAGGGATTGCCACTTCTCTCCGCATCTACAAGCAGGAGCACGGCATGATCCCGGACGATGCGTTCCGCGCCCTGCTCGACAGCGGCAACGTAACCATCAAGCAACTCTACTGTGTCTGTTCAGACAAGACTCTTGCTGACGTGGAGGCGGATCCCTACACATGCTACCACTTGGTCGTGCCGGACGCACCGCTGGCTGCTGAGGGGCTTGACCCGTCTGGAATCGTGTGGCTGTACGAGACAGACAATCATGGCGGCGAAGGCGGAAACGTCGTTTTCGCCGATGGGCACTGCACGTTCGTGCGTCAGTACACTGAAGTTGAGCGGCCGGTCGAGGACACGAAGCGCCGGCTGGCGGTAAGGAACGCCGGAGGCCCTGACCGCTGATCGCCGAAACGTGCAGAGGGAGACGCGTCATGGGTGAACCACTTTTCTGTCCGTCGTGCAGGACGATCATCGACGTGGAAACTGGTAGGAAACCGCCGCAACGGTGCCCGCACTGTGGAGCGGAGATCGTCACAAGCCCGGCTGACAACGGCCGGGGCCGGTGGTTGAGAAGGTGGGTGCTGCTGATCTTGGTCGGGCTGGCCACCGTTGGCATCCTCCTGGCCGTGTCCCGTACGAGGGAGCTGTCCAGACGCCTGGTCTGCGGCGCGAACATGAGGGGGATCTCAGCGTGCATGAAGATCTACGGGTCGGAGCACGAGTCATTCCGGGCCGACCCGTTCCACGCCCTGCTGGAGGCCGGCTGTATCACGGCCGAGCAACTCGTCTGCCCCTCATCCGGCAAGACGGTCCAGGACGTCGAGAAGGACCCGTACGCCTGCTACGTCCCGGTTGTGTATGACATGCCGGGTGCCGAAAGCTGGAATATCTCATCCGCCACAATCCTCCTCTACGAACGCGACAACCATGCCGGCCAGGGCGGCAACGTGCTGTACGCCGACGGGCACGTGGAGTTCGTCCGGCCATACGCGGAGGTCCTGCGGCGGGTGGAGGAATCGAAGCGGCAGATGGCGACGAGTCAACCGGCGGCAGACGGGAGCGAGGTGGAATCGAACTGACCCGAACGCGCTTCGCAGTATCGGCAACGCGGGATCTGTGGTCCCCAATCGTATCACAGCTTCCGGTTGGACTACCAGAAGAACGGGCGCGGTGTGATTTCGCCGGCCAGAAACTGCTGGGCATGCTTGATTGCTCGGCGACAGCGCCAGTGAACATCCTGCCCGCAGGATGAGTCGAGTTTGTCCGCAATGGGCTGGACGCAGTCCGTTCCCAGCGACATCCCTGCCTGAAGCAGCAAGATGAGTGCTTCCGCGCGTGATGCCGCCGGAGTCACGTGGGTCGCTTGGTCCATGGCCACGTGCAGGACCCGCTTCGCCTCGTTCTTCAAGTCGCACTCGGCAAGGGCGGCAACCACCCACGCCAGGGCCGCGGTTTGCTGATATTCGTCTTTGCAGTCAGCCGCGGCCTTCTCCGCTTCACGCGCGAGCTGCAACGTCTGGTGCTCAGAGAACCGAGCCACCCAAGCCAGCGCTTGCGTTCGCCGCCAGGGATCTTCGATGCTCCGCGCCAAACACGTGGCTGCGGATATGTCTTGTTTCACCAATCGCTCGATTGCTTTTCTCGGGTCCTTCGCTCCCATGACGATGCCGGTTCACCTCATGATGGCAGAGAAGCCGTAGTGGTCCGATGCGCCAGTCCGCCCCATCGGGCGTCGGATAGAAACGCGTAGCGTCGTGGAAATCGCTCGGTGGCGAAGAGAACTTGGTCGGCGAAGTATATGGATTCCTGGTAGACGATCCGTTTTTCGAATGCGAAGGCCATGTCGGTCCCCGTGGTTGAGGCATCGGTGGGAGAGTAGAGAGGAGCAAGGAGACCGCAGGAGAGGGTTCACGCGCGGCGGAGAACCTTCGTACTCCAAACGGCCTTCGTCGGGCCTCTCCTCTCTCCTTTCTCCCCTTTCCTGCTCTGTTCTGGGTCGCTTCTCGGCGACCCAGAACGGGAGTGGATGGGAATCGAACCCACCTGGGGCCGCGCGAACGACCCCACAACGGCTTTGAAGGCCGCGGGACCCACCAGGCGTCCGGACACTCCCCGGCGGCGAGGCGGGCGACCTGCCTGCCCCGCCTTCGACGGGCCGACTCTACCACGCCGCAGGGGCAAATCAACGAAACGACAGGGACGAGGGCCACGGGACTCCATGTTGCTCTGTAACAGTCAATCCCCCAATGGCCCTCGGACGTTCCATAACCAGTCAGGACGTGCGTTAAAATAGGAAGTCTATAGCAATTATTCGGACCCTACACGCCGATTCAACCTGCAATAAGCTCCGGGCTTAACGAACGTTCCAGGATTTCCGTGGAAACTGGGGGCTTTCGGCATTGCCTTCCCACGGCAATCCGCTACGATCCAATGCGCATTGGGATGCGTTACAAACGCGGGATGGGTTTGGTGGGAAAGAAGCACCTCCCTTCCCGGAAACTGACGGATTACCGAACCGCGCGATTTCAACTCGCAGCGTTGCGTCCTTGGCCGTGGGGCCGGCCAGGGCACTTGTTCGCACCGCGCGGCATATCGGGAGACGATTCATGGCCGTCGGTCGAAATGGGTTTTACCCGTCTACAGTGGCCGTCGATCTCAGTACGCAGGCAGATTTTCTGACCCAGCGGGGCGCCAATCCGGTCGCCAATCTGGACGTGCTGATTCCGTCTTTGCGTAAGATCGTGGCCTGGACCAAGTGGCGTCGCGTGCCCATCGTGTCGTCACTGAACTCGCATCGTCCGTGCGAACTCGATCGTGAGCAAGGCGGTCCGTTCTGCATCGACGGCACCAATGGCCAGCGAAAACTGATCTTCACGGTGATGGGCAGTTTTGTTCGCGTCGAAGGTGACAACACACTGGCAGTGCCCATCGACCTGTTCGGCACCTACCAGCAGGTTATCTTCCGGCAGCGAACCAAGGATCTGCTGAGCAATCCAAAGGCCGACCGCTTCCTGACACAGGTGCCCGCCGATCGATTCATCCTGTACGGCGTGGCGCTGGAAACGACGGTCAAGGCCCTGGCCCTCGGTCTGCGGGCCCGAAACCGTTCGGTGGTTGTCGTTGCCGACGGGTGCGGCTTCTGGAGCGAGGTGGAGGCCGATCTGGCTCTTCGACAGCTCGAGGCCAAGGGTGTGCGTCTGATGACCGTGGACCAGTTGCTCCGCGAGCGGCTCCCACGGCACGGGCGATACCTGGCTCTGGATCACGGCGGCAACGGGCACGGGCACGGGAATGGCAATGGTCACGGAAACGGCAACGGAAACGGCCACGGCGGCTCCGGCCGCATCCAGAACGGTGTGTTCGGCCGCAAGCACTCCGGGAACGGTGCGGGGAAGAACGGTCACGCGGTGAATTGACGCTCCGCCCCCGCTGGATCCTGGTGTGCCGAAGCCGGCGAACCTCGCTCAGGCAATCCCACTTACCGCCCAAACGCGAAAAGGCCGAGTGAGCGGTACCATCGCGATGGCTTCCGCCCACCAGGCCCTTGCTCGTTCTTTCCCCGGTCCGGAAAGCCCGCTCATCCGGCGGTTCCGTGCCGCCAAGACGCTATCACACGATTCAGGCCTTCCCACGGGCAACTGTGCCCATCCCTCCAGCCCCGCCGCCCCTTCCTGAGAAGCTAGGCAAACAAGGGGTTCCATCCGAGGAGTTCTGCTGGAATATGCAAACATAGGGCCTTTGCTCGGCGGCGTCAAGGCTGAAATTGGGAAGATTGGCAAAGCCGGCTGTGATTCTCTTACGAGGTTCGTCTCGCTCGCGAGGGAGTCTGAGATTCGGCACGTCATGGGGATACCACTTGCCTGCCGCGAAACCCGTGGGGCTAATCTCCGTATGGGCTGTAGATTACTGCTGAGTGGATGGCACGGGCCTTTGTGTTGTCGACTGTCGCGAAGGCCGGTTCCTTCTCGACCCCACGACCGGCGCGCCCGTCATTTTCGATCCCATCGACCTTGCCTTGATACATTGACCTGAATGGCGGTATGATCCGCGTCCGCGCCGACGCGAACGGGGGGCGGGCGGCGGCGGCGCGCGACGATGACCGACGGCGGATGGCGGGCCCGTGTCGGGAGGGCTGGCCGTGGCGTCGGCAGAGCGGTGTACCTGTCTCGCCCTGAGGGCTGTAACAACAACTGATCCGATAAGGGGTTGCGATCGCCGATGCGCATAGCGATTCTATCCTGGGAAAGCCTTCATTCGGTGGCCGTCGGTGGGGTGGCAAGGCACGTGACGGAGCTGGCCGCCGGCCTGCAGCGTCGCGGGCATGAAGCCCACGTGTTCGTGCGGCTGGGTGAGGGGCAGCAGACGTACTCCGTGGTGGACGGGGTGCATTACCACCGATGCCCCATCGAGTTGCACCCGGACTTCGTCACCGAGATGAACAACATGGGGAACGCCTTCATCTGGTTCATGGCCCAGACGGAGGCGTTTCAGAACGCGCCGTTCGACATTGTGCACGGGCACGACTGGCTGTGCGCGAAGGCCATCGTTCAGGCCAAGAACAACCTGGGCCGGCGGACCGTGCTCACCATGCACTCCACCGAATACGGCCGTTGCGGGAATCACCGACACAACGGCCGGTCCGGCCGTGTCCGATGGGTGGAGTCCGAAGGGGTGTTCGTCGCGGACCGCGTCGTGGCGGTTTCCGGTCCGCTTGCCGACGAGATCAAGGGTGAATACCAGACCCCCGACTGGAAGCTGCGCGTGGTGCATAACGGCATCAACGTACACCGGTACGACGGCTACATTGACCCGGCCGTCTGCCGCCGGACGTACGGCATCGGCCCGCTGGACCCGATGGTGCTGTACGTGGGGCGGATGAGCGTTCAGAAGGGGTGCGACCTGCTGCTGGAGGCCACGCCGGGCATTCTGCACACCCGCGGCGACGCGAAGGTCGTGTTCGTGGGCGACGGCGACATGAAAATGTACCTGGAGCGTCGGGCCCACGAGCTGGGAGTGGCCCACGCGGTGCGCTTCATCGGGTCGATGGGTGCGGACAGCGACCTGATCAACCTGTACAAGAGCACCGACTGCGTCTGCGTGCCCAGCCGGAATGAGCCGTTCGGCATTGTGATTCTGGAGGCGTGGGCGGCGGGCAAGCCGGTGGTCGCCACGTACAACGGCGGCCCGCGTGAGTTCGTCAGCCACGAGAAGGACGGCTTTCTGGTCTACGACAATCCGGGCTCGATCTGCTGGGGGGTCTCCCGCGTGTTCAACGACTTCAAGCACGCCGGCTGGATGGGCGAGCAGGGCCGGGTGAAGGCCGCGTACGGATTCAGTTGGGACGTCATCGCCGGCCACACCGAAGGCGTCTATCGCGAGCTGCTCTGAGCGCGGGGGCGGCCGCGGTCTTGCGATGCTTCAGGAGAGTCGCCTGGCGAGCCCCGGCGGTCGGTGCCCGGCTCTTGCGTTTCGCTTCATGAACCCGGGAAGGGCGAAAGCAGTTCGCTGTTGTCGATCCACATAACCAGGAACGGCCTCTCCGCGCTGCGCCGTTTCATGTAGATCAGAAACGGCCGGTCAAAGACGTAATGGCGTGGGACCGAAACGGCGACGATGCTCGACTCCGATCGAAGCTCCGCACCGCTACGGTCGAGTTTGAATCTGACCGTCTGCATCGCTTCTGCAATCCAGTAGACCTCAAAACCCGGATTCATGAGACGCCTGTCGGTGCCCTCCAATCCCTCGTAGTGGTGATCCAGCCGCCAACACTGGGTGGGTGCCAGGAAGACGTCGTTGGGTCCGAACCGGCGGTGAGCCACTTCCCGTGAGGGCGTGTTGATTTTCCGCTCCACGTCCTCCAGCGTTGCGCCCAGCGTGTCCCGACAGGGCACGCGGGCCAGCACGATCTGACAGGGGCTCGAGTGCCTGCAGGGATCGACGACGTACCGGGCCTCGGAGTGGCCGTGCTCGCGGCCGTCCTTGTCGAAGTCCGCATACAGCACTTCGATCTGCTCGCGCAGGTTTTCGTAGGCAGACTCATCTTCATGGCGAATGCCGAATGAGGCCACGGCCGCCTCGGCGTTCGCAGAATCGCGGAAAACCAATGCGCTGCGGTTGTCAAAGAACGGGATCGTGAACTCCAGACCGGCGTTGAGATAGGCATAGGCGACAATCGCCTCTTGCTCGGATGTCAGCGCCGGGGCCGGCACGGATGGGAAGCGCGACTGCATTTCGCTGGTAATGGTCTCGACAATGCCGTCTTTCACGGACCCTGCCGCGGCGTAATACGAATCCGTCGCGAGGTCCTGCTCTTGGAAGGGGGCTGCATTCAGGCGGGCGCAGAGCGCCTCGGCGCCGCTGACCTGCGGCGGCTGTTTCAGCACGTCCGTCGCCAAACGATCCCAGGCCATCTGGAACGAAGCGCACCAGACGGCGTTCTTTCCCTTGGGCAGAGGTTCGTCGAGCGTGGGTAAAACAACCGTTCGGCTCCGCTTTGCGGAGCTTCCGTCGTGAGATCTGACGGGCTCAACGTAGTCTCGTCCGTAATGGTCGTCTCGAGAGCAGGCAACACTGCCCATACCTGCCAGGAGAAGCCCCAGACTCATCCATCGGAGGCGCGTTCGAACGTCGGCGGCCGGAGGGACAAGACGCATGATGCGAGTCCTTTCAACGGGAGAACTGCCTGACAGAGCATACACGTTCGCGCCTGCGACGAAAGGGGGGCGGCCGTGTCTGGGTTTGTGAGACGCAACCCGGTTTGTTACGATGGCGTCGGAATCGGGCAGGCGGCTTAAGACGGATGACTGCACAGGCGCTGGGCGGCACGGGCACGCCGACCCCGGTCCCGGGTTGCCTGCAGTCCCCTGCACGTTCGACCGTCTGGTTGCTTCCGGGTTTCCCGTCGCGTCATCGGCAAGAAGGAGCACAATCGTGTATCGGAAGACATCGAGAGTGATCGGGCTGATGCTGTGTGTCACGATCCTGGTCGGCGGTTCGGCCGCATGGCTGTCGGGATGCTCCGTTTCTGTTGGACCTGCGGCCGGGGGCGGCGGCCTTGCCGTGTCGTTCTCGATCGGGGGCAAGTCGTTCATGTTTACGCTCGGAACGGCGGGGTACTTTCCGCTGCAGCCGAACGCGGTGGTGCGAAACGTGGCGGACGTGCAGCCGTTTGCCCAGGCACCCTCCGACACACCGGCGACCGGTGCCGTCCGGCTGCGCGGCTCGAGCATCACCATCCTGCCGCCGGGCGGGTCGGCCAAGTCGATGGAGGCGGCCCAGGCGGCGATCAGCGGGACCGCTCGCCTGCGCGTGGCCATCGACGCCCCGGGGGCCCTTTCGCCCTGTGACAGTGGAGTGGATCTGGGCGAGTTTGAGATTGTGGTGGCCAACGGGGTGGTCACCTCCGTCGGGCCGGGGCTGGCCCTGCACCTGGCCGCGGTGGATTACTTCAACCGAAACGACCTGGCGATGTGCCTGGAAATGACCGCCGATTTTGAAGCCGGGCTTCAGATCGAGGGCATCGACGTTACGTTCGGACCGTCGCAGAGCGGGGCGGGCGACGGACTCCGGGCCACGTTCGACCGCCGCAACCTGGAGAGCCCGCCGATTCACCTGCTGGCGCCGGGGGAGGATTTCGGCGCGGAGAACCAGATCGGGATCGGGGTCCCGCGGACCTTGCTGATCGACGACCTGTCGATCAACGGGCTGGTCACCTTCCGCGCGGGTCGTGACGGACAGGTGCTGGACTCGGTGACGTGTCCGCCGGTGCGCTATAGCGGATACTACGCCATCGTGGAGTGGGACGGGACCGACCTTCGCTGCTACGAACCCGTCTTCACGCCGGAGCCAAAGGAGGCGTGCTGTCTGCCGCCGCTGCAGGGGTACGAGCTGTACGACGAGACCTACGCCGAGGCGCTGATGTGCCAAACCCTGGGTTCGCGTCGCACCTTTAGCACCCGCGAGGACTGCCGTTTCTTCGGCGGTGTTCCGCAGGGGGAGGGCACGACGTGTGCAACCGTCACCTGCGATGAGCCGTTCTACGCGTGCTGCATCGGCGACATGTGCAGCGAGATGCTTTTCGAGGATTGTCGCAAGTACGGGGGCACGTACCAGGGCACGGGCAGCCACTGCGAGTTTCTCACGTGCGGCTCCGGCTCCGACGGAGACGAGCCGCAGCCGCCGCCCGCCATGAGCGAGGAGGCCTGCTGCTTTGACACCGGGGAATGCGTGGACGGGGATCCGGAGATCTGCTCGCTGACCGGCGGAACGCCGCAGGGTGCGGGCACGGTCTGCGCGACCACGGACTGCCCGCAGCCGCGCGGCGCGTGCTGCGACAAGAACGAGAAATGCAACGAGATGACCGAGCAGCAATGCATCGATTCGCGCGGCGCGTTCCTGGGTGCGGGCACGGACTGCGCAACAGCGGACTGCGATCTGGGCGCCTGCTGCTGGGGCGACGGCCAATGCACGGACACCACGGTCGACTTGTGTGAGGAGCTTACCAACAGCCGCTTCCTGGGAGGCAGCTCATCGTGCGACACGAACCCCTGTGCGGAGGGGGCGTGCTGCTGGAGCGGCGGATGCACGCTGACGTCGTCCGCCGATTGCGCGGACCTGGACGGAACGTACCAGGGCGACGGGACCTCGTGCGAGCCGGACCCCTGTGTGGAGTACGTGGTGTGGTATACGGGGAACGTCTGCTGCTGGGGTGCGCCGCGGCTGTACATCAGCACGCGCACCGAATTCAACCAGAGTGCCTCGACGTGCAATTTCCCCGGCGGCGGCATCGACTGTTCCGTGCCGCTGGTCCGCGTCGAGTTGAAGGGCGGCTTCAAGGACTATGCGGCCGCCCAGGCGTGGCTCTGCCCGCAGTTCGAGTCGAGGATCTACCATTACTGGTGCGGGGCGCACTACCAGATGGATGGAAAGAACTGGTCCACCGCCCCCTGTGACAACTTGGGCGACCTGCCCGAACTTGAGGAGTCCCAGCGCATAGACTCAAACCTGTGTCAGTGACTGAGCCGGCAGCGACCCCGCGCGCGTCCGCGGGCGAATGCGGAAACGGAGGCAGCAGCAGGCACGCACGACCGGGCGCCGGCCGTGCCGGGCCACCAGCCTCTTCGTGTGAGTACGAAAGCGCCGGATCGCCGCCGCCGAGCCGGATCGCTCTCTCGGCCGGCCTCCGCTCACTTCAACCGCCCAGCATCTCCAGCCGCTTGAGCGCCTCGCGCCTGCGCAGTCCGCGTATGGCGGCCAGGGCCGCGAGCCCCTCCCTGCGAGGCTTCGACTTGCCGCTTTCCCAGTTGTACACCGTCAAAGCCGACGCCTTCACGAGCTTTCCGTAATCGGCGGCCGATATGCCGAGACGTTGCCGGTGGACCTTCAGCCAGCGGGCGGAAAAGCGGAGTTGGCCGGAGGGCGCCTCCAGCGTGAGTTTGGCCACGCGTCTCTTTTCCTGTGATTCGAGAAACGCAACCTGTTTCTTCAGCGATTGTACCTGCCGCTTCAGGGCGGCGATGTCACGACGATGGGCCGCCGCGGCACGCCGGGCCGCGCGGACCTGCGCCCTGCTTTCCTTCCGGGCCAGGCGGCGAATCTCTTCTTTCAGAACGGATGCAAGGTTGGGCACGGTAGACTCCTTTGCCAGTATCGGGCGCGCATTGTATCCGGGAGAAACCGACGTGTCATATGAGGCAGCTACCGAATACGCTACGATTTCTGCAAATGACTACTTTTTAGCAAATGCACGCAGCGCGCGGATTGCGCCCTCCCCCGGCACTCCACCGGCCGTGTATCTTGACTCGCCGCCTTTCAGTGCTGGCGCGGTTTGCCCAGCGGCACCAGGTACACCACGCGTTCACCGGGCGGCAGCTTCAGTACCTCGGTCGTCTTTTCATCCTCAAACGCCCCAACCGGCACGCCCGCCAGTTCCAGGGCCTCCGCCTGAAGCAGGATGTTCTGGGCGATGTGGCCCGCTTCGATGAAGCAGTATCGTTCCGCCCGGTCGCGATACTTCGCCGCCGCACGCTCCACCACGGCGGTGATGATCATGGTGGCCGGCGCCTGGGTGATCATCTGCTGGTCCAGGGCCGTTTGCTGAACGGCTCGCCGGTGGTCACCGGCCAGAAGCGGCTCCAGTGCGTGATCCCGCGGGCGGTATCGGCTGACGCCATCCGCCGTCATCACGAGCAACTCCATGGGATACAGGGCTCCCGCCGAGGGCGCGGCGCGGTGACCCCCGTGCCGATCGGTGATGCCCTGGCCGGCCCAGCAGAGCTGGCCGATCTGTTGCGGAGTCAAAGCCTCATCCCGAAATTCCCGCACCGATCGCCGTCGGGCGATGGTTTCCTCCAGCGACATCGACCCGGCCGACACCGGTGCGGGCAACGGCCTGGGTTCCGGCTTCGGCGCCATGGTCGGTCCTCCGCTCGTGTCCAGCAGCACGGCCAGCGCGCTGCATATCCACGTGGCTTTCATATCCTGGTCCTCCTGTGGCTGCGAACCGGCCAGCATAAGGACCGCCCGCAGGGGGTCAACGCCTTGCCGTCTCTCTGCCCGGCCGCCGGAGCACCGAGACACGCCGCGATGCTCCGCGGCCGGAACGCCGCGTTTCTCTTCCGATTCGTGACGCACGCGCCTCCGGGCCCGGTGGACGGGTGTCATGGATTGGCATTTGGGATCTTGGCGGAGTTCGCAGCCCCAAGTCGGGCTACTTCCTCCCGCAGCACTGCTTGTACTTGCGGCCGCTGCCGCAGGGGCACGGGTCGTTACGGCCTACCCGCGGCTGGGACCGGCGGATCGTCTCTACCTTTTGTTCGACGTTCTGGGCCCGCATGGCGGCCGCCTGGTCCGCCGCCGCGGCGGCGGCAATGCCCGCGAAACCGGCGCCCGCGGACTCCGCATGCTGAAACTGAAGCGGCGCACCGGGCTGCCGCGCCGGCGCGGCCGGAGCGCCCGTCATCTTCACCTTGAAAATCATGTCTGTCACGCGCTCCTGAACGCGCGACCACATTTGGTCGAAGAACTCCCGGCCCTCGATGGCGTACTGGCTCTGCGGGTGCGTCTGGTCGCCGCCCAGCGGACGCTGCATGATGGCCATCTTGAGCTGGTCCATCTCCAGAAGGTGGTCCTTCCACGCCTGGTCGTAAATCCGCAACAGCACGAAGTTCTCCAGCCGCGACAGCTCCCAGCGGAGCATTTCGCGGCCTTCCTCATGCACGGCCGCGGCAAAGCCGAGCGATTCGCGGTTCGCCCGGAAGCGCCGCTCGTCCCAGGCCCGGCCAAACCGCTGATGCGCCCATTGCAGCGCGTCTTCCTCGCTGCGCCCGGCGACGGCCTCGTCGATCTGCCGCTGCATCTCTCCGCCGAGCAGGAACTTCTCGTTCAGATCGCGCAGCTCACGGAACAGCTCCTCCGGCGACTTGCCCTGGACCCGGTCCACCGTCCAGCCGGCCTGGAACTTCGCGTTGGCCCAGGTGACGATGCCTTCGGCCACGTACGCGCTGTTGCCCGTGCGATCGGCGTCCTGGAAGGCCCGCTCGATGCAGACCTCCACCGGGTACGACACTTCGCGCTGCCGGTATGCCTCGTGGACCTTCTCCAGCACCAGTTGCGTGATTTCTTCATTGGTGTGGTCCGCGATTTCGTCGGTGCGGATGTCGATGTTGAACTTCGCCTTCAGCCAGTCCACCAGGACGGCCCGCGGATAGGCCGGATCGGCGTATACGTGCAGGGCGTCCAGGCTCAGGTTGGCATAGTGCTGCTCGGCGGCGGCGGCCAGGGCGTCCTGGATGTCGTCCGGCTCCATCTGCCGCAGCTTGTTTTGCGTCTCGTTGAATTGGTACGCCCGCTGGGCCCATTGCAGCAGGCCGCCCACGTCCCATTCCCGCGGGTCGTCCTCCACGTCGATATATTCGCCGATGGACGTGCGAATCTTGTCCTGCGCCTCGGCGATCGCCGCCCGCCGCACCGTGTCCTCCACGCCCGGCAGATCCTCCAGGTCCAGGCGGTGAACGGGCAGGTCGATGCTGCCGTCAATGTTGTTGCGGCACCACTCCAGCACGCAGTTCTGCCGGTAGTCCGGGGCCAGGAACCGGGCCACCGCCTCCCGCGTGGACTGCTCGATGGTCTCGAAGATCAGCTCGCGCAGGTTCCGGCCTTCCAGAATCTGCTGCCGCCTGGCGTAGAAGGCCTTCCGCTGGTAATCCACCGGCTCGTCCCACTCCAGCAGGTTTTTGCGCGAGGAGAAGTTCTTCTCTTCCACCTTGGCCTGGGCCTTCTCGACGGCCCGGGTCAGCCGCTTGTCTTCCAGGCTGACTCCCTGTTCCAACCCCAGCCACTCCATCAGCTTGATCATGCTATCCGGCATGAACAGCTTCATCAGGTCGTCTTCCACGGACAGGAAGAAGCGCGACGAACCCGGGTCGCCCTGCCGGCCGGACCGCCCCTTGAGCTGGTTGTCGATCCGCCGGGCCTCGTGCCGCTCCGTGCCGACGATGTGCAGTCCGCACGGCACGTTCAGCGGGCAGACCTTCCGGCCCAGGGCCGGAAAACGCGGATCGAGCTTCGGCTTGAAGCAGTGCGCGCAGTTCGTGGCCGGGTCGTATTCCGCGCAGCGGATGCAGCACTTGGTCGAGCCCGCCGGGTACAGCGCGTCCTCCCCCGCACCGTTTCCATTTCCCCCTCCGTCCCTTCCTCCCTCCGTCCCTTCGTCCCTATTCCCCGGCACCTTGCACTTGGGATATACCACTCCCTCTTCCAGCTTGATGTCCGTGCCGCGGCCGGCCATGTTCGTGGCGATGGTCACGTTTCCGATGGGGGTCTTGTCCCGGTCTCGCTCGGGAATGGTGCGGTGTCCGGCCTTGGCGACGATCTCCGCTTCGCGGGCGTGGTTCTTGGCGTTCAGCACCTCGTGCTCGATCCCGTATCGGCGGCTCAGCAGGGCCGAGAGCTTCTCCGACTTCTCCACGCTGGTCGTGCCCACCAGAACCGGGCGTCCCGTGGACAGCTCGCCCATCGAGTCGTCGTAGGCGTCCAGCAGGGCCTGCATCAGGTCGTCGGTCGGCTCCTTTGCGGCGTCGAATTTCGCCAGGGCCGCGTCGATGGCGGAGACGTCCATGCCCGCCGCCTGGTTGATCGGGCGCAGCGCCCGCAGCACGTTCGCCAGCAAAAACGGGTCGGCCGGGCGCCCCCGCCGGCGAACCTGGTAGATCTCCTCCACGATGGCGTCGTATTTCCGCTCGACCGTCCGGTAGATCTTGTCGTTGTGGTCCATCCGGTTGACCGGCCGGTTCGTGGGGATTTCCACCACGTCCAGCTTGTAGATTTTCATGAACTCGTTGGCTTCGGTCATCGCGGTGCCGGTCATGCCCGCGATCTTCTTGTACATCTTGAAAAAATTCTGGATGGTGACGGTGGCCATGGTCTGCGTTTCCTCCTTGATGGTCACGCCTTCCTTGGCTTCCACCGCCTGGTGCAGGCCGTCGGACCACTGCCGGCCGTACATCAACCGGCCCGTGCTCTCGTCGACGATGATGACCTCGCCGTCCTTCACGACGTAGTCCTTGTCGCGTTTGAAGGCCACCCGCGCCCGCAGCGACTGCTCGATGAGGTGCGGGCGGTCCATGTTCATCCCCACGTAGAAGCTGCCGATCTTCGCCTCGTCCTGGGCGGCCGATACGCCTTCGTGCGTCAGGTGTACGTCCTTCCGCTCGAGTTTCACGACGTAGTACTGCATGTGGCCGATGGACTCCGCCTCCTCGTCGCTGACGAGGTACGGATCGATCCGGAAGCGGTTTACCGCATCGATGAACTTCGGATTGCCGGTCAGTTCCGGCGGCGGATTGTCGCCCCATTGCTGGAGGCGCCGCCGTGTTTCCTCATTGGCCTGCTCTTGTTTGCGCTCCAGGAACGCCGCGATGGTGTTCGCCCACTTGTAGCGGTTCACGTCGTCGTGGGCCGGGCCCGAGATGATCAGCGGGGTGCGGGCCTCGTCGATGAGAATCGAGTCCACCTCGTCGATGATGGCGTAGTCCAGGCCCTGCTGCACCTGGTCTTCCACGCGCAGCTTCATGTTGTCGCGCAGGTAGTCAAACCCGAACTCGCTGGCCGTCCCGTACGTGATGTCGCAGGCGTACGCCGCCTTGCGGATGCCCTCCCGCCCGCCGGGGTCGAGCATGGCCTGGATGTACCCCACGGTCAGTCCCAGCAGCTCGAAGATCGGCGCCGCAAACTCGGCGTCCCGCCGCACCAGGTAGTCGTTGACCGTGACGATGTGTACCTTCATCCCCTGCACGTGCCGCAGGTAGGCCGCCAGGTGGCAGACGATGGTTTTGCCCTCGCCCGTCCGCATTTCCGCCGCCATGCCGTCGAACAGCACCTTGCCCCCGATAAGCTGGCAGGGGAAATGCCGGTGCGCCTGGGCCCGCCGCGACGCCTCCCGCAGCACCGCGAACGCCTCCCCCATGACGTCCGTCTCGCTCTCGCCCGCTTTCAGGCGACCGCGCAGCTCCTCCGTTTTGGCCCGCAGCGCCTCCGGCGACAGGGCGCGCAAAGGAGACTCCTTCTCGCACGCCGTTTCCGACACCTTCCACAGCTTTTTGACCAGCCGATCGTTCCGCGAACCGAACAGCTTCCGCATCAGACCGCCAACCGCCTGTTGAACACCCACAGGATCACCCTCGCAAATAGAGAATTGAACAAATCCGGGAAAGAAACCCGCCTGGAAGAAAGACTCACGTACGCCGGCAGGGCGGGTTCGGGACCTATGGGCCGTACAGGCCGCCGCGCAGAGACAGGACAACAAGATGATGCTGTTCCAGCACCGCCGTGGCCACCACCATCGGGTCGCGCAGCGGCGGCGGGAAACCCAGGAAGGCTGTCGGGTGGGTCACGGCCGGGGCGGCCGTCACGTCTGCCTGGT
>JAFGJQ010000142.1 GCA_016929015.1 Phycisphaerae bacterium | reverse complement strand
GATCGCCTGGTGGTGACCCGCAAATACCTCATGGCCCTGATTCGCGTTTCCCTGGGAGGACGTGTGGCCGAAGAGATGTTCTGCGGAGACGTCAGCAGCGGCGCCGGCGGCGACATCCGTCAGGCCACGGAGATCGCCCGCCGCATGGTCAAGGAATGGGGCATGGACGAGGAGGTCGGCTTCATCTACTACGGTGAGGATGAGGGCGGCAGCCCGTTCTTCGACTTGTCCGGCGGCCGGGACTATTCCGACAGCACCGCCGAGATCATCGACCGGCAGATCAAGCGGATTCTTGATGACTCCTACCGCCAGGCCCGCAAGATTCTCGAGCAGCACCGCGATCAGCTTGACGCCATCGCCAAGGCCCTCATGTCACACGAAACACTGACCGGCGATGAAGTCAACGCCCTCATCCGCGGTGAGTCGCTCGATCGACCCAGCGTGGGCGATCTGCTGGACGCCGCCGAGCAGGAGTCCCGAAACGTGGGGCTCGCCCGCCCCATCAAGGCAGACCCCGAACCAAAGGAAGACATGGGTGGCGGAACCCTGCCGCAGCCCGGCTGACCCCACCGGGCGGGCCGGATCCGCATATCGACTCCACCACGACATTCGCGGTATGCTGCGCCACGTATGGCGTCCGAACCAACCCTGCACTCCGTCTGGAACGACCTGTCACGACCCGTCGTGATGGGGATCCTGAACGTCACGCCGGACTCCTTCAGCGACGGCGGCGCGTTCGCGGATGCAGACAGCGCGGTGGCATACGCCGATCGCATGGTCGCGGACGGGGCGGCCATCATCGACGTGGGGCCCGAATCCACTCGCCCGGGCTCGCACTCCGTCGACCCAGCCGAGCAGATGCGCCGCTCCATCCCGGTCATCCGCCGAATCCGCCGGACGCACCCACACATCGGCCTGTCCATCGACACGCAGTCGGCCGTCGTGGCACGAGCGGCCCTGGAGGCCGGCGCCGATGCGGTGAATGACATCTCCGCGCTGCGTCACGATCCCGCGATGGCCGGTGTCGTCGCGAATCAGGGCGCCGTCGCCATTCTGATGCACATGCAGGGCACGCCCGCCACGATGCAACGCGACCCGACGTACACCGACGTCACCGCCGAGGTTGCCGCATTCCTTCGGGAGCGGGCCGCCGTGGCCCTCTCGGCTGGAATCGCGCCCAGCCAGATCGTCGTAGACCCGGGCATCGGCTTCGGCAAAACCGTCGAGCACAACCTGGAGCTGCTCCGCCGCCTGTCAGAAATTGTCGATGTCGGCTTCCCGGTGCTCGTCGGCGTGTCGCGCAAAGCCTTTATTGGCAAAACCCTGAATCTGCCCGATCCACAGGACCGACTGGCCGGCTCCCTCGCGGGCGCCGTTGCCGCCGTCCTTGCCGGCGCTCGGATCATCCGCGCGCACGACGTTCGGGAAACGGTCCAGGCCGTGCGTCTGGCCGCGGAACTGGCTTGCCGTTGACAACCCGGGAAGACGCCGCGGGGGAGATGACGCATCTCTGGAATTCCGCCGCCCACAGGTTCCCGCCGGCCTCCGCCCGTACCAAGAAGCCGCAACTCGCGCCCGTCACTTGGGAAAAGCAGACGGATATGGAAAGAAACGGCGTTTTCTGGTACACTGAAGCTGGTTGGGATGGGCTTCGTGCCTGCATCGGCATCAGAGTGCCGCCTGCCCGGCCGGGCTCCGCGCGATTCCGCCGACACATCGATCTACTGCCATCGAGGCGCTGATGTGGGGGGACTCCGGCCTTCGCGACGAGCCCGAAGCGAGAATCCACCGGAGAGAGACCGGTGCGCTTTTCTGACGGGGGAGCAGAGTTTTGACCATCGCCTCAGGAAGACCCATTGCGATACGCCCGGGCACCATGCGCCGAAAGTGGCCTGGTCTGCTGATTCTGTGCGTGGGGGCCGCTTTCGCGCCGCTGCTCCACGCAACCGAGATCGTACCTCTGGAGCTTCGCGCCGTGATCTTCCAGCCGGAGCCGGGCGATAACCTCCTTGTGCAGCCGCATCAGCCGGTGGACATCGCAGTGCCGTACCTCTTGCGGCTGGACGGTCCGATCACGCCGGAACGCCGCGCCGCGCTGGCCGGGGCCGGCGTTGCGGTCGGCGACTTCATCCCGCCGGACGGATTCGTCGCGCGGCTCGACGGGCAGACGGCTGCGTCGCTGGCAGCCCTCGACTTCGTGACGTGGCTGGGCCCGATCAACCCCGAATGGAAGATCGCCCCGGCTCTCCAGGACATGCTTCAGGGCGGTGATCCGCCGGGCGATCCCGATCCGGTCTCCGTCGTGATATCCACATTCCTTGGAGAGAGTGACTGCCCGATTCTGCAGGTGTTGCAGACGCACGACGCGCGGAACGTTGCCTCTCACAGCGCCGGCGGACGCGTGTTCGTCAGCGCCACGGTGTCGCTGCCGGCCTTGCCGGCCCTGGTCCAGTTGCCCGGTGTGCAATTTATCGAGCCTGCGGCCGTGCTGGGTCCCCGAAACGACTCGAACGGCTGGATTCTCCAGAGCAACGTGCCGGGCAGCACACCGGTCTGGCAATGGGGACTGCTCGGACAGGGTCAGATCGCGGGGCTGATTGACTCCGGCATCGACCGCGATCATTGCGCATTCCGCGATCCCACGCCGATCGGCCCCTGGAACCGCAAGATCGTCGCGATCCGCGGGGACGCCGTGCCCGACGCGCACGGCACGTACGTGGCCGGCACGCTGGCGGGCGACGCGGAAGTCATCGGCCAACCGGACGGATACGACGGCACGGCCCCGCTGGCCCGCATCAGCTTCACCGATTTCGCGCTGATCCAGGAGCAACCTCTGTGTGTTTACGCTCGGTTGGCGGATGCCCATGCCGACGGGGCGCGCGTGCACGGCAACAGTTGGGGCGACGACAGCAACAACGAATACACGGCCCTCTGCAGCATCGTTGACGCCTTCGCCTACGACCACGAAGACAGCCTGCTGGTCTTCGCGGTGACGAACGAGCTTGCTCTGCGCTCGCCCGAGAACGCCAAGAACGTCCTGGCCGTCGGGGCCTCCATGGACGCTCCCGAGCAGGACGAGTTCTACAGCGGCGGGACCGGCCCCACTTTGGATGGGCGGCGCAAGCCGGAAATTTTCGCTCCCGGGTGCGGTACGTGGTCCGCCCAATACGACGGCATCCACGCCTGTGAGTTCAACCAGTGGTTCGGAACATCCATGGCCGCTCCCGCCATCGCCGGCGCGGGCCTGCTCGTTCGGCAATACTTCATGGAAGGTCGCTATCCGCCCGGCGGACCTCCCCAACCGTTTCTGCCTTCGGCCGCGCTGGTCAAGGCCGTGCTGCTCAACGGGGCCGTGGACATGACCGGCGTGCCCGCCGGCGGCAACGAATACCCGAGCAACCAAGAGGGCTGGGGGCGACTTGTGCTGGACAACGCCCTGGCGTTTCCGGGCGACGCCCGAAAGCTCTGGGTCTACGAGCAACGAAACGCCGGCGGCCTGCAGACGGGTGAACAATGGTCCTCACCTCCGGTTCACGTGCAGTCCGGCGCCGCCCCGCTGCGAATCACCCTTGTATTCACGGAGCCGCCCGGCGCACCGATGGCGTCCAATCCGGTGTTGAACAATCTGAATCTGGAGTTGATCGGACCCCAGGAGAACGGCACCGCCACCTATCGTGGAAACTGGTTCAGCGGGGGACAGTCCGTCTCCGGCGGAGCGTCCGACTCCCGGAACAACGTCGAGCAGATCCTGCTGCCGGACCCAACGTCCGGCACGTACGGCGTGACCATCCACGCGGCGCAGGTCAACGCAGGCCGCCAGGGATTCGCGCTGGTCATCTCGGGAAACGTGGTTGTTGATCCGTTGGTCTTCCCGGACTGCAACGAGAACGGCATTCTCGACACCGAGGACATCGTCACGGGAGTCAGCCAGGATTGCCAGACGAACGGCATCCCCGACGAATGCGAATCGCTCACCGACTGCAACAGCAACGGGACCCCGGACGAATGCGAAAGCCTGCCCGACTGCAATCTGAACGGTGTCCCCGACCCGTGCGAGCCCGCCCTGGACTGCAACGGGAACAGCGTGCCGGACGAGTGTGAGGGCCTGCCAGACTGCAACCACAACGGCATTCCCGATTCGTGCGACGTGCTGGGTCCCTTCGGCGCCGACTGCCAGCCGGACGGGATTCCCGATGAGTGCCAGGTTCCGCTGGGCATCGCAGCGTATGCCGGGCCGCCCGGCATCTTTGTCTCGCCACCGTACTACCCCTCCCAGGATTCGCGGACCCTGACTGTCGAGGATCACTACGTCATCGCGGACGTGGACCTGGAATTGCAGATTGAGCACGAGTGGAACGGCGACCTGATCGTGCAACTGGCCCACGCTGATGTGACCGCCACCGTCATCCATCGGCCGGGATACCCGATTCCCAACCCCTACGTGGGATACGGCGACACGGGCTTCAACGTGGTGCTCGATGACTGGACGGGTCAATCCATCGAGCACGCCACGGCTGCAGGATACGGCGCGGTGGCGGGAACGTACCGGCCTCATCCCGACCTCCTGTCCGTCTTCAACGGGTTGGACGCGCACGGGCCGTGGACCGTCACGCTTCTGGACCCCATTCCCAGCTTCGCAGGCAAACTCAACGCATGGGAGCTTCGAATCGGCACCCGCACCGGGCCCCCGCCGGGCTGCGAGCGGCCGGGCGATTGCACGGGGGACGGGTACGTGAACGAGGCGGATTACCTGATCTTCGCTGATTGTCTCGCAGGACCGCTGCTGTCCATCTCACCCGAGTGTCAGTGCGCCGACCTCAACGGCGACGGATGCACGGATCTGCTGGACTTCGCCGGATTCCAGGGTTCAGCCGCCCGATCGGAAACCGTGATCATCACCCGCAAAATCATCCGGTAGCACGGCCATCTGCTGCCGCCTCGCCAGGGTGCGCCTGCCCGGATGGCCGCCGCTACTGACCGCAACGCACAGGAACACTCGCGGTCCCGACTTGCCTCCGGAGGACGCCCGTCTCCCGCCCAACGCAGCTCCCGCTGCCGCCGCGCCAGCCCCTCCGTGTGACCCGCTTCTTGTGTGGGACCGGCTTTCTCGCCCCGGCGAGTCACCTGCGTAGACCAGCCGGTCTTTCCTCCCTCCAGTTTCCAGCCCCCAGTCTCCAGTTCTCTAGAGTCTGTGGGACCGGCTTTCCAGTCGGTCTCGCGCGTCGGCCCCCCCCAGCCGAAGCGGCCCCGTACGACTTTTTTCGATTTTCTCCTTGACGTTTGGATGTTGTTAGGATAAGTTTATCGTACCTAACATAATGCAAACGATGGAGCGAGGCCTGCCCGCCGCGCCAGCAAGGGCCCGCCCGAGAGTCGGCCAAGGAAGGACCAACCATGGGCAGCAGGCAATCCAACACCGCGGCGAGGCCCTTATGTGTGTTTGGCCCCGGAGGCGACTACCAAACTGCCTGGGTGCCCGACACCACCAGCCTGACGGCGTCTCTTGCCATCAGGCCCGCCGGAGCCGGCAACCCCGCGGTCCCCGGGACCACCTGTCCCAGGCCCGCGCCGCTGCGTCCGGCCGGAGGCCGCGCCCCGCAACGCGAACCGCAAGGCCCCGGCGTACGGCGTGTCGCGGCAGGGGTGGCAACGTCCGGGGGCGCGTCCCTGGAGGCGGGCCTCCCTGACGACGACTGTCTCCGCATCGCCCGGGCTGCCGGAGCTGGCACTGGAGACGGGTGCTTCGCACCGGAAGGTCTGTGCATTGCAGGGCCTGCGTGGCTCGGCCGGGAATCGGCTGAACCGGCCGGATCAACTCATTCGGCAGACGCGCGCTCCACGCAGGGCGCGGTCTTCCCGATCGCGGCCCCGGCGAGATTTGGCGGGGACGTGGCGATGGCGCGCTGTCGCCCTTGGGAAACCGGCCCAGCGCCTGGCCCGCAGGGTTCCGACGGGCGCCGGACTTTCGGTGGGCCGACCGTTGCGGCGGAGTCTGTCGGCCAAGCGGTGGGCGGCCAGGAAGGGCCGTGCAGGGCTTCGCAGCGTGGGACGGTGGCGAGCGGCGCAGCGTCCAGTCGCCATCGTCCCGTGGTTCGCCATCGGGGCCAGAGCGTTCGCCCGGCTCGTCGGGGCGGTCGGTGTCGAGAGGGGCCCGACCTGTGCGAAGCCGCGTTGCCTCCGGGCAAGCGGCCAAGCGGTCGGGCGTGGCTTCCGCCGGTTGTGGGCGGCACGCTGGCTCGCCTGGTGGAAAAGCTCGCCCATCGCGTGGGGTTGAGCGTTTGGCGATGGCAGCACACCGGGCTGCGGTCTGTGCCGTGGGGACGACGCCCGGATGCGGCCGCCACCGGCTCGCACGCGGGAGAAGTTGCGTTCGCAGACTGGGCATCACGGCAAACGGAATATCCCCTGGTCGCCTGGGAGCGGCTGGGGCCGGGATTGACAAAGGAGCATGCAGATGGCCGGATCGAGATTGGGCCACGAGGCGCGGACACTCACGCCGCGGCAACTGGCGATTCTGCGGTTCATCCGCGACTACAAGCGGAGCCACGGCTATTCGCCGACCATGCAGGAGGTAGCCGACGAGCTGGGCGTCACAAAGGTCACCGTGTTCGAGCACGTCGGGGCCCTCGTCAAGAAAGGGCTGCTGCGACGCTTGCCGTACAAGGCTCGCTCTTTGGAGTTGACGTCGCATGTGACCTTCCCTGAATGCCGGCCCTCGGCGTTGCCCCTGCTGGGGCGGATCGCCGCGGGCCACCCGATAGAGGCGATCGAGAACGCCGAGACGCTGGACCTGGAGGACGTTTTCGCGTCGCGGACCGACACCTTTGTACTGAAGGTGGCCGGCGACAGCATGGTGGACGATCACATCCGCGACGGCGACTACGTTGTGGTGGAGAAGCGAACGCGCGTCCGTGATGGAGAAACCGTCGTCGCCCTACTGGACACCGGGGAGGCCACGCTCAAGCGATTCTACCGCGAGACGCGTAACCGCGTTCGGTTGCAGCCCGCGAATCCGGACTTCGCCCCCATCTACGTCGACGCCGGCCGGCTCGACTTGCAGGGCGTGGTCATCGGCGTGGTGCGGCGCTACTGAGCGCTCGGGACAAGCTGCGGCTTTGGGGTGGCGGCCGAGGGCTGCACGTTTTTCCGGCCCGCTGGTCACCTGCTCTCGGCCGGAGGCCGGAGTGAGAACGGCTTGGCCTTGTCGTTGTGGGACCGGCTTTCGTACGTGCTCAGCGTCCGCCGTCACACCGCATGCAAAGTGATGTTTCATTTGCCCGATGGTTATCCACAGCGCATACTTCTGACGGAACCTGTCCGAGGCAGGTCGTCAGAGGTATCGCATGGACGCCGATCCGCGTGACGCGCTGATTCAGGAACTCCAAGCGGAAAACGCAGAGTTGCGCGACGAAGCAGAGAGGCTGCGCGAACTCATCAAGCAACTCACCGCTCGTCTGGAGGAGTGGCAACGCGAAGCCCATCGACAGGCGGCGCCGTTTCGCCGCAAGGACAAAGACAAGAAAGCCTCCCGATGAGCATAAGCGCCCCGGGCGTCCGACGGGGCATCCGCCCGCATTTCGTCCCCCGCCCCAGCAGGTCGACGACGACATCGAGATCCGGCTGGACGAATGTCCTCACTGTGGCGGCCCGATCGCGGCGCTGCGGCCTTGTGAGCAGTACATCGAAGTCATCCCTCCCGTGCGACCACACGTGACCCGGTTGACCACGTATGTCGGCACCTGTCGATGTTGCGGCGAGGTCCGCAGCACGCATCCTTTGCAGATCGGCACGGCCTGCGGGGCCGCCGGAACCCATCTGGGCCCGCGAGCTCTGGGCCTGGCCGCCTGGCTGAACAAGCGGCTGGGACTGACCGTCCGTTCGACCTGCAGGGTGTTGAAAGACCTCTGCGGCTTGAAGATCACCCCCAGCGGCTTGACCCAGGCGCTGGATCGGGTCGCCGACAAGTCGCGACCGGCGTTCGACCGGTTGGTTGCCGAACTGCGTCGTCAGCCGGGCGTCTGGGTCGACGAAACCAGTTGGTGGGTGGGCGGACCGAAGTGGTGGCTGTGGGTGTTCACCTCGCCGGACCTGACCGTCTATCACATCGATTCCAGCCGCGGCCGAGACGTCGTCCTCGACATGCTCGGAGCAGACTTCAAAGGGGTGCTGACCAGCGACTGTCTGGCCAGCTACGAAAAGCTTCCGTACAAAATGCACAAGTGCTACGCTCATCATCTCAAAGCCATCTCGCAAGCATACGAGAAGGAGCCTTCGGATTACCTGCTTCAGCTTCGTGGGCTGTTGCACGCAGCCATGTTGCTGCAGGCGTATCGGGATGACCTCTCACCCCCCGAATGGGCGGAGAAGCGCCGGCATCTGGAAGATCGGGCCGATGAATTGCTTCTGCGGAGTACGCCGCCCACGGGGGCCGCCAAGGTTGCTGCGCGGATCCGCAAACGTCGCCGTTGGCTGTTCACCTTCCTGGACGATCCGTCGCTGGAAGCCACCAACAACCGCGCCGAACGCGCCTTGCGACCCGCGGTGATCGCCCGCAAGCTCTCCTGCGGCAACAAGACCCTCCGTGGCAAACACACCTGGGAGATCCTGACCAGTCTGGCCGCCACCTGTCACCAGCGCGGGCAAGACTTCCTCGAGTCCCTCCGCCCCCAACTGGGCCTCGTGCCCAATCCCGTACGCTGAACACGTACGCCGGCGGAAAAATCGGGGCAACTGGCGCACGTTTGGACCGTCCGATGCCGTCGGGCCTTTCGTTGAGGCATTTCTCAGCAGTTCAAACCCGCATCTCCACAGGGTGTTTTCGGTCCGGTGCGACCCGTAGAAGCCAAAGCCTGTAACTGAATCAGCATCAACCATGTGCAGATCTGGTTGAGGAATCCCGGTGTTGCCACGATGGTGCCGCTGTCGTCTCGGAACGCCATTCCGGCGGTGGTCGGTGAGAATGTGCCGTGCCCGAGGGCGTTTCGAATGCGACGCACATAATCGCAGTTCAAGAACTTCCTCACGCGGCCACAGCATGGCAGCCTCGCGTTCGCTCCTGCGGCAATCAGATCATTGAGGCGTTCTTCGCGCATGTACACGAGAGCCACGTAAAGCCGAAGCACGAGCGAGCCCT
>JAFGJQ010000141.1 GCA_016929015.1 Phycisphaerae bacterium | reverse complement strand
CCTGGGCGGGGTTCTTCCTCGGCACGGCGGTGCTGTCTCTGGCCATCATTGCTTTCGCCGCGTTCTGGCTGATGAGAAGCAAGATCGGCTAGTCTTTCTGGGGCGGGGATCTCATGCTCCGGGCCACGCACAAGAAGACCACACTTGAGGTGCTCGCCCTGCCCACCGCGCCTTTCGCGGAAGGCCGGGTTCATTCCTGGATCGCCGGGTTTTGCGGCAGGCTGGGCGGCGTTCGGTTGAAATCCGATCCGGCGGGGAACCTTCTCGTTCACTATCGCCATGGCGTCGGCCGCGTGGCCCGCCCCGTGTGTCTGACTGCCCATACCGATCATCCCGGCTTTGTCGCGGAGGGCACGCGTGGCAAACATCGCTTGCACGCCGTCTGGCGCGGCGGGGTGAAGCCGGAGTTCTTTACGGACGCTCGCGTCCGCTTCCGCGTGGAAGAGCGCTGGGTGCGCGGGCGCATCGTGTCGACCCGGACCACCGGAAAGGGCGCCGCCCGCAAGGTGGCCGGCGCGGAGATCGACGTTCCCACGGACGTTCCGGCGGGATCACTGGGCATGTGGGACCTGCCGGACGCGGCGGTGCGCAACGACCGGTTCTATGCCCGTGCCTGCGACGACCTGGCCGGCGTGGCGGCCATGCTCTGCTGCCTGGAAACGCTGGCCCGCACGCGTGCCAGGACGGAGGCGTACTTCCTGTTTACCCGGGCGGAGGAGGTCGGCTTCGTCGGGGCCATGGCGGCCTGCCGCGCCCGCACTATCCCCGATCGGTGCGTCGTGGTGGCCATCGAGACCAGCGCGGAGCGTGCCAACGCCCGGATCGGGAACGGTCCGATTCTGCGCGTGGGCGACAAGGCCACGACTTATTACTCTCCCGCGACCAGCTACTGCCAGGCGGTCGCCGAAGATCTGCGCAAGGCTGACAAGTCCTTCCGATACCAGCGCAAGCTCATGGACGGGGGTACCTGCGAATCCACCGCCTACTGCCAGCTCGGTTATGAGGCCACCGGCATCTGCGTGGCACTGGGCAACTACCACAACATGAACGCTCGCACCGGCCGCATCGGACCCGAGTACATTAGCGTGTCCGATTTCGCGGACCTCGTGAAGTGGTTTGTCGCGCTGACCACCGCCCGACAGCTCTACACCGGCGTGGATGCCGCCCTGCAGAAGCGCCTGAAGAAAATCGAGACGGAATACGCCGCGCTGCTGCGCCGCACCCGATTCATCGCGAAACCCTGACTGCGTGTACGTGCCGCACTGGGTCTTCCGGAGCCGGACCGAGGTGCCGCCGGACTGACCCCCGGCGAGCCGGGACCACCCCGGTCCACCCACGGTGTGAATTCTCCCGCCGCCCCAAGTCCAGCGTTTCTCACCCCCGCGCCGAGCCCCGGTCCCTCGATCTCTGGGTCTCTTCGGTCAACTCGTGACGGGGCGGGCCTGGGCGCACGCGTCAGGCCCGATAACGGGCTTGTGTGGACACATCGGCGTCGGGGGCTGCTGTGGTGGCCGGCCAAGCGTGCCGATGGACATTGGCCGGGATGGGTGTTTCGCGGGTGGGCGGAGTAGTGGGCGGAGACCGGCTGGGAAGCTGGTCCAACACTAGAGAACTGGAAGCGAGAGACTGGGGACTGGAAGACCGGCTGGAAAGCCGGTCCCACAAAGACAAGCCGGTCCCGCAGAGAACCTGTGTGATGGAACGAGCCGTTCAACCTGCTGCGAGTCGTCCTCGAATGGACGTGCTGCGTCTGCTTACGCCGGAGCGCGTGCGTCGCTACCCGCTTCTGCTGCTCGTGGTCACCGTGGGGCTGTATGGCGTTCGGCTGGCCCGGTCTGATCATTGGATCGAGCCGGACGGGCGGATTGTGGGGCAGGATTACTTCGCGTTCTTCATGGCCGGCGACCGGGTCGCACGCGGCCAGACGAGTCAGCTCTACGACGCGGCCGCCCAGAGCGAGTATCAGCGGTCGTGGATGCGCGACATCAACCCGCAATGGCGGGGCACGTGTCTGTATCTCAACCCGCCGCATTATGCATGGCTGCTGTCGTGGCCGGCGCGGCTGGGGTACGGCGGGTCGCTGCTGGTGTGGTGGGCGGCTTCGCTGGCTGCGTTCGGCGTCACCGTCCGGCTCTGGCGGTCGTGGCTTCCGCCGGATGCGTGGAGAACGGCCGTGCTGCTGGCCGTCTGTATGCCGGCTTGGTTTGCCGCTCTGGCGGGCGGGCAGAACAGCTTTTTCTCGTTGTTGGTGCTGACCGGCTTCTGCACGCTGCTGATGAAGGGTCGCGACGGGTGGGCCGGTCTGGTTCTGTCGTTGCTGGGTTTCAAGTTCCAGTTGCTGCTGGTGCCGGCCGGCCTGTTGCTGTGGAAGCGGCGGTGGCGGGCCCTCGGCGGTGTTGCCCTGGGCGGCGGGCTGACGCTGGGGTTGACCGTGCTGACGACAGGGTTCGATTCGCTCCACGCGTATCTGGCCTTCAGCGGCGAGATCGCGCGGCTGATGCATGTGGACGGCTTTGACGTGTGGAAGCAGCATTCCTGGCGCGGGTTCTTCGCGATGCTGGGAGGCGAGTGGTACCCGTCCGCCTGGATGACGGCCGCGGCCGTTGTGGCCTGTCTGGCATCGCTGGCGGTGCTGGTGCGGGTCTGGCGCGGGCCGTGGCGTCCGGGTTCGCCCGCGTTCGCGTTGCGGTTGTCCGCCCTGATCATGGCGACGCTGCTGACCAGCCCGCACCTGTTCCACTACGATATGCTGCTGGCCGTTCTGCCGGTGGTGTTGTGGGCTGCGGCAGGCGAGGCGCGGTGCCGGTCCGCGTTTCTTGCCATCGCGGCGCTGGGCTTTGCGTGGCTGGCCCTGGGCGGGCCGGCCGGTGCGATGTTGCGCGTACAGCTTTCACCGCTGCTAATGGCCGGCTGGCTTCTGCTGGCGGAGCGAGCTGCGCGTGGGCCTTCGGACAGCGTGACGAGGGCGGAGTGCGGCAACTCTGAGGCGGCGGCGGCCGTGTCGGCGTCGTGATCCACTACGGGCGGCCTGCCGTCTGATGGGGCGAGGCATCGCCGGGTTCTCACCTTCCGTGTGCATAATCCGCGTTGGAGGTTGTGGTCTGTGCGGGTCCGATTGACAGACCCAACCGATTATCGGAGCGAAGGGGTCCGGAAACCCATTTGGAGGGCGGTGCTCGTGCGGATACAATAGAAGCAGAGGGGGGACCCACCTTCCGCGCGAATGCGCTGGGACAATCCAACGTCCAACCCGCATGGGAAAGGAGCGAGTGCTCTGATGAGGTTGATTTCTGCGCTGTTCGTTCTGGCCCTGGTGGCGGTCCCTGTGCGTGCCCAGATGGAGGAGCCGATCGGTCTCCATCAGCTTGAATGGGAGGCCCACCGGGATGCGCCGACCTCGCCGGACCTGCTGGGGGCCGGCGACGAGCCCATCCTTCCGCTTCGGCCCCGGGCCCTGCGGAGCAACCTCTGCGCGACGGTTTTCGGGTATCTGCCGTACTGGGAGAGTTCGACGTATCTGCGCTGGGACCTGCTTTCCCACATCGCGTGCTTTTCCGTGGGCGTAAACGCCGACGGTTCGATCGGCAACACGCACGGCTGGCCCTGGACCAGCCTGATCAACACCGCGCACGCCAACGGCGTAAAGGTCATCCTGGTGGTGACCAATTTCGACAGCTCCTCCCTGCTGACGTTGGTCTCCACCCCGGCCTACAAGAACACCTTCTTCGTCAACATCCGCAACCAGATTCTTCTGGGCGGGGCGGACGGGGTGAACATTGATTTCGAGGGCACCGGCACCTGGCGGAACTACGTCAACTCCTTCATGGCCGAGCTCACCACATACTTGCACAGCGAAATCCCGGGCTGCGAAGTCACCTTCGCCGGCCCCGCCGTGAACTACGGCGGGTGGGATCTGCCGGGCCTGGCGGCCAGTTGCGACGGCATTTTCATCATGGGCTACGCGTTCTGGGGGAGCTGGAGCGGCAGCACCGGCCCCAATTCTCCGCTGACGGGCGGCACGTACAACATCACCAACACCGTGCTGACGCAGTACGGTACCGTCACGCAGAACAACCCGGAGAAGCTGATCCTGGGCCTGCCGTACTACGGCCACCACTGGACGACGACCACGTCTGACGCCCGCTCTTCGGTTATCGACTTCATTGCATCCACCCGATTCACGAACGACGAGCCCAACTCGGCGACGTACGGCCTGCTCTGGGACTCGGTCTCGCAGACGCCGTGGTATCGCTGGAATGACGGCTCCACCTGGCACCAGGTGTGGTTCGACAACGCGGAGAGCCTGGGCCTGAAGTACCAGCTCGCGCAGGATCATGAGTTGCAGGGCGTGGGCATGTGGGCGCTGGGATATGACGGTGCCCGCACGGAGCTGTGGGACGAACTGGAGCAGCGATTCGCCAACTGCGAGCCGGCCCTGGGCGACGTCGATCGCGACGGGGACATTGACCTGGACGACTATACCATGCTTTCGATCTGCCTGGGCGTGTCCGGGCCGGGCCAGTCACTTTCACCCGCCCATACGTGCCTTGCGAACTACAGCCCGGACCTGGACGGAGACATGGACGTCGACATGGCAGACTGCCAGATCTTCATGCGGGTGCTGGCCGGCGACCCGGCGACCTGCCTCATCAGCGATTTCGAGGGATACGCCAACGGTACGGAAGTCGTCTTCATCCATCCGCGTTTTTCCGGCTCCACGGTTGAGCATTTGGCCGCCACGCCGGATGTGAACGAGGTGACGGACGAGGTGACGCCCAACGGCGGCCTTAAAGCTTACATGCTCCAGTGGCAGTTCGTGGACACGGCGGCGCAACGCTGGCTGCGCGCCACCACGCACAATGCCGCGAACGTTCCCAGCCCCACCATCTGGCTGGACCGGCCGGTCCGCGTTCGACTGCGGCTTGACAGTGGGTCGCTTCGGGTCAGTCTCGGCATCCGGGAGACCGGCACCACGGCCGACATCGGCCAGTACGGCGGCACCAGCGGAACGATCGAATGGGTGGGCGCCACCGGAATCATCGGGACCAGTACGCCGGTGGGCAAACTGATCACCGCGAACCCCGGCGTCTGGCAGACTCTGGTGTTTGACCCGGCCACGGATCCGGTTTTGGGCTTTACGGGCGACGGCGTGCTGAGTTCAGCCACGAACAAGGGAACGCTGGAGCACCTGGCGTTCACCACGACGGGCGGCGCCGGGCCGTTCACGGTGTACATCGACGACATCGAGCAGTTGTGCGACTGACTCGGCCCCGGCGTGACGGGCATGGGCCAGCGGTCTGCGCCTGCGGGCGCATGGCCGGGGGGCCCGGCTCCCGTCAGGCCCTGCCCACAGTCTTCCAGAACTTCACCAGCAGAACCACGGCCAACGCCGCCACAGCGCAGAGAGCCGTGGCCGGCAGGGTCTTCCCGTAGATCCAGTAGCCGGTGCCGAACAGGGCGCTGTATACCGCAACGCAGCCGAGAAACATGCAGAGGATGCCGGCGGCCAGGTTCGAGCGGCCGCCTTCGGGGCCGGTGATCGTTTCGCCGTCCCGTCGGGCCTGCGCGATGACTCGTTGCCAGCCGGGTCCGCCGGGTCGGGTGAGTCGGTGGAACGCCCGCAGGGTCTTCGGGTCCGATGCCGGCGTCACCAACGTGACCACAATCCAGGCAAGCGTGGTGATACCGACGCTGAGAGGGAGCTTCCAGAGCCCCATCCATTCGGGACTCCAGAGTTTCATGTACAGCGCAACCCCGAACGACACGACCATTGCGGTGATCTCGCTGTACGGATTCACCCGCCACCAGAACCAGCGGAGGATGAACAGCGAGCCCGTGCCCGCGCCCATCAGGATGAGGATGTCGAACGCCTCCTTGGCGTTCTGGAGACACAGGGCCACCGCGCCTGCGCACACCATCATCAGCACCGTGGCTGTTCGGCCCACCCACACCTGCTCACGGTCGCCGGCCGTCCGGTGTACGAAGCGCTTCCATACGTCGTTCACCAGGTAGCTGGAACCCCAGTTCAGGTGCGTCGAAATCGTCGACATGTAGGCGGCGATCAGCGAGGCCACCACCAGCCCCAGCAGCCCGGCAGGCAGATAGCGAAGCATGGCGGGGTACGCCAGGTCGTGTCCCAGCTTGTTCAGCGGGATGTCCGGGTATTGTTTCTGCAGCGAAGTCAGACCGCGGGACTGTGCTGTCAGTCGCTCGATCTCCTGCCGCGCCGCTCCATCCACGGAGTCGGGCGCCGCCTGCCATTGTTCGACGTGGGCGGCCATCGCGGGGGATGCCAGCGCCTGCTCTGCCGCCTTGCGGTCCACCTGCGAATCCAGGGGGAAGACGATTAGCGAGCACAGGGCGACCAGAATCCATGGCCACGGGCGCAGTGCGTAATGCGCGGCGTTGAAGAACAGCGTGGCCCCCACGGCGTGCCGCTCGTTTTTTGCCGACAGCATGCGCTGGGCGATGTACCCGCCGCCGCCCGGTTCGGAGCCCGGATACCATACGCTCCACCACTGGACGGCCAGGGGAATGACCAGCAGCTTGATCAACGTGTCCAGGTTGCTGGAGCCGTCGGGCCGCGTGAACATGGGCACCAGCGACAGCGTGCCGTCCGGCAGCCGGCCCTGAGCGAGCAGTCCGTCCAGCCCGCCCACGGTGTTCAGCCTCAGGGCCACCACGGCGGCCGTTACCGAACCGACCATGGCCAGGAAGAACAGCACGAAGTCCGTCAGAATCACCGCGCGAAAACCGCCGGCCGCGCTGAAGATCACCGTGACCACGGAGGCGATCAGGATGGTCTGGATCGGCGTCAGGTTCAGAAGCACGTGGCCGATCTTGATGGCGGCCAGCGACACGGTGGCCATGATGAGGATATTCAGCAACACGCCCAGGTAGACGGCCCGAAAGCCGCGCAGAAACGCGGCGGCGTTTCCGGAATAACGCAGCTCGTAGAACTCGATGTCGGTGGTGACGCCCGATCGCCGCCACAGCTTTGCGTAGACGAACACCGTGAGCATGCCCGTCAGCAGAAACGCCCACCACTCCCAGTTCCCCGCCACGCCGTTCTGGCGCACGATGTCCGTGACCAGGTTCGGGGTGTCGGTGGAGAACGTCGTCGCCACCATCGACGCACCGAGGAGCCACCAGGGCATGGTCCGTCCGGACAGGAAGAACTCCGCGGAGTTCTTTCCGGCCCGACGCGACACAAGCAGGCCCACCGTCAGCGTCAGGGCAAAGAACGCGACCACCACGCCCCAGTCCAGAGTCACGAGTTGCATGGGACCTCCTTGGGTTCAGGTCGCGACGGCGGCCTTCCCGATCGGGGCCGGCGCGAGATCAACCGAACGCCGCTGCCCCGCCCCAGAGTTGAACCGAGGGCGTGCCGGCGGTCCGTTCGTCGGGTCAGGGCAACTCCGGCATGCCGTCGCCTTCTCGGGGTGTGGGACGGGGAGGGGCGGGCTTCGGCGGTGCCGGCGGTCTTGACGTATCGTCTGCCGTGGGCGGAACCGGGCGGGGTTCCGGGGGCCCCTGCACGGCCAGCAACTCCACCTCGTAGATCAATGTGGAGTTGGGCGGCACTCGCGTGGCCCCGTGGTCGCCGAAGCCCAGGTTTGGCGGCACGATCAGCTTACGCTTGCCCCCGACCTTCATGGTGAGCAGCCCTTCCTGCCAGCCGTCAATGACCTGGTTCAACGGAACGGTACTTGGCGCCCCGCGGACCACGGACGAGTCAAACACGGTCCCGTCCTCCAGCCATCCGGAGAAATGCACCGTGACTTGTGAATCCGGCCCGGGAGACGGTCCGTCGCCGACCTTCAGGTCTGCGTACTTCAGGCCGGTGGGCGTCTGGGTCAAATCGGCGGGCTTCGTGGGTGTCATCTGCACCAGGATGCGGACGAGCTCGATGTCCATGACAATCGTCGAGTTTCCCGGTATCCCCGGCGCCCCGCCTTCGCCGAACGCCAATTCCGGTGGGATGACCAGCAGACGCCGTCCTCCCGGCTTCATCCCCCTGACTCCTTCGGACCAGCCCACGAACCGCGTTCCCGTGACCGGAAGCGGGGCGCCGGGCCCGGTCTCCGGCGTGCCTCGCCACCAGGTGCCGTCATCCAGCCACGCCTTGAACCGGAACTCGATGAACGCGTTGGATGTGACGTCTTCGCCTTCGCCCAGCGCGAAATCGTAGATCTTCAGTCCCGAGGAAGTCGTGCGGAACGTGAACGCGTTCAGATCGGGCATCGGCGGATGGGCCGGCGACGTCGTGGGTTGCGTGGTGGCCGGCTCGGCCGAGGGAGGCGCCTGCCCGAACCCGGACATCGCTGGCAGAAGGAGGCTCAGCAGCACGGCGAACCGTGTCTCGTGTCGAGCCCGATCCTTTGCCCGGATGGCCGTTGACTGCATCAAACCGTGCATGGGTCTGGACCTTTCGCTTACTGATTCGCTGGAGGGGAGGCCGCGCCGCGCCGCGCCGAAACGCCCCAGACTCGATCCGTGGCGTCACCGGACATCATATAACAGGAATCCGCACATCGCGTCAAAGGAGCGGCGCTCCCACGGTCGAACCGGAATTAAAGCAGAACTTGCGTTGATGCGAAATATGGCGTGAAAGAGGCAGGCATATTCCATCCGTCCATGGCAACCTGTCATCAGGCCGGGACGTTCTGCCGCTGGGGTGGGTGGGCCCGACACCTGCGGCTGCCCGCAAGTCTAAATGTTTCCTTAACTTGTGTCCGCGCTCTTGAAACGGACCGGCTCAACCTGCTAGAGTAGCGTACAGCCTGGAAGGAGCGGGAAGGGGGAAGTCCCGCCTGCGGGATTCACCGCATGCTTTGAAGCCGCACTGATAACGGTGGCGGCTGGGATGGATCGGGAGGATCAGAGAGAGAAACACCACGTGGTTGGTGTTTGTCTCTTTTTTTGTTGCGCGGATTGCCGCGGAGTTGGTGGCTCAGGCCGTAAGGAGAGGAGTGGGGAATGATTCACGGCTCTCGATACTCGATGGCGGTGGCGGTGGTCATTGGTCTGGTGTGCGTGGCGGCGGCGCCGG
>JAFGJQ010000140.1 GCA_016929015.1 Phycisphaerae bacterium | reverse complement strand
TGGTATATCTACTACGCCGCCAGCGACGGCAGGAATGAAAACCACCGCATGGGCGTGCTGGAGGCAGCCACCGACGACCCGCAGGGCCCGTATGTGGACAAGGACATGCTGTACACCGGCGACGATGCGGCGGGCGGAACGAACAACCGCTGGGCCATCGACGCCACACCCCTGGAAATCGGCGATCGACTCTACCTGGTGTGGTCCGGCTGGCCGGCAACGGAGGACGTGCAATACCTTTACATCGCCCCGATGGAAAACCCCTGGACGGTGTCGGGCAACCGCGTCAGGCTTTGCGACAACGCCACGTATGATTGGGAACGGGTCGGCGGCACGCCGGCGGGCCGCGGCTTGAATGAAGGCCCGCAGATCCTTCGCGCTGCCGATCGCGTGTGCATCATCTACTCGTGCAGCGGATCATGGGAGCCGACGTACAAGCTCGGCCTGCTGCACATGGCCGCCGATGCCCATCCGCTGGACCCGGCAAGCTGGACCAAGGCGGACCGTCCCGTCTTCCAGGGCACGGATCGTGTCTTCGGCGTGGGGCACGCGTGCTTCGTGAGGTCGCCGGACGGCGCGGAGGAGTGGATCGTCTATCACTCGAAGGTCTCGCCGAAGCACGGGTGGGAGCGTGTCGTCAACATGCAGCCCTTCCGCCGGACAAACGACGGCTTCCCCGATTTCGGCGAGCCGGTGCCGCCCGGCCGGCCCCTGCGGGCACCCTCCGGCCAGCCGCCGAACCGTCCGGGCGGGGATTTCGCGGAGACCTTCGACGGCGGCAACTGGGACCGATGGCGGTACTTCGGACTCGGGAGCTACATCCGCGTGGACGCTGGCTCTCTCAGCCTGGGCGGCCACCCCGTACGCGGGTTGGTCAATCACTTCCGCACGGGCGAGAAGGCCCTGGTTCGCGGCCTGGAGTGGTCGGATTCCTCCGTGCAGGCGCGGGTCCGGATCGAGCAGGGCGGGCGGGACGCCGGAATCCTCTTCCGCGTGCGGCGTCCTTCGGTCGGGTACGACGCGCAGAAGGGGTACTTCGCGGGCATCGTCCCGGGCACGAAGAAGGTGGTGCTGGGCAAAACGGACGGCACACACTGGCACGAGTTAGCGCTGGTCGACCATCCCGTCGAGCCGGGGCGCTGGTACACGCTGCGGGTCGACGCGGTTGACGACCGCATCCGAGTGTTTGTCGACGAGGAACTGAAGGTGGACACGCGGGACGGCGACTACAAGCAAGGCATGGTCGGCGTGCGGGTGGTGGATACGCACGCTCGGTTTGATGATTTCCAGGTCTCGCCGCGAATGCGGGGATCCGCTCCGCACGCCCGATCGACGTCCGTTCCCGGCGCCATCCCATGATGATCTCCAAACGGGTGTGCCGATGCGGCTCGCACGATGCAGCAAAGCCGTCCGCGAGGGCGACTCCGCCGCCAGTGGCGGCGTACTGCGCGCATCGGTAGAATCCGGCAGAAGCGGCTATGTGCCCACCGGCCGGGCAATGGCCGGCGACAGATCAGGTTTTCTTTTTCGAGGTGACGTCCACGATGAACAGAACCAGGCATGCACGCACGTGGGTGGTGGTGTTGGCGGCATCAGTGTTTGCAGTAGTGCTGGCGTTGACGGCCTGCCAGGTGAACGTCTCGCCGGGGGGTAACGGCGGCGCGCAGGTCGAATTCAAGATTGTCGGAATGACCTTCACAGTCGAGCTGGGCAACGCGGGTGTGCTCGACGTCACGACGCCGGGTGAGCCGGTCCGCAACGCGATTTCCGTACAGCTTTTCAGCGAAACCCCGACCGACGTGCCGGCGGATGCGGATTTCATCGTGGAGGCGGAGGACGTGCAGCTTCTTTCGCTGGCAAGCTCGGGGCAGAAGTCCTTCTCGGCCAGTCAGGCCGCAACAGACGGCACCCGCGCGCAGGTCCGGGCCTATGTGGCCCTGGGCACGTCAGAGGACCCCTGCGCGAATGGGTCGCTCGCGATGGAGTTTGAGTTGCGGCAGGAGAACGGCCGGACCGTCATGTATCAGAACGGCCAGCCCGTGGATGTCCGGGCGATGTTCCGGCTCGGCGCGTCCAAGCTCAACCTCATCCGGTGGGGAGTGTTCAGCCTGTGCCTGGAGGTCTCGTCGGACGACGGACAGACGCGCGTCGTCATCAACAGCTTCGGCGTGAAGTACCTCGACCAGGAAGAGCCCGACAACGGAAACGCAAACGACAACGACAATGCGAACGCAAATGACAACCAGAATGCGAATGACAACGAGAATGACAACACGAGCGACAACGTGAATGACAACGTCGACGACAACGACAACGGAGAGCCGGTCAATCCTCTCGATCCGGACGGCGACGGCGACTTTGACGCGCAGACCTGCGACGGCTGGGATTGGGTTGAGGTCAGCGCCGAGGATCCGCCCCGCTACGAGGGCAGTCCGGGCAACGTGGCATGCCTGGCCAAGATCCACTTCAAGAACAACGGTTCGGGAAACGTTGTCATCTGGTGGCACGTGACCAAGGAGGTGCCGGCCACCGGCACCGTAACTGAAGATGGATGGTACAGCACCGGCCTGGGGCCCGGCCAGGAGAGGGACAGCGTGGAGAGTGCCTGGATTTACTCATCAGAGAACAACACGCTGCTTCACGTGGTGACCTCCGAAGTGATGGTCAGCCGTTACGACAACGAGTACGAGCGCGGCTGCCAGTGGCTCAGCGGCGCCATCCGTGAGGACGACTCCACCGTCGAGCTCTACCGCATCGACGTGACAGGTCTGAACCCGTGTGAGTAGATGAGCCGGCCGAGCGTAGTCGAACGAAATACGCGGACTCCGAATCTCAAACGATGACAACGCCGGCGTGGAGGAGGTTCAGGCCGCTTTTGCGGCGAAATACGGCATTCAGTTTCAGCGTGCAAAGAGAGTAATCACCCGGTACAGAGTTGTGCCGGCGGATTCTCCCACCACAAGAAACACGTACGAATCCGAACCAGCACGCAACGAATGACGCAGGGGCGGGGTCGCATCACTGGAGGCGCACTCGACATCCCTGGAGCTTCTGGCGAAACGCGTGTGTGATTGAAAACAACAGCCCAGCCGTCGCGCAGGGGTCGCCACATTCCCTCTCATTCGCAATTCTCAATTCGCCATTCGCAATTCGTCATTCGCCCTCCACGATTCCGGCCGGCGCCCGCAAGACGTAGATCGCCTCCTCGGCCAGCAGGTTCGGCCACACACGGACGGGGTGGCGACGCCGGGCCACCAGCGGGATGCGCTTGACGACGGAGGCACCGTGCTGCCGGCAGAATGCCTCGAAGTCGCACAGCGAAACGAAGTGCGTGTTGGGCGTGTTGTACCACGGGAACGGAAGCAGCGGCGTCACGGGTGTCTGGCCGGTCAGGAGCACCTGGAGCCGCGTGCGCCAGTGGGCGAAATTCGGAAAGCTCACGATGCAGTTGCGTCCGATGCGGAACATCTCCAGCAGCACGCGTTCCGGGTTCGCCAGAATCTGCAGGGTCTGGGACAGGATCACCCAATCGTACGATTTGTCGCGGAAGCTGCCCAGCTCGGCAAGCACGTCCAGATCCACAACCGGTACGCCCCGGTCCACACATTCGCAGATCGCGTCCTGTTGAACCTCCACGCCCAGACACCGCGCAGCCTTGCGCTCGATCAGCCGGCCCGGCAGAATGCCCCGCCCGCATCCCAGGTCCAGCACGGAACTGCCGTGGCCGATCACGCTCTCGATGGCGTCGTAGTCCACACGCAGCCGCTTCCACGGCGTGTCGATGATCGGCTGCTGGCAATACGGCTGCACGTCCGGAACGTCCGACTGAAGCGGTGCCCCGGCCGCAGCGGCCAGAAACCCCCGCAACAGCCGGCCCAGCACCTCCGGCTCCAGCAGGAACGCATCATGCCCGTACGGCGAGTTCACCTCCGTGTACGACACGTCCTGGTCGTTGGCCAGCAACGCGTCCACGATCTGCCGCGACTGCTTTGGCGGAAACAGCCAGTCGCTCGAAAAACTGATTACCAGGAACCGCGCCCGCACATTTGCGAACGCCTGTTCCAGCGAACCGCACCGCCCGGCCAGATCGTAATAGTCCGTCGCCTTGGTGATGTAGAGGTAGCTGTTCGCATCGAACCGGTCCACGAAGACCTGCCCCTGGTGGTCCAGGTACGTCTCCACCGCGAACTCGCTGTTGAAGTCGTATCGATAGCTGTCGGCATGGCGGAGCTGCCGCCCGAACTTGGCGTGCATGCCCTCTTCCGACAGGTACGTGATGTGGCCCACCATCCGCGCGATGGAGAGCCCCCGGTCCGGCCCCGGCCCCCCGTAATACTGCCCGTCCGCGAAGTTCGGGTCTGCCAGCACGGCGTTACGCCCCACGGCGTCAAACGCGATGGCCTGCGCTCCGTACCGGGTCGTCGTGGCGATCGGGACCGCGGCCCGGACGCACTCCGGAAACCGAACCGCCCACTCCAGCACCTGCATCCCCCCCATCGAACCCCCGACCACCGCCAGAAGCCGTTCGATGCCAAGGTGCTCCATCAGCCGCTTCTGCACTTTCACCATGTCTTCGATGGTGACGACGGGGAAGCTTAACCCCCAGGGCCGGCCGGTCTGCGGGTTGACGCTGGACGGCCCGGTCGTGCCCTTGCAGCCTCCCAATACGTTGGAGCAGATCACGAAGTAGCGGTCGGTGTCGATTCCCTTGCCCGGCCCGACCATGATGTCCCACCAGCCCGGCTTGCGATCGTCCGGCGCGTGTCGGCCGGCCACGTGGGCGTCGCCGGTCAGCGCGTGACAGATCAGCACGGCGTTGTCGCGAGCGTCGCTGAGTCGGCCGTACGTCTCGTATGCCACCTCAATCGGCCCCAGGTTCTGCCCGCACTCCAGTTGCAGCGAATCCGGCGGCGCAAAGAGCGTGGCCGTCTGCGTCTGGACGAGTCCGACGGAGGCCGTCGGGTCTTCTGCTCCCGTGGTGTTGGCGGTTGTCATTGTCGCTCTGTTTCCCGGCGGCTCCCGGCAAGAGCCGCCTCGCGAGGATCATCGTCATGGAGCAGACGGTTGGCAACCCCCGCCACTCCGCCGTGTCCGGTTGACCGACCCGATGGCGAAGGCTACGCTGGACGGCATGGATCTTGTTTCGTCAGCCCGCATGGACAAGACGGCGATCTCCGTGGGAGACCTTCAGGGTCCCGACGACGCGAAGACCTACTGGGCACACCGATCGCCCGAAGAGCGTCTGGCAGCGGTGGAGCTCATGCGACAGATCATCTATGGCTACGACCCATCTACCACCCGACTTCAGAGAGTTCTTTCAGTCGTTGAACGCGAACCAGGTTAGGTACCTGCTCGTGGGTGGATACGCCGTGAGCTATCACGGCTATCCCAGGGCAACGGCTGACCTGGACGTGTGGATTGCGGTGTCCGCCGAAAACACGCAACGACTGCTGGCAGCGCTCAAGGATTTTGGGTTTGACGAAAGCACCCAGACTATCGCTCACGCGCTGACGCAGCCCGGCAAAGTCCTCCGCATGGGCGTTCCGCCGCTCCGGATCGAAGTCCAGACCGCCGCATCAGGCGTGGTCTTCGACGAGTGCTACGCTCGTCGCATCAACACGGTGCTGGACGGCATCCCGGTGCCCATCATCCACGCCGACGACCTCAAGGCGAACAAGCGAGCTGCTGGACGTCCGAAGGACCTCGACGACCTGGACCACTTGCTTTGACTGCACCGCGATCCGTGATTCACATTCTCGCTCGAAGGAACGCAGGTCGGCTCAGCGGCAGCCGAGTGCACCGTCTCGCCCGGCCATCATCCTTGTGAAGCCGCCAGCGCCTGGTCGATGTCCGCGAGAATGTCCTCCACGTCTTCCAGCCCGATGGATAACCGGATGTACTCCGGCACCGCGCCCGTCTTCTGCTGCTCCGCCTCGGTCAGTTGCGAATGTGTGGTGCTGGCCGGGTGGATGCACAGCGTCTTGGCATCCCCGATGTTCGCCAGGTGCGACATGAGCTTCACCGCGTTGATGAACCGTTTGCCGGCCTCCGCGCCGCCGCGAATGCCGAACCCGAGAATGGCCCCGCACCCGTTCGGCAGGTACTTTTTCGCGCTGGCGTGATGAGGATGCTCCGGCAGCCCCGGGTAGTTCACCCACTCCACCGCGCGATGGCGTTGCAGGTGCTCCGCCACGCGCTGCGCGTTTTCGCAATGACGAGGCATACGCAGGTGCAGCGTTTCCAACCCTTGCAGGAATAGAAACGCCGCGAAGGGGCTCATGCAGGCCCCTACGTCCCGCAGACCGTGCGTCCGGCACTTCGTGATGTAGGCGATGTTCCCGATGGGCTTGAGCGCCTCGGCAAACACCAAGCCGTGGTACGACGGATCCGGCTCCGTGAACTCCGGCCACCTCCTCGGCTCGGCCACCCAGTCAAACCGGCCCGAATCCACGATGCACCCGCCCACGTGCAGGCCGTGCCCGCCGATGAACTTCGTGCAACTGTACACGTTGATGTCCACGCCGTGCTCGAACGGCCTCAGCAGCACCGGCGTCATCACCGTGTTGTCACAGATCACCGGCAGCCCGCAGTCGTGCGCCACCTTCGCAATGCCCGCGAAGTCCGGCACATCGTTCTTGGGATTGCCCAGGGACTCGAAGTACACGCATCGGGTCTTGGCATCCACGAGCTTGCGGATGTCCTCCGGCCGGTCCGGATCAAAGAACCGCACCTCGATTCCCATCTTGGCGAAGGTCTGGGTGAACAGCGTCCAGGTGCCGCCGTAGAGGCTCGTGGCCGACACGAAATTTTGCCCCGCCCGGCAGATGTTCAGAATGGCAATGGTGATGGCCGACTGCCCACTGGCGACCGCCAAGCCCCCAACCCCGCCGTCCAACGCTGCCAGACGCTTCTCCAGCACGTCGTTTGTGGGGTTCTGGATGCGGCTGTAGATGTTCCCGAACTCCTTGAGAGCAAACAGGTTAGCAGCGTGTTCCGTGTCGTCGAACAGGTAGCTGGTCGTTGCGTAGATCGGTACGGCTCGCGCGTGGGTGGCCGGGTCTGTCGCCTGCCCAGCGTGCAAGCAGCGCGTTCCCATCCCCTGGGGATTCTCCTCAGGCATCGCTCGTCCTCTCAGAATGATCACCTTGGGTCGCCGCCCGCCGCCAGCCCGACCGCGGCGGTGCATCGGGTGAACAGAAGTCTAGTTCGTGCGGGACCACTGCTCAAGCAAGCCAGCAAGAGAATCGGCGAGGGTTGGAGTGCCGGATGAGGTCTCCTATCAGCGCAGACATGTAACCCAATTTGGGATAGAGGGTTACAGCCTGTTCATGGGCACCCCGCGGTGGCATGCACTATGCGGCCACCCGATAAATGTCGGTGCTTGGCTGCTCGAAATTCTTCGGCCGCGGCGGACCAAGTGTCGCTGGCTTCTATGCGGGGAATCGCTTATAATTAACACCGGATAGGGGCGAGGCTCCAGGGGCCTTGTCGAATCGGGGTGGCCGGTAGAGAGAGGGTTTCGGGTCGCGTGGCAGCGGTCCGGCCGTCTCTTTTTTTGTGCCGCCGACACGAGCAGCGATGTGTCTTGGTTGTGCCGAAGCCGGCCCGTCTCCCTGGGAGGTGCGGGAGGCAACGGGGGGTTCTTCACATCTTGGAGGAGGTAGGAATATGAAGGTTCTTACGAGTGCTGTGGTTTTACTTGCCACCGCCGGCGTGGCGATGGCAGCAGGGTATGATTCGCTCGGTTTCGAGTCGTTCATGCTCGGCGGTCTGGATGGGCAGGACGGCTGGGTGGCGACCGCCACGGGTGGCGGGATCGCTCCACAAGTGGTGACAGCCCCGGATCCGGTGCTGGGCGAAAAGGCCGTCCGGCTGGAGGTCGGCGACACGCAGGGGGACGCGTCGTACATGGAACACGCGTTCATCCCGGCGGACCTGATCGCGGCCGGCTACACCAATCTTGTGGTGAGCTACGACATCTACCGTCAGCTCAACTCCCAGGACAAGACGCAGAACCTGTGGTGGTGGCTGTGGGACGCCGGCACGCCGACGTACGGCCTGCAGTGGGACATCGGTGGAACGCTGCCGCACGGGTGGAACCCCGGCGCGGGAACGGCCACCACGGTCTACGGCCGGTACGCCAACGTCACCATGGAGTGGGACCTCGTAGCGATGAAGGCCTACTCCTGGTACGACGGCGTGATGGTGGACAATGGCCTGGACATCACCGACATCACGGCTCTGACCGGCTGGGGCATCAACTTTGCCCACGAGTCAGACACGGGCACCGGCGGCGATGTGGCCTGGATCGACAACTTCCAGGCGATCGCCACGCCGGAGCCGGCTTCGCTGGCCCTGCTGGCCCTGGGCGGGCTGGCAGTGCTGCGTCGTCGCTAAGCGACAGGCAGAGAACCTCTCATCGCAATCCAGGAAAAGCCCCGGTTGCCTGGGCGGCCGGGGCTTTTCCACGCGCAAGGGCGACGACCAGGATCCGCTCGGCTGCTGATCCGGCGTGTTGCGGACCCGGACTCGATACGCAGTCTTCCGCAGGGAGCCGCTCGATGCAGGCGCTTAGCGGATTGCGTGACGTTCGATAGAATGGCGATCTGGCCGAGACCGAACGAGACGGCCGGTGGACTATCCGGAAGCAGGAGGTGCGTGTTGATCCCCGATCCCCCACAGTCTGAAGACTCGCCGGCGCCCGCGCAGAACGGTGGGGCGCCGGCGGACGGCTCGTCATCAGAGGAACTGCGCAAGGCGATGAAGGCCTTCAAGAAGCGACTGAAGCTCACGCGGCTGGATGCGGAGTCAACCCTCGGCCACGGCCCGATGAGCAGCGGTCGCCGCTCCGAAATCATCTCCATCGTCCCGCCGCAGCAATACCCCAAGGCGGTCTGGGACGAACTGGTCCGCCGCGGTCGCCTCAAGTACGTCGGCCAGGGGCTGTACGAACTGGTCGAGGAGTAGCCTGCGGCCCGGATCGCCTGGGACGGACGACACGGGATGGACAGGCTGCCCATGCCCGTGCCGGGCGGCTACAATATGCGACGGCAGGAACGGGCGGCGCGAGTCGTCCGGGTCGCCGGTGTGTTCGCCGGAAATCGGCATCCTCCGATTCAGGAGGCCGGCGAGCCTCGTGTCACGGAGAACAACAATGACCGAGAGAGAAGGTGTGATCACGTTCCAGGGCAAGCCTCTCACCCTCATCGGCCCCGCGATCAAGGTGGGCAGCGAGGCCCCGCATTTCACGCTGACGGCCAACGACCTGTCGGACCTGCGGTGCGACGCGTACCACGGCAAGGTCCGCGTGCTCAGCGTGGTCCCGAGCCTGGATACGCCCCTATGCGCCACGCAGACGCGGACGTTCAACCAGAAGGCCACGCAGCTCTCCAGCGATGTGATCGTGCTGACCGTCAGCATGGACCTGCCGTTTGCCCAGAAGCGCTTCTGCGGCGCCGAGGGGATCGAGCGAGTCATCACGGCCAGCGACTACAAGCACCGCTCGTTCGGTCCGGCCTTCGGCGTGCAGATCAAGGAGCTGGGCCTGCTGGCCAGGGCCGTATTCGTGCTCGACCGCAAGAACAAGGTGGTCCACGCCGAATACGTGCCTGAAGTCACGCACGAGCCGAATTACGACGCCGCCCTGGCGGCCGTTACGGCGGCGATGTAGCGCGGGAACGGCAGGCTCGTTCAACCGGTACCACAAGCGAGCCGGACGCCCGTTGGACGAACCGGCCTCCCCTGTCGCGGACGCAATCCGCGTACAGCAATCGCCCGCCCCGACCTGTGGCCGAAGTGGGCTGACAAGTGGCCATGGCGTCTCCCGTTTCCTGGAGACTCAGAAGAGCCTATTCACGCTTGATTTCTGTACCGCACTCAGGGCACCGACCGCTCACGTTACCCGTCAGGTCGTAGTCGCAGTGCCTGCATCGATTGGGCCCGCGCGTCGAACGGGTTTCCGGGACAAACCGGACCAATGCGGCGAAGCCAACCACAACTGCGGCGATGACCCAGAACTCCGGGCCTCGCTCCCATGTCCAACCGATCGGCGACTGTGCGTGGAGCCGCTCCAGCCTGACCAGGCCGCAGGCGAACCACAGAACGCCCACCCCAAAGACGGACACCAGACTCAGTACTCTTGTCTCACGCATGCATCTTCCACCCTTGTCCACGCACACCCGCGCCGCGATAGCGGCCCATTTGACGTGCTGCTGCGTGTCTCGCACAAATCGACAATGGTGGTTGCGGTGAATCGGACATTCGCCTGCCTCGCAGTGGTCGATACTATGCACACTCGCGGGGTCGTCAAACGAGGCCGTACAAGGACTCGATCTCCCTGAGGATGTCGTCAAGCCTGCCGGCACGAACACCCAACGCTGCAAGATCGACCCCCTCGGCGGCTACGGCCGTGATGAACTGGCGCAGGTCGTTCTTCACCTTCTCGGGGCTTGCGAAATCGGCGTCCGGGTCGATGATCTGATACAGCCGGAAGACATCGTTCTTGTGTTTCCTGATGGACTTGCTGTCAACCGCCTCGCCTTGCTCCTTACGTCGCATCAGGTCCAGCCACGCGTGGGCTTTCAGCGGAATCAGATGCTCGGCCCCCACGAGCGGCAGGTCGGCGCGCTCGGTCCGCCCGGAGCAAACAAAGCGATAGTAGTCGTCGTCCATGAGAATCGCGGAGAGACTGGAAACCTCCTCTTCCATCGGCAGCGGCGTCAGGTGACTGCCCGGAGCGATCTCCAGTGCGTCGGGAACACGTGAGAAAAGCTCGAGCATGAACGGATAGCCGGGCGTCGCGGGTTTCTGGAAGCGATAGAACTGCTTTCGCCCGGTCGACTTCTGCTGAACCGCGTATCCGCCTGCCCGCACAAACCCCCAAAACGCGCGCACGAACGCCGCGTCCAACGCCTCCGCACACAGGACGATGTCGAGATCCTTGGTTGCGCGGAACGGCACGCCGGCCGAACTCATGAGCAAATCGCAGGCAGCCCCGCCCATCAGCAGGTAGCGGTCGGTGTAGTCGCGGAAATGCGCACGGAATACATCCAGCCCGGTTACCACGGAAACGCCCTCGTCAACTCCTCCAGAGCGGACTCGATCCTTTCATCGCGGCTGTCGCGCAACGAAAGGTACAGTGACAGCGGATCGACACGGTCACCGTCGGCGAGCAGGGCCGGATCATAGCTCCACACCTCGATCTCCTGCGCTTCTGTGTCCGGCTCGGGCACCTGGACAATCTTGAGGTGCGTGCGAACGGCTTTCCAGTCCCCCCGACCCATCGCGAGAATCGGATGCGCAGGCGGCGCCAACATGCTGTAGCGGGCAAGTGCCGCCGCCCCGGCGAGCATTGCGCGCGAGCCGAGCGCAACACGACGGATGAACAGCCGCTTGGTGACGGGGCTTCGCAGAAGCGGCTCGGCCCTCTTCCACAACTCGCGGCGGTCGCTTCCGAACCGCAGACATCGCTCGCGCCCGTGCTTGGACGTTTCCCCAAGCTGGACCGCCTCCAACGCATCGAAGGCGCGAGTCATGGTCATGGCAGAGTACCCCAACCGTCGGGCGAGTTCGACCGGCGTCAGCGAGTCGCCCGCTTCATGCAACAGGGCGTGGAGCACCACCACCTGGGGCGCGGGCCCGAGCTTCTGCGGCTTCACACGAGCCCGCCTGAAATGCTCACGCAAGTCGAGTCCGAGCATCGGCAGGTACATCTGATTGCCGGGCACGATGAGCGGTACCTTCTGCTCGATCAGCCGCTTGCGGTTGTAGGCCGCGACCTGCGGACGCACGTAGACGATAACGGCCTCGCTCTTCTGCCGCACCAGGTCCATATGCTTGCGAACCGTCGCCGGCGAAGGCTCCCCTTCATCGGAATCGAGCATCAGAACACAATCCGTCTCCAGCAGCCGAAACGTTGCGAAGCGATAACGCTCCTTGAGGATCGGCGCCAGACGGTCGCGGCCGCGCCAGGGCACGGGCACAACCTCGACGCCCAGTGTATCCCTGATGTATCGCGCGGTTTGCCGAGCCAGAGTATCCACGCCACGCTCCATAACAAGTATATCGCACGATAACATAACAAGAGTTAGCGTGCGTTACAAGTGTTATCGACCAGGATCGTGCGTTCAAGTGACGCGAATCTGCCGCAGAATAGACTTCCTCGTAACCCTATATACGGAGGCGGGTTAACACGCCCATCCAACCCAACGGCGGGCGAGAAGGCACCGGGGCAAGCGTCGTTCCTTCCAATGACGCCTGTCTTCTCATTGGTCCTCCCGGCGGATCGGCCGTCTTCCGGTTGGACGCCCTCCGCCCACGTCAGCGGACCGTTTGGGCGTAGTCCGCGGCCTCTTTCATCAGCCGGATGGCGCTGTGGAGTGCATCGAGACCTTCGTAGCCGTACGACAGGCGGAGCTGACGCCGGCCGGTATCGGCCAGGCTGCCGCGGGGGTGAACGCAGAACTCGCCGGGAATGTACATCACGCGGGGCTTGCGGTCGCCCGACGGGCCGTCGACGATTTCCGCACCCGTGGTTCGCGTGAGATAGCGGAAAAACGGCGATCCCTCATGCGTTTCGATCGTCCGGAACGTCAGATAGAAGTAGAAACCGGCCTGCCCGCCGCGGATGCACGCCAGGTCGTCCGCCAGGTACTCGTTCAACCAGCCGCGCACGGCCATCGCCTTTTCGCGATAGCCGGCCCGCACGTTCTCGAGCTGCGCACGGATGCGATGGTCCAGCAGCCAGCTCGAAATCTCCTGCGTGACCACCGCGGCACTGAACCCCGCATCCGACGTCCGCTGGATCAGCGCTTGCAGAAACGGCCCGTCGCTGCCCACCAGGTACCCGATCCGCAGCCCCGGCGCCAGCACCTTCGACAGCGTGCCGATCTCGAAAACCACGCCGGCGGGATCGTACGCCAACCCGGACACCGGCCGGGCAACCGCAGGATCGTGCACGAGGTCTTCGTACGCCCGGTCCAGAATGACCGGCACCTTGCGGCCCAGACGCTGCGAGAGGTCCCACGCGATGCGAATCAACTCGCGCCGACGCGCATCGGACAGAATCGCGCAAGAAGGGTTGTTCACCGTAACGACGTAGAACGCCTGAACGTCGGCCGCTCGCGGCCCGAGGTCGCGAAGCTGCTCTTCGAGCACGTCCGTGCGGATGCCGTCGTCATCTTCCGGGATCGCCAGCAGGCCAAAGCCGCGCCGCTCCAGCAGGTCGGTGTAGATGTAGTACATCGGATCGGACGTGACGACGATGCCCACAGGCAGCACGCAGGCCATGGATTCCAGCAGGCTGGTCGCACCGTTCGGCCCGATGATGATCCGCCGCGGCGAAAGCAACTCTTCCGTCAGCCCGATGCCCGCCTCCAGCAGGTACCGCCGGATGGACGCAATCAGATTGCTCGTTCCGGCCGAGCCCCCGTAGTTCAACGGCTGCCGATACGTCTGCGGCTGTCGCAGCACCTCGGCCAGCGCCTGCCGGATCGCGTCGACGGGGATGGTCTCTTCGTTCACGTAGCCGACACCCAGGTTGATGTCGACCCCGTCGCGAAAATCCGATGCAAAGTCCGTCATCATCCGGTTCACCGGCGACGGCACCACCGACGACCGGCCGTACTCGGAAAGCCGAATCTCGTCCATGTCGAAGCGTTCTCCTCGGCCGCCGGGCGGGCGGCACGGAACCGAGCGACACCATGCCGGATTCACGTTGCGTCAATATCTGAGGGCGAGTCCCCGGAACGACCGGGCGCGATCTGAGGCATCGGCTCATCGTACGGGGACTTTCCCCGCAACGCAAGAAACAGGTATGGTGCCCCCCGATTCCCCGGGTTTGCGCCGCCCCACCCCAACGCACCGGTCCTGTAGGGATCAGATGAGTTTTGCTCCCCAGGCATGTGCCTGTTGATGGGCCTTTCCGGCATCGAGTTTCCGAGTTACAGGTCTCCAGGCTTGCAGCCCGTGCAGGTGTATTGTGTTGCGTGACGGCTTTTCGCGGAAGATGCCTGATCCCGGCAGCCTCGGCCGGTTCAAAGACGTTCCTGGCCGCGATAGTCTGCCTCCGAGCGGCTTGGTTGTCCGGAAGAACTACCTTTCCATTGTCTGACCTTCCACGCTGCCCGGAAACCACGCGTCCCATCGGTATACCAGACCACGCGTTCGCTTGCCGGGGTGCGGTGCACGAGC
>JAFGJQ010000139.1 GCA_016929015.1 Phycisphaerae bacterium | reverse complement strand
CCGGAACGATCGACAAGGAGGTCATCCGTCGGGCCCTGCAGCAGCTTGTGGGCATTGATGCGGCACCCGTGCTGCCGGATCATGTCGAGTACACGCGACTGGGCGTCAAGCTGCTGCTTTCCGGTGAGGAACTGACCGTACGCGGAACCCATGGTCCTGATGGGCGAACCATCCTGACCGTCAAACTGGCCGGGCGGGAATGGGGCCTGCTGAAGCAGCCGGAGCGGACGTTTGCGGTCGGCGATCTTCTGGCCGTCGTTCGCGATCGTGTGGGGCAGTACGATTTCGAGGACATCGAGACCTGGTGGACTCGCCAGCACGAGCCATAAGCAGAGGACGCCAGGCGCAGCGGTCAGGGAAAAGCCGCTTCAAACAACGTCGGCCAGATGCCGACGCGTGACCGGGGAACGAACTCGTCCGGCTCTTCGTAGATGAAGGACAGGTCTTCGCGGCGGAACGATCGCGCCCGCACGGACTCGTCCTCCCCCAGAAGCATGGGCCCCTCCAGGGCATGGTTCGGCAGCCGACGGTTGCCCTTGTCAAAGGCGATCACCACGTGCGGAGCGAGCGGGAACTCGCGGTTGTATTTGACCACGACCGCGTACCGTCCGTCGATCAGGCGGATTTTCGCCCCGATGGGGAACGGCTGGATGAGCCGCGCGAAGCAGCGGATCAGAACGGGGTCATAGAAGTGCCGTGACTCCCCGACCGTCATGTCCCACAAAACGCGCACGGAGCTACGGGCCTCCCGGTAGACCCGCTGGGCCGTCGCGGCGTCGAAGGCGTCGGCGATTCGCACGATGCGGGTGAACACGTGCAGCTTTTCGCCGGGGATGCCCTGGGGATACCCCGTTCCGTTGAAGTTCTCGTGGTGCGTGCGGACGATCATCTTGGCCGTGGGTGAGAAGTCATCCGGCAGCATGTTGGCACCGGCTTCCGGGTGCGCCCGCAGGGCCTGCCAGTCGTCCGGGGTCAGCGGCCGCTCCTGGATGAACAGGTCGGCCAGCGGCATCATGCCCACGTCCATCAGCATGGCCCCAAGCCCGAGGGGCGTCAGGCTGGTGGTGACTTTCTGCTCGAGCTGTCGTGCGATCGACTGGCGCTGGCGTTCCTCGCAGACGTACTTCTGCGCGGCGCTGCCCAGCATCATGCTGAGGAAGAAGACGTTGCCCGCATGTTCGCTGAGGTAGTTGTCCGAATTCATGAAGCTGTTCAGCAGAGCGGCGGACGTCGGATTGTCGTGCAGATAGCGGATCACCTCGGCCACCGATTCCTGAATCGAGGAAACGCTCACGCCTTCCAGCGTGGTGTGCTGGGTGAACCGCACCTGGACCTGCGACATGCATTCGGCAATCCTGCCCTGGGCCGTCTGGGCCACTTGCCGTTCGTGGGAGTCGTCCTCGAACTCCACGGCATTGTCGAGTTGAGGATCGCCGATCTTGACGGTGGCCTTGGGGAACTTCTTCTGCAGTGCTTCGATGTCGCGGGCCGCCAGTTCCGTGCCCGCCGCCAGCATGATGCGGCTGCGGTACACGAAGGGTTCGGCCAGCATCATGCCCGGCTGCAGTTCGTCCACTCGGATCAGGAGCGGCATACGGACTCTCCACCGCGGGACAAGGCCCCAGAGCACGCCGCGCCCGGTCAGATGCAGCGGCGCACGGACCACCCCGGTTTCCCATATCTAGATCGTTCGATCGGGGTCCGACCATGAGCAAACGCTCCGTGGATGATCAACCCGCGTACGTCCGATACGCAGGTGCACGTTCCGGCCCCGTCCCGCCTTCGCGGCACGGCCCGGTTGTCCTGCACGCGGCGGTCGTTACAATCGTCGCGACTTCCGGCCCGCGGTCGGGTCGGCACACGGCACCCTGGCGAGCAAAGGAGCACCATGTCCGCACGAAGATTCCTGGTCACGGGGGCCCTGCCCTACTCCAACAACCGTCTTCACGTCGGGCACATCGCCGGGGCCTACCTGCCGTCCGATATCTACGTCCGCTACCTGCGGGCCACGGGAGCGGAGGTGCGGTACATCTGCGGCAGCGACGACAACGGGGTCGCGGCGTTGAAGAGCGCGCGGGAGGAGGGGATTCCCGTCGAGGAACTCACGGCCAAATACCACGCGGCCCAGAAAAACGCGTTCGCGGGCCTGGGAATCCGATTTGACTTGTACGGCGGCACGCACCAGCCGGAGTTCGTCCGGACCCATGAGCGGCTCAGCCAGCAGTTCTTCCTGACCATCCACGAGAAGGGCCTGTTTACGAAACGCACGACGAAGCAGCTTTTTGACGAGCAGGCGCAGCAGTTTCTGCCCGACCGGTACGTGAGAGGCACCTGCCCCCACCCGGACTGCGGGAGCGACAACGCCTTCGGCGACCAGTGTGAAGCCTGCGGGCGCATCATGGAGCAGACCGCACTGCGCAATCCAGTCAGCCTCATGACCGGCTCCACCCCCGTGGCGCGGGATACCACGCACTGGTTCATGCGCCTGGATCAGCTTCAGGACCGGCTTGCCGACTGGCTGCGCAGCAAGCGCGACACCGCGGCCGCCGGCGCCTGCTGGCGTCCCATTGTCATCAACCAGTCCCTGGGCCGGATCGAGTCGGAGGGCCTGCCCGAACGCGCCATGACTCGCGACATGACCTGGGGCGTTCCCGTGCCCCTCGACGACCCCGATGCACGGGGAAAGGTGCTCTACGTCTGGTTCGACGCGCCGATCGGGTACGTCTCCTTCACGGCGGCCTGGTGTCAGCAACACGGTGGAGACCCGGAGGAGTACGCCCGGTGGTGGAAGGATCCGGACTGCAAAATCGTCCACTTCATCGGTGAAGACAACATCGTTTTCCACGCGATCACGTGGCCCGCCATGCTGTTGGCCACGCATGATAGTCCGTCCGTGCAGGGAGAGCGCGGCGAGTTCCAGTTGCCGCACAACGTGGTATCCAACGCCTTTCTCAACTTCCGCTTCCCCGGCAAGGAGGAGGAGAAGATGAGCAAGTCACGCGGGACCGCCATATGGATTGAGGACTATCTGCAGGACTACGATCCGGACCCGCTGCGCTATTACCTGACGGCCAACGCGCCGGAGCAGGCGCGCACCGCCTTCGAGTTCGCCGATTTCGTCAGCCGTAACACGGAGCTGCTCAACGTCCTGGGCAACTTCGTGAACCGCACCGTGACCTTCGCCCACAAGTACTTCGACGGCAAGGTCCCTGCGCCCGCCGGCCGGGAAGCCATCGACCAAGAGTTTCTCGCCGCGCGGCAGACCGCCGCCGACGCCGTGGCCCTCGAACTGGAGGCATGCCGATTCAAGGCCGCACTGGCGAAGATGATGGACCTCGCCCGGGCGGGCAACGTCTACTTCGACACCACGGCCCCCTTCCGCACACGCAAGACGGACATGGACGCCTGTGGCCGGGCCATCAACGTGTGTCTCCAGGGTGTGCGAACGCTCACCACCGTCATGGCCCCGTTTCTGCCGTTCATGGCCGCTCGTTGCCTGGGCATGCTGCGTCTGGACGAGTCCGCCCTCTCCTGGGGCCGGGCCATGGAGGAACTGCCGGCCGGCCATTCCCTCGGCGCGCCCGAGATTCTCGTCAAGAAGCTTGATCCGCCGTGACGCCGGTCGCCGGGCTGTGACATGGGAGTTGGGTGAATCCGCGGTCGGGGGAACGACATGGACCAATGCCCCACCTGCTCTGAGCGTCTGATCCGCAAGCAGACGACGCACGGATACGTCTATGTGTGCCCGCAATGCCAGGGACGAGCGGCGACGCTGCCGGTGCTGCGAAAGGCGGGAGCTTCGCGGCACTTCCTGGGCGACCTCTGGCAGAGGTGCCGGGACGACAGGGGCCCGCGGGGACGGCCCTGCCCGCTCTGCACGCGTCCGATGGCCGAAGTGACCATGCCAGCGGCCTGGCAGACCCTGACCCTGGACGTGTGCAGCCGATGCACACTGATCTGGTTCGACGCATCCGAACACGAGTCCCTGCCGCGTGAAGCCAAACCCCTAGTGACGCCGGTTGAAGAGACGATGTCACCGGAAGCCCGGGAACAGCTCGCGCTATGCCGAGTCAAGCAGATCGGCGAGCAGGCCCGGCAGGAAGGATTCGACGAGGGGCCGGAGCAGTCGTGGCAATGGCTGCCGGCCATCCTCGGTCTGCCGGTCGAATTGGACGCGCCGAGCGTATCGCGGCGGCCCTGGGTGACGTGGGCCGTCGCGGCCTTGTGTGTTTTGGCGACGGTGCCGATCTTCCTGGCGGAGGGACCGACGGGCGACGAGGTATTCCGACGGTGGGGATTCGTCCCGGCGGAATGGGCGCGAGACGGTGGCGTGACTCTGCTGACGTCGTTCTTCCTCCATGGGGGAGTATTCCATCTTCTGGGCAACATGTACTTCCTGATCATCTTCGGCGACAACGTCGAGGATCGACTTGGACACGGCGCGTACGTGGGGCTGCTGGCCGGCGGTCATCTGGTGGGGATGCTGGCCCAGGGCGTCTTCGGCCCGGATGCAGGCGTTCCGTGCGTCGGGGCGAGCGCCGGCATCAGCAGCGTGATCGCTTATTACGCCATCCAGTTTCCCAAGGTGCGGCTGGGCTTCATGTTCCGCTACTTTCTCCTGTTCCGGTGGTTTCACATGGCAGCGGCGTGGGCGCTCGTGTTGTACGTTTTGATGCAGGTTGTGGGAGTGTATTCCCAGCTCCGCGGGTTCGGCGGCGTGTCCTACCTGGGGCATCTCGGCGGCCTGACCATCGGCCTTGTGCTGGCGATCGTGCACCGGGCACAACGAAGACGGGATGTGGATCGGGCGATCGAGCCGCGGATCGGGTAGGACCGCAACCGGTTTCGTGCAACTCCGCGCCGGCGGAGGCGTACAATTGGTTGAAATCCCTCGGAAAGGGGT
>JAFGJQ010000138.1 GCA_016929015.1 Phycisphaerae bacterium | reverse complement strand
CCATGCCGCGCTCCGCCTCGTCGCGGAGCAAGGTGCGCTCCTCCGTGTCGAGGACTTCCATGCGGAACGGATGCGTGTGGACCCGCACGGCGAGTGCGCCTGTCGAGAATGTTTCGTAGCCCTTCCCTTCGTCAACGTTCTGCCGCTTGAGTTCTCCGCGCGGCTTGGCGTCGGTCACCGCCCATGAGAAGTCCCGGCCGAATGTGTCGCCCGGCGTCATGCGGATGCGAAGCACGTGTTCGTTTAGCGCCTCCACGCGTACGACGGCATCCGGACATCGAAAGACTGCCGCTGCCGGCTCGTACTCGACTTGCACAACCGGTCCGATGTGCTCCCACGCTGCCGATGCCGGCGCCGCCACAAGCAACAACGAGAGCCCGATGAGCCCACGCAGCCGATCAGCCTTTGACATTTTCATTCCTCGCGGACGGGTTGACGGGTCTCCTCAACGCGGCGGCAGTGTAGGAACGCCCCCGGACCCGGTCAAAGGTCACCAGGCGGGATTCCCAGTTCCGACGTTCCGCTGCCGTCCAGCATGTTTGGGGGCCGGTGTTACAGTGTTTCGTGGCCCCTTCACCGACTCCCGGAGGGGACGCATGCGTTGGTGGCCGTCTGTCGTCACGTACGCTCTGTTCAGCATCTCGCCGGGCGATCCGCGTTGCCGGAACACACCCATAGGAGCTGGCATAACCATTTGTCCGAGATATAGTTAGGAGTATTCGACCTGGCCGAATCGATCTGCGTCGGACAGTCATGGCTCGCCAGCAGGGCGTCCTGAGAACCCTCTGGGGCAAGATTTTTGCGGAATCTCGGGGGTCTGCTATTGCAGCGGGGCGACCCGATTGGTTATGATCCATGTCGTGACACAGTTACCGTAACTGTTACCACTCATTTGCACGGGGTTCCCCGTCATGGCAGTTGATTCTGGCTTCTCTCCGACCGGTCATCGAGGTTGCTCCAAGTGGGGCAGTGGCCGGCGGCAGTCTCTCTCACTCGTTCGAGGAGGATGGTAAGATGACAAGTTCACGAATGATTGTGCTCGTGTTGGCGGGTCTGTTGGCGGCGGCGTTGCCGGCCCAGGCTGTGAACGTGTTTTACGACTTCGGCACCGTCGAAAATCCGACGGCGGGTAATTACAACAACATCGACTGGCACCAGCAGCCGATCGCCGACTCCGTTGATGACACGGGAGCGCTGACCGGCATCGGGATGTACGTCTACGATGCGTTCTATACGACGTCCGCCAACCCCAATGGTACCACGTCGCCAACCGGAGAGGCCGCGATCTTTGATCCGGCAGCCACTCGCGACAGCCTGTACGGCTGCACGCAGCCCTGGTATGACCAGACCCAGCCGACGGCGGGCTTGCGGATGACGGGGCTTGACCCTTCGTTGACGTACAACTTCACGGTTTTTGCGTCGCGTCTCGGTTCGTCTGACCATCGCGAGGCCCAGTACGACATCATCGGGCTCAACAGCGGCATGGCGTGTCTGGAACCCGTGGGCAACGTGAGCAATGTGGTGCATATAGATGGCATCAGCCCGACGGCGGCCGGCGAGATCGATATCAACGTTTCGCCGGGACCGAACAACGCCAACACTTACGGGATGTACTACCTGGGCGCCATCCGGATGGACTTCGTGCCGGAACCGGCGACGCTGGGCCTGCTCCTGCTGGGTGGTGTGGCGGCATTGCGCCGTCGCTAGGACGTTGCGAGGCAGCCGTCGGCACGCCGCGAGGCGATGCCACGGCTGCCGGATGCAACGATCCTTCAGGGCTACGCATTGCGGCAGCACTCAGGAAGTGGAGCTAAGCATGATTCCATACGCAAAGGCGGATCGAGCGGGCGGCCTCGTGCCGGCAGGCCGGGTCGTCCTCGCGGTGGCCCTTCTGGCAGTCCTTCTGCCGGCGACGGCGGCCCAGGCCGCGAAGCTGAACCTGTTGTTCTACGGGAACAGCTTCACGATGGGCAGCGGAAGCACGCGAAGCGTGGATGCGCTCGTGAAGGACATCGCAACGGCGGCCGGGCAGACGACCCCCAACGTGGTCAGCGGGGCGCAGTCCGGCTGGACGCTGGGTCAGCACCTGGCCACCAACACGGGCATCATCACGTCGTCTATCGCGCCCGGGCAGACGTGGGACTACGTGATCCTGCAGGACTACTCGACGCGGCCGACCCATATCGGCAATCTGGCCGCCCACGGGGCCGATTTCGTGAGCATGTATCAGGCGGTTGCGGCCCACAGTCCGGCTGCCAAGGTCATCGGCTTCGAGACCTGGGCACGTGCGCCCGGACATGAGTTTTACACGGGGGCTTCGCCCTCGTTCCCGGGCGGTCCGGCGCAGATGCAGCAGGAGCTGCGGGACGGGTACAACCTGTCCACCGGCGACGTCAATGCCCTGGCGGGTGCGGGCACGTCGCTCGTGGCGCCGGTCGGCGATGCGTGGGAGAGCACCGGGTGGAGCAATCTGCACTCCGGCGATCTGTACCACGCCAACAACCGCGGCACGTTGCTCGCGGCGCTGGTCATCTACGGGAACATTTACCAGGATGACGTCAGCGACATCAATCTGACCTCCGTCCTCACGAGTTTGAGCATGCCCAGCGCGTATGGGGCTTATCTCGCGGATGTGGCGGATCAGTTCATTGTCCCGGAGCCGTCGGTGGCCTTGCTGCTGGTGTTCGGCAGTGCGGCGATGCTGCGGCGACAGAAGGGAAAACGGCACGGACGCCGTGTCGGATGAAGACAAGGTCGCCGGTCCGGCGGCCCGCCGTTTCGCGTGCCGGGGTCGAGACGTGTCTCGACGATCCGTGAGTGCGGGCAGGTTTGGCGACAGGAGCGAGTCTGCGGTTGGGTGGGATGCGGGTCCCGGCACCGCCATCCCGATCCCACCGGCGGCAGAACAGAGGAAGACAAGCGGAGCGATCTGGTTTGTTCTCAGACAGATGGCCTCGTCTGCCCGGCGGAGAAACTGTTACAGGAACATGAGCGCCGGCGGAAGGAGAAGTCGGCGCAGCTCACGCAGGAAGTGATTCATGGCATCGATACGGGACATCGCCAAACGGGCCGGAGTGTCGATCGCCACCGTCTCTCGGGCGTTGAACAACGATCCGGTTGTGACACCGCGTACGCGAGAGAAGGTCCTGGCGGTCGTCAACGGCGAAGGGTACGTGGCGCCGATGGGCCGACGCGTGACGACGAACATCGGCTACGCGCACGTGGGGCGGCAGGCGAACATCTACGATTCGGCGCTGCTGAACGGCGTGTACGACTCGGCCCTGGTCGCGGGCGTGCTCCGCGGCCTGGACGAGTCGCGGCTGAACGTCGTGATGCTGAACGTGAACCGCGACAAGGCCACGGGCGAAACGTACACGCAGTTCTTTGTGCGGATGGGAGTGCGGGGCGTGCTGCTGCGCACCACGGCGCAGTCGCGGCACATCTGCCAGACGATTGCCGACGAGGGATTTCCGGCAGTGGTGATCAGCGAGCGTTTTGACTCTCCGAACGTGAGCTTCATCGACTGCGACTCGCGAGCGGACAGCGTGCGTGCGGTCGAGTACCTGATCGGCCTGGGGCACCGGCGGATTGCATTTGCCATGAACGCCGTGCCGGATTGCGATCATCTCGATCGCTTTGAGGGCTACAAGCAGGCGATGGAGAAGGCGGGGCTGGGCGTTGACGAGGAACTGGTGTTGCGGCAGCGGGCCAGTCTCTCCGGCGGCGCGACGATCATTGAGATGCTGATGCGTCGATCCGAGCCTCCGACGGCGATTTATTTCGGCGACCAGGTCCTGGCGGTGGGCGGCGTGAACAAGGCGCACCGTTTGGGCGTGCGGATTCCGGAGGACCTGTCGGTGGTGGGCGTGGACGACTCGGAGATGCGGTTCAGCGTGCACCCCACCATGACGGCGGTTTGCCAGGACGCGGTTCAACTGGGCATGGAGGCGGCCCTGGGGCTGTCACGGCTGCTGAAGGGAACGGTCAAGGGTTGTTTCCGCAAGACGCTGCCGAGCTACTTTGAAGTGAATGAATCGACCGGACCGCCCCCGCTTCGCCCGGGCGGTGCCGTCGCCATAGGGACCGATCGGGCAGCGAGTGACGACCTCCGCGCGGAGGCGGCTGCGCCGATGCGTGGTCAGGCAACATCCAATGGCTCGGGGAACGGGCAGGAACCGGTGGAATCATGATTACGATTCAAATGGACCGAAGCGACGGGCAAGAGGCCGTTCCGCGGGGGGGTGTGCGTGGAGGCCGGTGCGCCTTCACGCTGATCGAACTGCTGGTGGTCGTCTCCATCATCGCTTTGTTGCTTTCGATTCTGTTGCCGTCTCTGCAAAACGCTCGCGAGCAGGCCAAGCTGATCAAGTGCCTGGCCCATATGCGGGGGGTGGGACAGGTCGCCATGTCCTTCGCCGCGGACCATGACGGGCGGGTTCAGATATCCGCTTCGGCAGGGAACGTGAGGGCGGCCGATCCGGGGCGTCAACGCTTCGCCTACGGTTCCGGGGGGGAATTGCTGGCGTGGCCCGTGGCCCTGGCGCAGGCCACCGCAAAGGGCTACCGGAACAACTGGGACTGGGGCGTGCGGGCCGTCAACTTTCCCGAGGCCAAGTCCCGCGAGAAGTTCGTGAACGAAGACCTGGACATCCTGACGTGTCCGTCGGATGCGGTGCGGCTCTCCAGCGCGTTCTTCCCGCGTCACCAGCCAAGCATGTACGGCGAGGGCCTCGTGGGCGACGGCGATCCGCGGATACCCCTGTCCCCGACCGACCGGATGGCCTATTGGGGCCGTCTCAGCTTCGGCATCAACGAAGACATTGCCGGAGGCGACGGGGCAGACTACGACTACTTCCCGAGTTGCTGGAGGGCCGCGCGATCGAGCAGCAGCGGCGGCTGGCAGGAGTGCAAGGGAGGGGTTCAGTACGGTCCGTCCAGCGATTGCTTCGCCGGTTCCGGAGCGCGCCTGCGCGGAGAAATCGGCAAGGTGCACAACCCGAGCCGGGTCGGTTTGTTCTTCGAGACGGGCCCGGGCAGCCTTGATGAGGCGGCGGATCCTCAGTTGATGAACCAGTTCGCCAATCTGATTAACAGCACGGCGCTGACCGGCTATGAGCATCTGAACGGCCCGTATCTGGGCAACTCGCAGCAATCGCATCCGTGGCGGATTCCGGCGAAGCGGCACTCCAAGGGTCGGCTGAACGTGGCGTTTGCCGACGGACATGGAGAAACGGTTCGGGCGGCGGCGTACTCCAGCGACAACGACCTGGGCCGCAAGCTTCCCAGCAGATATGCGCCTCGCGTGCGCGTGTCACCGTACAATCCGCGCACGCAAGGGCAGTAACCGCCGATCGAGACGTTGGGCATTCGAACGAGGAAGAGAAGGAGAAGACGATAGGCGTGAACCGGAACGCAGAGGGCCGGCTTGCATGACTCGCTCTCCGCGTGCCGGAGGGAATTGGAGCGACAAAGAACTGGAAAGACAGGAAACGCTCCTCGGCAGCCGCCCGGTACGGCGGCCATCGGGGACCGAAAGAAGCAAGGAGCCATTACCATGGCGGCTGGTTACAGGCAGGCGAAGTTCCGAATAGCGACGGCGATTCTTCTGGCGGGATTCGTGTGCGCCGGACAGGCGACGGCCCAACTGCTGGAAGAGGATTTCGACGCCGTGACGGGCACGGGCGGCGGGATCTTCTGGGACGGTTTGGGCTTCGGCACGTTTTTTGACTGGGATGACGGTATCGAGGGCGAGTCGGCCGCCGGCGAGGCGACGGGGTTCGCTCGGGTTCAGATTTCGGCCCAGGGCCTGCCCGCCGGCGGCGTGGACGGCACGGGCGGCGGTGAACTCGCGTTCACCTTCGCGTCTTTCAACATGGTGGACGAGGATTTCAACGGCGTGACCGGCTTCGGCGGCGGGGCGTTCCTCGTTGGGGACGGCGTCACGCCCAACCGGACCGGATCGACCAGCAGTTGGGACTCCGGCATCGAAGGGGAGCACGCGTTTTGCGTGACCCGCGGCGGGGCGATCCTCAACGGGCAGGCCTCGGCCCAGGGGCTGACCACCGGCGGCGTGGGCGGAACCGGCGCCGGACAGATCGACGTGACCGACGTGATCCTCAACGGCGGAAGCTGGTACGCCGGGTTGTCCTGGCCGATCGCCGGTTTTCCCGGTGGTTCCGGCGTTCTGATCAACCCGGGGTTTGAACTGGGCGGGTGGGACGTCATTTATGGCTGGGACGTGTGGGCCGACACGAGCGGCTCCTATCCCAGCGTGTTGATCGGCAGTTCCGCCGGGGCCCACGAGGGGAGCCAGTACCTGAAGGTCTGGGGCCGGGCGCCCGGGATGGACTCGTCGGGCGTGGCCCAGACGCTGCGTGCCGAGCCGGGTCAGACGTGGGAACTGGATTGCTGGACGAAGCACATCACGGGTGACTCGATTTCCGGCACGGACAAATACGCCGTGATGCGGATCGAGTTCTACGACGGCCTCAACGCGGAGCCCATCGCCTCCGAGAGTGCGGTGATTCTCGACGGGACGTCCCCGTTGGACGTCTGGATTGACAACACGCCGGTTTTGGCGACGGCCCCCGCCGGCACGGTGAGCGTGCGGGCCTCGTTGCGGCTCGTGAAGCCGTCCGACCAAGGCGGCGCCGCCCTGTTCGACACCGTTTCCTTCGAAGTGGTCTCCGGACCCCCGGCCTTTGACCTGAGTGACTACAGCCTCACCGCGGACATCAAGGGCGACGCGGACACGGGGTCGGGCGAGGTGTATGGCCACTACCAGCTCCGCGTCGAGGACAAGAACGGCAACCGGCTCGTGTTCGAGTCACAAGCGCCGGCCGACGGCAACTGGGTTACGCTGGGCGGTACGCTGGATCAGGCCATCGAGAAGAACTGGCTGGACGTGCCCAGCAACGGCGTGTTTGACCTGAATTCCGAAACGCTCACGGTGATGGTGCTGTTCGACCCGAACCGGAGTCCGGCCTGGGGCACCGGCGGCACGCTGACGGTGGACAACCTGACGCTGACCAATGATCGGCCGGACGGCAGCAGCTTCGGCGGCTCGTTGCTGTGGCTGAACCTCCCCGAGACCAGCGTCATTGACCCCCGATTCCTGACGCTCACCGCGGACGTGAAGGGCAACACGGTCGGCGGGCACTATGCACTGAGTCTGCAGGGCTTCACCGCCATCCCGAACGTGGACGAGGATTTTGCGGACATCACCGCGGACAGTACGCTGCAGTTGGCCGGCCCCGGTGACGCCAGCGGTAGTGCCGTGGATTGGCACTCTGCGATCAAGTACAACGAGGTCTTCTTTGGGACCGTCAACGCGAGCGTCACGAACAGCGGCGGCGTCTGGGCGCGTGCGCTGACGGCCGGCGGATACGGCGACGACGGCGGCTGCATGCAGATCGAAGTGCTGGACGTCTGGCCGAAGCCGACGGGTTACTGGTACGCCGGCACGGCGTGGCGGAACCAGGCCCTGGGGTCGACGGACCTTTCCCAGGTGACCCTGACGGCAAACGTCAAGGGCACGTGGAACCCGTCGTGGCTGCAGTCGCCGGCCCAGTACGTCCTGAGGGTGGAAGACCCCGAAGGCGACTGGATCGGCTTCCAGCAGACGTACGACGGCACGTACCAAAGCGTCGGGGGCCTGCTGTCCACCACGAACGCCAGCGGCGCCTCGGGCCACGGCAACGGCGTGTTCGACATCGACACGAACCTGGATTACCGAGTCGCGATCATCTTCATCGGGCTCGGGACGCCGGGGGACGGCAACTGGGGCGGCGTATTGACGATTGACGACGTGTATCTGTCCGCGTCTCCCACGCCCAAGCTGGAGGAGGCGGGCCGGGTCACGTTTGCAGAGGCGGCGGACGGCACGTTCCAGTCCGTCGGAGGGCTTCTGGCCGACGGTTCGTCGACCTGGGCACCGCGGGGCGGCCAGTTCTACCCGGAATGGGGGTACCACTCGTACAACTGGGACGCCGGAATCGAAGGGGAAACGGCGTTCGCCGGCTACGGTTGGGGTGCCTTCATTGCGACGGCCTCGGCGGAAGGATGCACGGACTGCGGCGTCGGCGGCAGCGGCGGCGGCGTGTTCACGGGCAAGGGCTTGGACGCGCCCCCCGGGTATTACTGGGTCGGCGTGGCCTGGCCGTTCGTCGAGATCGACATGAGCAATCTCAGCCAGGTGTCCTTCACCGTCGACGTCAAGGGCATCTGGGATCCGGGCGCCGGGGAAACGCCGGGCGCGATCACCATCCGCCTCGAGGATGAAGGTGGCAAGCGGATTTCCCGAGACAGTTCGGCCGTGGACGGCAACTACCACACCCTGGGCGGAACGCTGAACACCTTTACCGCGGAATCCGGTTTCAGCACGACGTCTCCGACCTACACGGTGACCATCATCGTTTGGGGATCTCGCTCGCCGGACTGGGGCACCGGGACGACGGTGTACTTCGACAACCTGTCCATTACCGATCCGACGGGCACGGTGATTTCGGAGAACTTCGACACGGTCGTCGGTCCGACGCCGGGGCTGCTGTCGGGGCTGGACGCCTGCGCCGTCACGTTGACGATGCAGGATGCCGTGCATACCTGGGGCAGCAACGGTTCGCTGACCATTGACAACCTGCGGTATACGCCGATTCCGCGGTCCTGCGATGCGGACGGCGACCTGGACTTGGCCGAGTTCGCGGTCATGCAGGCCTGTTACAGCGGCGAAGGCGGCGGCGTGGCCGCGGGCTGCGAGTGCGCCGACGCGGACGGTGACGCGGACGTGGACCTTGCCGACTACGTCCTGCTGAGCGAGTTTTTCACCGGCCCACAGTAGACGGAACTGTGCGTCGGAAATGCTGCCGTCGTGCGGCACCGGTGTCTCGCCCTTCCTTCCGCCGTGAAGACGGCGCGGGCAGGGGGGCACCGGCGCCGCACCGT
>JAFGJQ010000137.1 GCA_016929015.1 Phycisphaerae bacterium | reverse complement strand
TCGTCCGGGTGACTACATGAAATACGAAGTGGGGATGGCCACCCAGGATCACGTGGGGAACTTCCTCAAGACAGGAGAGTACGATAACGCGTGGACGCTGACCGATGCCGGATACGCAAAGCTGGACTTCTCCCGGGGACGTGCCAAGGACGATGCGAACGTGGAGTATGCGTACGACGGGTTCATCCTGCAGGTGGCCCGCTCGTTCTGCGAGGTGGATTTCGACGGGCAGGGGGGCAACTGGTTCGCCAATCCGCCCGAGCCGACGGAGGACTGGGAGGCCAAGTGGACCAGCGCCGTCACGTCGATCAAGAACTTCCTGAAGGCCGCCGCGGCCAATCGCCGTGTGCGATACCAGACGCCCGGCGGCGCTTACCAGACGGTCGAGATCGACGTGGACCAGCTCTTCGATTCGACGTTGACGTTTAGCGACTGCTACGCGATGCTCCCGCTCAAGATGCCGGGCGTCTACAATGCCGCGGTCCCGAATAACAAGAAGGTGCCGCTGGACGCCAACGGCTGGTACTTCGTCAACGACAAGGCCAAGGAGGCGTTCGACAGTTGGCTGGGCGTCAAGGTGATCCGCCCGTTCATGAGCTATCTGGCCAATCGCGGGTTCACGCCGGGTTTCTCGATCGTCCAGATACCCAAGTCGAGTGCCTGGCACATGTGCCTTATGGGCGACGCGTCGATCGGCATGGGATTCCGCTGCTGCGTACTGATCCTGGGCATGGATGAGTATCCCACGACGACGCGACAGAGCAAGGACGGCACGGGAAAACTCGTGCTGAAACGCCTCAAGAACACCGCCGCCACGCTGAGCGATTACTCCTACTCGTCCCTGGCCCTGCACGAGCTGGGGCACTGCCTGTTCCACCTGCACGCCCCGCCCAATCCCTCCGACACCCCTGATTCGAGGAAGATACACGATACGACGGGCGACGGATACTGCGTCATGACGTATCTGCCCTGCGAGGGCGACTTCTGCGGACGGTGTGCGCTGACGCTTCGCGGCTGGAAGGATATCCGGAACATCCCCACGCCCTGACGGCGACGCAGGATCGGTTTGCATTGGAGACGGGAATCTCGGAAAGGTCTCGCCATGACATTGAGTGTGGAGTTGAGCCCCGCGCAGAGCACGCTGCTGTACCAGCAGGACATGACGTTCGCCGTGACTCTCAGGAACGCTGGCGCGCAGGAACTGTCCGTGCGGACGTCGTCGATGGACGAGAGCGTGCCCATCGTGCACACCCTGCGCGTCCGCACGGGGGTCGAGCGATGGCACCGGAAACCCCCTCGCGGGAAGACCGCAGAGACCTTCCCCCTCAGCATCGCGCCCGGGGCGGCGATCAACGATCAGTTCGACCTTATGGACATCGTCGAAGACCTGGAGCCGGGCGAGTACGATGTCAGTGCGATCTGGACCTATGGCATGGCCCAGAAGGCCGAATCGCCGGCGGTGCGGGTCAACGTGCTGTCGGCCACGCCGCGGAGCCTGTTCCTCGCCGACGCGATCGGCGGCGTGGGCGAAGCGAAGTTCGGCGTCTGGGTGAACCTGGCGCGCGAGCCGTTCACGCTGGTGCGCAGCACGCTCCAACTGAAGCCCGGGCTGACCGTCATCAGCCGGAACCTCGGCGTCGAGTGTACCGCCGCCTGCCGCCCGGTGCTCGCCGCGCCGATCCGCGACGAAGTGTTGACCACGCACTGGGTCGCGTGGATCGAGGCAAGAGACCTGGTGGCCTTCTGCGTCAACGACTTCCAGGGCATCTGCAAGCCTCAGCGTCTCAGCCTGGCGGCGGCTCCGGCCACGATCCTCGGCCCGCTGCACGGCCAGGCCTCGCCGACCGACGAGGCGGCGTGGACCGACGGCGGGGCGCTGCTGTGTTATACGCAGGCGTCGCAGTTCACGCTTCAAACGGTCGAGCTGACGCAGACGAGACTGGCGGTCCGCCAGCAGGCGGTCGTGGCGGGTCCCGGGCCGGGCTGGGCCCATTGCCATGCCCGGACCGACGGCGATCGGCTGGTGACCTTCGCGCAGTGGCAGAACGACACGGTCACCCTGCGCACGCGGCCCTGGCCGGGCTTCCCGGCGAAGGGCTCGATTCCGGACAAATGGCATCAGTGGCCGGGCGTCCTCGTCGGTGGAGCCGCGGCGTTCGATTTGAATGAGAAGTTGTACGGAGCCCTGCTGTTGGTCAGCGGCGCCGAAGGGCAGGAGAAGAAGATCGTGCTGGCGTCCTGGTCGATCTCGGCCAAGAACGAATTCGCGTTGGGCCCGCAGCGCGAGCTGGAACGGCACGCCGGAATGCCGATCGAGGACTGCGCGATCGGCATCAGCGACGGGGGCGAAGCCGTCGCCCTGATCCGCGACAAGCAGGGAACGTGGGACTTCTACGGCTATGACGGCAAGCGGGTGGAGCTGCCGTTTGGCCTGGCCCGGACCTTTCTGCCGATCCGGCCGGGGTTCCTCCGCGGCAACGGCCAGCCACTGCTGATCTGCGGGCGGCTCGAACGAGGACTGTCGATCGTGCAACTCGACGGGACCCCGCTGCCGCGTTTTGAGAAACAAGAATAGACTCACTCTTGAGAAGGGGTGTCCGATGCCTCCGGCCGCACGCGTTGGTGATATGCATACGTGTCCGATGGTGACGCCCGGGGTGCCGCCGGTGCCTCATGTGGGAGGGCCGATTCTGCCGCCGGGGTGCCCGACGGTGCTGATCGGCGGGATGCCGGCCGCCCGGGTGGGGGATATGGCCACCTGCGTCGGCCCACCCGATACCATCGCCATGGGGTCTATGACCGTGCTGATCGGCGGAATGCCCGCCGCCCGCATCGGCGACTCCACCGTCCACGGTGGTGCGATCGTCCTCGGGTGCCCCACGGTGATGATCGGTTAACGGCGATAGGCGACCAGGGGTCTGCCGCAGTTGCCCATGGGACACAGGTCACCGACCTGCTTGGGCGGGCTGCCGAAGACATTGCCGCAGCCGGGGCATTTCACGAAGGTGGGGATGGCGAAGAGCTTCAACTCGCCCTGGCACTTGGGCTGCCCGCGATAGCCGACCAGACATTTTTCCCCGGCGTATCGAGGCGGACTGCCGTAGACGTTGCCGCACGTGTCGCATTTGACCATCATGATTCGGCACCTCCTGACTGTTTGCGTGGATGACTGGCGGCGGTGGGTATCCCGGTCGGTTGGCGCACGTTCTCATCCGGATCGCCGATAGGATGTTTCTCTTGAGCCGCCAAACCACGAGTCAACATGAATGTACAGGCAGGCGGCCCGCTGTCAAGCCCAAAAATCGATAATGGCCCTCATCATTCACCGGTGGCGGCGCGATTCCCGGTCCGCTGATCCCCGGAGATTCGCCTTGACAACACCAAGACGCGCGCTAAGATGACGCGAAGGACAGACGTTTGATCGTGATCTCCGAGAGCACTGCGTGTGCCGCCCGTGCACCGCCGGACCATGACAATATGACCGAGTGTTGGTACTGTGCAGCCCGCCGAGACGAGTAAGAAACGGTTGATGGTTCCCGAAGGGCACGTGATCGTCCCTGTATCGGAGGACCAGCAGAATGCGTGCCTGCGCCTGTGCGTTCTGGTGAAGGTGCAGCCGGAGTCGCCCGGCGGGAGCCTGGTGATCCTGCGGAGCACGCTCGACGGCCGGGTCTTCCTGGGCTGCATCGCGGACAAGTCCGGAACGATCCGCGAATGGCTCGAATTGCGGGTCCAGGGCGCCGACGTACTGCAGAACACGTCGCTCGCCGGGCGGGTGCTCCTTTCGAACGCGATGCTCGACGATCGCTGGCAGAGGCAGTGGCGGGCCTTCGAGCAGATGGGCACCGCGGACGCGATCCTGTGCGGCTGGGAGACCGCCCATCCTCTCCCGACGTTTCTGGACGTCGCGTCTCGGTCCGCCGTGCATCCGAAAGACGGGCGAACGGGGACGCACTGGCGGCTGTGTCGGGACGAGGCGATTCTTCAACGCTCCGGCCTGCCGTCGTACGGGGGTTCGCTGCATCGCTATCTCTACCTTCAGGACTCCGATGCCGAACCGGTCCTGATCCCTGTGACGGATGGGGCGCCGGCGAGCGGCCATACAGCGCCTCTGTCCGAAGTCTGCCCGGATTGCGCGCGGCTGATCCCCTTCAACCCGGCGGCTGGGCTGATGCTGGTCACAAGGCACTACCCCACGGATCTGGAGACCTACCTCGACGCGCTCGCCGGCTCGACGAAGCGCCGCAGACCGAGCCGCTCGACGGTGGGCATCGATCTCGATGGGGACCTGCCGGAGGGCGACGGGCGGACTTCGAGCTACCCGGGGAGGCTGTTCCTGGATTCGCAGGGCAGGTACAGCCGTCTGATTGAGGCGTTTCACCTGAAACTCGGCCTATTGTCCGGCGCCGTCGCGGCCGTGCACTCCGTCGTCCGGTCCCTGCAACGGCCGTTCCTGAACCTCAGCGAGCAGTCATTCCGCGTGGATGTGAATGGGGACGGGAGCCCCCTGCCCTTCCTGTGGAATGCGCGTGCCCGGCTCATCGAGCCCGGCGACGCGGTGGCCATGAACGTCGAGACGGCCGACCTCACATACTTCGTGTCGCCCCTGATCGGGGAGACCTCGATCTACCGACCTATGGCCACTTCCCTGTCGGTCAGAGGACGGGCTTCCCTGCGCATTCGCGAGGTGATGACGGACTCCAGGGACGCCGTGACCGTCGAGGGCACACTCGCCACGCGGGAACGCATCGAACTCGACCGCAGCGACCTTGTCCTGCTGCAACTGGGCTTGAAGTCGGGCGCCCTGTTCCTTCACGCCCATCTGGCGGCGGATTCCGCGCTGGCGGGGGATGAATACCGGTTCCGTACGGTCTCCCACAGCTTTTCCGCCGACCGGGTTCGCGACCTGCGCGCGGCGGAGGGCGTCCCGATGGCCGAGGTTCCATTCGAGGTCGTTCCTTTCCTGAGCAGCCCGTGCGATCTATACTCCCTGGCGGTTTTGGCGATAAGAATCCTGTTGGTCGACCGCGGCACGAGTCTCG
>JAFGJQ010000136.1 GCA_016929015.1 Phycisphaerae bacterium | reverse complement strand
TCTTCCCGGCGCCGTTCGGCCCCAGCAACCCGACGATCTCGCCACGACGGACCGCCAGGCTGACCCCGTTGACCACGTTACGCCCGCGGTAGGATTTCACCAGGTCAACCGCTCTGAGCTCGACCGTACCGGCATGGGAAGCCGGCATGGCGAGCGCCGGCGTCGCCGCCACGCTCAACGTGCCGTCTCCTTCCTCCGAATCGCCTCCGGGTAGATGACCAGGCGGCCTGGAACGCACAGCACACGCTGGTCATCCAGCCAGATCGTGATCTGATCGCCGTTGACCTGGTCGCGCTGGCGCCGGAGAACGGCGTCGCCCGTCATCACGATCTGGCCTTTGTCCCTCAGGTATACCGCCGTGTTGCAGGTCGCCGTCCGGTCGGCGCTCTGAACCCGGACGTTGCCCATGGCCTTCACCTGCTTTACTTCGTTGGTACCCTCGAAAAACACGAACATGCGGTCGGCCTGCATGCCGAACTCCGGATCGCGGACATCGACATTGCCCTCAAAGAGCACAACGAACTCCCGGTAGTCAAACTCCAGCCGATCGGACGTGATGACGGTCTCTTCGTTTTCCTGGGCGACGGCACGTAAAGCCGTAGCGACCAGCGTAATCAGCAAAAAAGAAGCGATCTTCATGGTTTATTGGGTCCTTCCGCATCGATACGCTTCCGGTTGAACCGGACTTGGGCATCGGAAAACACCTTCACAAGCTGCTCCGAGGAAATCCACAGGACATTGCTCCCCTGCATGGACAGTCCCTGGCGTTCAAGCTGAACCGACCCGAGGCAGACCCCACGCTGCTGCTGCCGGTCGTACAGGCAGCGGTCGGCCTTGATCACGCCCATCGGCCGCCGGTCCTGGTCGAACCATTCCGTTGTCACGCGGGTGGCCCGGATCAGGCCACGTGGGGGGACGAGCGCATGGTCGGCACGCAGCAAAGTGCGCACCGCCCCGTTCTCGTGGTGTTCCAGCGGCAACGCCAGGTTGTCGATGGGCGAGGCGGAAGGATCCTCCTCGTTCCATAGCGTCTCGGCGGCCGCCCAGTCACGTTCCTCCCCCGCCGGCGCCTCGCCGTACAAAGGCTGAACGCAACACGAGATCACGAGCACCGCCGCATGGCACACAGCCAGGGCACAAGACGTCTCAGGCCACCAGTTCATGAATCTCCACCAGTTTGCGCCACAGCGCCTCGAGATGACGTACCGAAACGGCGTTCTCGGCATCCGACAGCGCCTTGACGGGGTTCGCGTGAGTCTCCATGAAAACGGCATCACAACCGACGGCGACGGCAGCCCGGGCCAGCGCCGGCGCCAGCCGTCCGTCCCCCCCACTTCGGCCCGCTCCCGCGCCGGGACGTTGCACGCTGTGGGTTGCATCAAACACCACCGGATAGCCAAGCCCCCGCATGATCGGCAGGCTGCGCAGGTCGGCCACCAGTTGGTGGTACCCAAAGGAACTTCCCCGCTCCGTCAGCAGAATGCGGCGATTGCCGCTGTGTGCAATCTTCTCCGCCACGTGCCGCATATCCTCCGGCGCAAGGAACTGCCCCTTCTTGACGTTGACCGCGCAGTTCGTCGCCGCGGCCGCCAGCAACAGATCCGTCTGTCGGCAGAGAAAGGCGGGAATCTGAAGCACATCCACCACCATGGAAGCACTGCTGACCTGGTCCTCAGTGTGCACGTCCGTCAACAGGGGGAGTCCGTAGCGCGCGCGCACGGCGGCCAGTGTCTCCAGCCCCCGTTCGAGGCCGGGGCCGCGGAACGACTGCAGCGAAGTGCGGTTGGCCTTGTCGAACGACGCCTTGAAAATCAGCGGAACGGAAAGGCGCTCGGCCAAGTCCGCAAGTCTTCCCGCAAGCGAAAGACACGCGCGATGCGATTCGATAACGCAAGGTCCCGCGATAAACACAAGCGGGTGACCGGGACCGACATGAATATCCGCGATCGTTACGCTTCTGACCCGCATATACCCCTTTCCAGCATCTGTGCCTCAACATACCGCACATCTTCGGGCGTGTCCACACCCACCCCGGCATCGGGGGTGCGTACCACGGCAACCGCGGCGCCCAGGTGCAGTGCCCTGAGCTGTTCCAGCGACTCGGTGCGCTCGGTCCAACACGGAGGCGTGCGCACAAAGCGCTTCAGAAAAGCGCCGCGGTACGCGTAGATCCCGAGGTGGCGCAGGTAGTTTCCCGCCGCCAGGTCGGGATCGCCGTCACGCGGGCACGGAATCGGCAATCGCGAGAAGTAGAGCGCGCGATCGCGCTCGTCGACAACGACCTTGACGACCGATCGGGCCTCAAGGGACGGCAGATCCTTCAGGGGGCATACGGCCGTTGCCATCGCGAGATCCGGATCGGCGGCCAGGCACACAACCAACCGGTCGATCAGCGCGGGATCCATCAGCGGCTCGTCGCCCTGAATATTGACCACGATGTCGTCATCTTCCGGACGGGCGGCCTCCGCCACGCGATCGGTCCCCGAGGGGTGATCGGGACGGGTCAGCACGGCTTGAGCGCCGATTTCCTTCACGGCCGCCGCGATGCGTTCATCATCGGTGGCAACCATCACAGCATCCAGCGTGCGGGCCCGCAGGGCCGCGTCAACCACCCAGCAGACAAGGGGCCGCCCGCAGATCGGGTGAAGGCTCT
>JAFGJQ010000135.1 GCA_016929015.1 Phycisphaerae bacterium | reverse complement strand
GGACCGGCTGGTCTCCGCAGGCGACTCGCCGGGGCGAGAAAGCCGGTCGCACAAAAGCACTCCCTGGACCGGCTGGAAAGCCGGTTCCACAGAGACAGCCGGTCCCACAAAAGCAGCCGGCGCCACGGGTTCGTTCCTCGGAAAGGAGCAAACCCAACGGGCATTTGTAGGCGGTGAGGCTCGCGTTCGCAACCCCCCCTATTCCACGCGAGGGATGGAAGTGGAGCCCGGTGGGGGTGGTATGGCCGCGCAGGCCGGCAAGGCCCCAATGCGGTCTGGATTCAGGGATCCTGTCCTGGGTACGTGGGTACGCGGGCTGGGCCGGCGGACTCAGAGGGTCGGAGGTCGCAGGTTTCGGCGGATGGCCTGGGCGAAGGACTCGGGGTCGGATGCAGCGGCCAGGCCGGGCAGGGCGGCGGCGAGCGTGGTGAGGAAGGCAAGGTGATTACGGCCGGCACGATAGTCCGGCTCGCGCGGCGGGTGGCGGAGGTATCGCGCGATGCGATCCAGGTCGGCAGTCACCAGCAGGCTGGCGGAGTAGTAGAGCATGTCTTTCGAGCGATAGATGGCGGAGCCGGCAATCTTGCGATCGCCCAAGACCAGGTCGGAGATGCCTGCTTGGCGAACATTCTCGACGCCCGCTCGAGCCAAACCCTCGATTAGCCACGTGGAGAGCCGGTCGAACTGGCTGCGGTGCCGGCCGAACGGCAGCCCGGCGGCCACAACGGAAACGATCACGTTGCCCGGATCGATGACCACGGCACACCCGCCGCCGCGCCGCTGAAGCAGCGGCACGTCGTCGGCGCGGCATGCGTTTTCATGGAGCTCAACCTCCGGCCGGCTGCCGGAGCCGAGCACGACGACGGTTTTTTGAAGGCGATACACGCGGACACGCGTGTGCCCGTCGGCGCGGGCCGCGTCGATGAGGTCGTCGTCGTACGAGAATCGAGGCCGGTCCGGGGCCGGGTTCACTTTTTGGGTGCGGCCACGTGGATGGCGGCGCCGGCCGCCACTTCGGCCGCCTCCATGATCGCTTCGGATATCGTCGGGTGGGGATGGATGGTGACCATCAGGTCTTCCAGGGTCGCGCCCATCTCCAGGGCCAACGTGCCCTCGGCGATCAGCTCGGAGGCGTGTGGGCCGACCATTCCGACGCCCAGCACGCGCTTGGTCTGCGGATCGGCGAGGACTTTGACCAGGCCGTCGGTCCGGCCCATGGTGCGGGCGCGTCCCAGGGCGGTGAGGGGGAATTTGCCCACGTCAACCTTGACGCCCTCCCGTTTGGCCTCCTGCTCGGTCAGGCCGGTCCAGGCGATCTCCGGATCGGTGAAGACGACGGCCGGTATGGCGCGGTTGTCAAAGGCGGACGGTTCCCCGGCGAGGACCTCCGCCACGACCTTGCCTTCGCGGCTGGCCTTATGCGCCAGTTGGGGGCCGGGCGTGACGTCGCCGATGGCGTAGATGTGGGGTTCGACGGTCCGGCCTTCGGCGCTGACTTCAATGATGCCCTTTTCATCGGGTGAGATCTTCGTGTGATCCAGGCCCAGATCGTCTGTGTTCGGCTTTCGGCCGATGGCGACCAGGACGTGGTCGAACTCTTCCTTGGTCTTCTGCCCGTTGTGCTCGATGGTGGCGGCGAAGCCGTGCGCGGTCTTCTCGACGCCGATGACCTTGGATTCCGTGCGAACGGCCTCGAACCGGTGGTTGCAGGAGCGAAGCATGACGTCGACGAGGTCCTGATCCGCGCCCATGAGCAGCTTGGGGAAGAACTCGACCATGGTGACCTTGGCGCCCAGGCCCGCGTAGACCAGGCCCATTTCCAGGCCGATGTAGCCGCCGCCGACGACGAGCAGCCGCTTGGGGATCTCCGGCAGCGTCAGGGCTTCGGCGGACGACCAGACGGGCAGGTTGTAAGCGGCGGGCAGTTCGTTGATGCGCGACCCGGTCGCGATGATGCAATGGCGGAAATCCACCGCGGAAACGTCCGAGCCCTCGATGAGCAGCGACTGGTTGTTGGCGAACCGCGCCCGGCCGCGGATGACCTCCACGCCGCGGCGTTTCAGCAGGCCGTCGATGCCTCCGGTCAGCCCGTCGATGACGGACTGCGTCCACTGCCGCAGGGCGGCCAGGTCAAACGAGGCTTCGCCAAAGCGGATGCCGAACTTTTCGGCGTTTCGGGCGGATTCGACCAGTTCCACCGCGGTGATGAGGGCCTTGGACGGGATGCAGCCCTCGATGAGGCAGACGCCGCCGAGCTTGTCCCGCTCTTCGATGAGAACGACTTCCTTGCCAAGGTCCGCCGCCCGCAGCGCCGCCACGTACCCGCCGGGACCGGCCCCGATGACTGCCACCTCCGCTTCCTGTCGCAGATTGCCCATGACCATCTCGGAACGTCCTCCGTTAGTCTTCTCCACTGGTTGCCGGCCAAGTCCGCTGCCCGTGTGCCCCGCGAAGGGGCATGGTCGCACGAACGGACCATTTTGGCAACGCGGCCACACCCGCTGCGGCCTGCACGATTCTAGGCCACCAGCAGCAATCGGGTCGGGTCTTCCAACTGGCGGGCCATTTCCGTGACGAACCGGGCAGCGTCCGCCCCGTCGGCGATGCGGTGGTCGAAGGCCAGGGTCAGCGGCAGCATTTTGCGGATGACGATCTGCCCGTTCCGGACCACCGGCTTCTCCTGCACGCGGCCCATGCCCAGGATCGCCACTTCCGGGTAGTTGATGGTGGGAATCAGGGCCGTGCCGCCGAGCGGGCCGACGTTGGTGATGGTGAACGTTCCGCCGCGCAGATCGGCGACGTCGAGCGTGCCCGCGCGGGCCCGAGTGGCGAGGGACTCGATGTCCTGCGCGATTTCGAGAATCGTTTTGTGGTCGGCGTTGCGGATGACCGGTACGACCAGCCCCTTTCCCGTGTCCACGGCGATGCCGACGTGGTAGTACTTCTTGTAGACGATTTCTTCGCGGAACGGGTCGAGGCTGGCGTTGAAGGACGGGGCCGCCCGCAGGCCCGCGCTGACCGCCTTGACGACGAACGCCAGCAGCGTGAGTCGGCCGCCGGGCTGGTCCTTGCGATTCTCCCGCTCGCGCAGGCGAAACTCCTCCAGGAAGGTGACATCCGCCTCGTCCATGTGGGCCACGTGGGGCACGAGGATCATGGAGGTCGTCATCTTGCGTGCGACTTTCCGCCGGATGGAGCGTAGGGGCTCACGCTCCACCGGTCCCCACTGCTCGAAGTCGGGCAGCTCCTCGATATCCAGGAACGGGATGCCCGTGCCTGCGGCCGGCGAGGCTGCGGCGGCGGGGCGATCGGCTTGGCCGGGCCTCTGCGTGCCTCCGTTGCCGCGGGCGAAGCGGGTCAGGTCGTCCGGGGTCACCCGGCCATCCGCCCCGGTGGGCGGCACCTGGTTGATGTCGATCTTCATCTCGCGGGCGCGTCGACGGGTGGCCGGCGTCGCGACGGCGCGACCCCAGACGGCGGCCGGCAGGCGTCGTATCGCCTCCGCCTCCGTGCGGGACGGTGTGGCGGTTCGCTCTGCGGAGGCGGCCTTGTCCGTGCGGGCCGGCGGAGCGTGTGCGCCGGCCGCGTCGATCAGCGTGATCACGTCGCCGACGCCGACCCTGTCGCCCACGGCCGCACCCAGGGACACGATTCGTCCCGCCCGGGGCGAGGGGATTGTGACGGCGGCCTTGTCCGTCTCGACGGCGACAAGCGGATCGTCTTCGCTCACCACGTCGCCGGGTGCCACGTGCCAGCGGAGGATCTCTCCCTCGTGAATGCCTTCGCCCAGGTCTGGCAGTCGAAACTCGTACACGGTTTTCTCCGCGCCGCCGTCAGCGTCCCGTCAGAAGTCCAGTGTTTCCTCGATGGCCCGGGTGATCCGGCCGGGGCCGGGGATATATGCGTTCTCTCTTGCGAAGTACGGCGGGGACACGTCGTAGCCGGTCACTCGCCGAACGGGCGCCTCCAGGTGCATCAACGCCTTGTCGTTGATCACGGCGATGACCTCCGAAGCGATGCCCAGCGTTTTGGACGCTTCCTGCACGACCACGCACCGGCCCGTCTTTCGGACGGAGTCGGAGATGGTTTGGTCGTCCATGGGGGCGATGGTCAGCAGATCGATGATCTCGATGCTCGCGCCGCGGCGGGTCTGCACGTCCTGCGCGGCCTCGAGTACCGGCCGCATCATTGCGCCCCAGGAGATGAGGGTCAGGTCCGTGCCTTCGCGGACGACGTGGGCCTTGCCGATTTCGAGCATTTCGTCTTCTTCCGGGACGTCTTCACGAAACGCCCGATACGACCGCTTGGGCTCCATGAACACGACGGGGTCCGGGTCGCGGATGGCGGCGACGAGCAGGGCTCGCGCGTTCCGCGGGGTGGACGGGATGACCACCTTGACGCCGGGGACGTGGGCATAGGTTGCCTCTTTGCTCTCGGAATGGTGTTCCAGCGCGCGAACGCCCGCGCCGTACGGCATGCGTACGACCAGGGGGACCGTCCAGCGGCCGCGGGTTCGCATTCGAAACCGAGCGGCGTGACCCTCCAATTGCGGAAACATCAGGTAGGAGAACCCGGAGAACTGCATTTCCGCCACGGGCCGCAGGCCGGCGAGGGCCATGCCGATGGATGTTCCCAGGATGCCGGACTCCGCGAGCGGCGTGTCTACGACGCGCTGTGGTCCGAACTTGTCCCAAAGCCCTTCCGTGACGCGGAAGACGCCGCCGAGCCGCCCGACGTCCTGGCCCAGGACGAGGACGCGGTCATCGCGGGCCATCTCCTGATCGAGGGCCCGGTTGATCGCCTGCACCATCGTCATCTTAGGCATGGTGAGACTCCCGCGCGAGGTTGGCCAGGAACTCCGCCCGTTGATCCTCCAGTCGGGCGTGACGGGTGTCGTATACGTGCTCGAACTGCGCGTCCGGTGCCAGGCCTTCGCGGCTTTCGAGCGCCTGGACGGCGGCGTCGATTTCCGCCTTGATCTCCTCGTCCAGGCTTGCCTGTCGATCGGCGTTCCAGAACCCCTTGTCCTCCAGGTACGTACGGAACCGAGGCAGCGGGTCGCGCCGCCACCATTCCTGCAATTCGCTTTCCGATTGATAGCGGCCGGGGTCGTCGGCGGTGGTGTGCATCATGAGGCGGTATGTGACGGCCTCGATGAGCGTCGGCCCGCCGCCGGCCCGTGCCCGGTCGAGCGCTTCTCTTGTCGCCTGGTACACCGCCAGCACGTCGTTGCCGTCAACCAGAACGCCGGGCATGTCATACGCAATTGCCTTCTGGGCGATGGTGCGGGACCGTGTCTGCCCGCTGCGTGGCATGGAGATGGCCCACTGGTTGTTGACGCAGAGGAAGATTACGGGCGCCTGCCAGACACTCGCGAAGTTCATCGCTTCGTGGAAGTCCCCCTCGGACGTGCCGCCGTCTCCCAGCGACGTGAGGACGGCCGCCCGCTCCCCGTGGTACTCCATGGCATACGCAATTCCCACGGCGTGCAGCGTCTGGGCCGCGACGATGGCCGAGGTGGGCAGCGTGCGTCCGGCCTCCGGGCTGACGTTCCCCTCTTCGTAGCCGGCCCAGTACAGCAGAGATGTTTCGAGCTTTTCGCCGCGCAGCAGCCGGGCGCCCAGGTCGCGATAGCCTCCGGCGTACCAATCGTCCGGCCGCAGCGCGAAGGCGGAACCACAGGCGGCGGCCTCCTGGCCGGTGCAGAGCGGAAACGTGCCGAGCCGGCCCTGTCGCTGCAGCTTGAGCATTCGCTGATCCGCCTCACGGGCCAGCGTCATCGCGCGGTAGAGCCGCACCAACTCGGCTTCCGAGACATCGGGCTCGGCGGTGGGCTGCACGCGGCCCTGCTCGTCCAGGACGCGCAGGGTTGCGATGCGGAAGCTCAGGTCTGCAGGGTCGGGGCAGACCGCTGTTCGCCCATTGTCTGTGCATGAAGCATTGCCGTCACAGGGCATAGATGCGCCTTTTCCTGAGCGTAGGAGGCTGAAGAATTCGCCGCCCGAACGACTGACTATAGGCAGGGTGCGCAGGGCCCCGGCAAGTCGGTCGACCCAAAACGGGACCCGTGTCGACAACTTGCGACACATGCAGTCGGGATACCGCTGTCGAAACGCCCGACAGGGTGGTTTTGCGCCACACTTAGGGCACAACCGGGTCTTCGTCGGAGGTTCTTGGGTCGGTCGGGCGACGATGTCCCATGCGGCCGGGCCTGCGCGTGGGGTCTTGGAGGCGATGGAATGCAGGGATGCCACCGCAAGCTTGACACTTCCGGGCAATCGTCAATACTCCGCAGTTGTGGGCTGCTGGACTTCGCAAATCCCTGGATGAGGGGGCAAGCATGGGTCGTCGAATCGTGATCGTCGGCGGCGTTGGCGCGGGGGCCAGTGTGGCCACTCGGGCCCGCCGGCTGGATGAGCAGGCGGAAATCACCATTTTCGAGAAGAGCGGTTACGTTTCCTTCGCCAACTGCGGCCTGCCGTATTATGTGGGCGGGATCATTGAGGATCGTGACAAGTTGCTCGTGCAGACGCCGGACAAGCTGTACGCCCGGTTCCGGATCGACGTGCGCGTTCGGCACGAGGTGACAGCAATCGACCGTGCCGCGAAGCGCGTGCGCGGCACGAACCTGGCCACGGGCGAGCCGTTCGAGCAGCCGTACGACAAGCTGATCCTCTGCCCCGGTGCGGACGCTGTGGTCCCGCCGATTGCCGGCACAGACGCCACGAACGTGTTTGTGCTGCGGAACATGGAGGACACGGACGCGATCTACGAATACCTTGCGAAGAACACGATCCGATCGGCGGTGATCGTCGGTGCCGGCTTCATCGGGCTCGAGGTGGCGGAGGCCCTGGTGCATCGCGGCGTGCACGTGGACGTGGTGGAGCTGCTGAACCAGGTGATGGCGCCGCTGGATGCGGATATGGCGGCGGTGGTGGCCGGTCATGTTCGGGAGAAGGGCGTGGGCCTGCACCTGGGCAGCGGGCTGGAGTCCCTGGAGACTGCGGACGGCCGCGTCCGGGCCGTCGTGCTTCAGAACGGTTCGCGGATCGAAGCGGACATGGTGCTGCTGTCCATCGGCGTTCGGCCGAACAGCCGATTGGCCGTGGAGGCCGGTCTGGCCGTCGGAGAGCGCGGTGGCATCCGCGTGAACGAGTATCTGCAGACGTCCGATCCGGACATTCTCGCCGCGGGCGATGCGATTGAGATCGTCCATGGCGTCAATGGGCAGCCGACGCTGATTCCCCTGGCGGGGCCGGCCAATAAGCATGGGCGGCTGGCCGGCGAGATCGCGGTGACGGACGTGGTGCGTCCGGCGGCCCGCGTGTTCGGGACGGCCATCGTGAAGGTCTTTGATCTGGCGGTTGCGTCCACGGGGTTCAGCATGAAGGCCGCCGCCCGTTGTGGGCTGGGGGCGAAGCACGCTACGATCTACCGGGCCCAACATGCATCGTACTACCCCGGGGCCACGCCGATGCGGATCAAGATCGTGTACGATCCTGCGGATGGCCGGCTGCTGGGGGCGCAGATCGTCGGGCGTGAGGGCGTGGACCGCCGGATCGACGTTGTCGCGGCGGCGCTGCATTTTGGGGGGACAATCCACGATTTGGCGGAGTTAGACCTGGCGTATGCTCCGCCGTACGGCTCGGCGAAGGACCCGCTGAACATCGCCGCGTTTGTAGCTCAGAACGAGCAGGCGGGTCGGGTGAAGCAGACAGACCCGGCAGACCTGGAACGATTTGTTTCGCAGGGATACCAACTCGTGGATCTGCGCACGGCGGAGGAGTACGCCGGCGGCAGCATTCCCGGGGCGCTGCATATACCGCTGGACGATCTTCGCGCCCGCGTGGATGAACTGCCCACGGATCGGCCTTTGCTGGTCTTTTGCCAGGTTGGTGAGCGCGGCTACGTCGGCGCCCGGATCCTGCACGGCCTCGGCCGCAACGACGCGGTGAACCTCGTCGGCGGCTACTCCTGGTACAAGGAGCAGCGTCCCTGACAATGGACGTCGCCTACGCTTTCGGCTTCAGACGCCAGGTGAAGGCCAGCAGAATGATGCCCAGCAGGGTGCATGCCAGGATGATCGCAATGACGACCGACCAGGCGGTCGAGACGCCGAGTGTGGGCTGCAGGTGTCGGAGCAGCCAGCCGAAGCCTTTTCCGCCGGCCGCGCGGCCGATGTACCCGAAGAGCCCGATGAAGCCGGCGGCGGTTCCGATGGCTTTCTTGGACGTCAGGTCCAGTGCCTGGATGACAATGAGGTTGATGACCGGGTAGATGCAGAACCCGATGATGGCCAGCATGGCCAGGTCCAGGCCGAAATAGCCCGCTGGCGTCAACCAGATGACCGTGAAGGCGGCCAGGATCGGCACCATGCAGAGCACGGAGACCATGCCGCGGCGCCCGCCGAGGAGATCGGAGAACCACCCGAACAGAATCGTCGAGGGGATGCCCCCGAACTCGATGACCAGGACGGCAATTCCGCCTTTGAGCAGCGTGGCGTCCTTGACCTCCCGGAAGTACATCGGGCCCCAGTCTAACATGGAGTAGCGGGCGATGTAGGCGAAGAAATTGGCGAACGCCAGCAGCCAGACATACTTGTTGCCGAGGGTGTACTGGAACACGCGTTCCCGGAAGGAAAACTCGCGTTCGTGAAGTCCCTGCTGTCGCTGCGCTTCGGTGAAGTCACTCTTATACTCTTCGATGGGAGGAAGGCCGACCGACTGCGGCGTGTCGCGCAAGCGCCAGAACAGATACGCGGCGCCGATGGTCGCAAGAATGCCGGGGAAGAAAAACGCGGAGTGCCAGCCGCCCCAGTGTGCCGCCACCCAGGTGCCCGCGTCCGCAATCCTCTCCCAGCCATGCCTGGTTGCCCAGTCGGCCACGTGATTGGCAACGCCCTCGCTGTGATCCGCTGCCCAGGCAGCCAGGAACCCGGCGACGCCGCCGCCGACGTTGTGCGAGGTGTTCCAGATGCTGAAGGTCAGGCCGCGCTCCCGCTCGCTGAACCAGTGCCCCATGCTCCGGCCGCACGGCGGCCAGCCCATGCCCTGCACGAAGCCGTTGAGCGTCCAGAGGACCAGGTGCATCCAGTATTCCGCGACGGAGCCGAAGACGAAGTTGCAGATGGCGGTGAGCAGGAGCCCGCAGGCCATGAACACACGCGGATTGCTCCGGTCGGACAACGCGCCCATCACGAACTTGCCGAGCCCGTAGCTAAGGGCGGTGGCCGCCAGGATGGAGCCGATCATGTCATGGTTGTATCCGAGGGCGGTCTCGACCTCCTTGGCGACCGGGGAGAGGTTGTTGCGGACCAGGTAGAACATGGCGTAGCCGATGAACGTGGCTTCCATGATCCGCCAGCGGTACCACGGGTATTGCCGTTGGATTTCTGGCTCCGGCAGACGAGGGATGTGCGGTGCAGGACCGAAGAAATGACGACCGAAAGAACGAGCCATGAGCTTGCACCCGCTTCAGAACGCCGGGGACGATGACTGGCGAGCGGCAGGGCTGCGCCGGCCTGCCGATGCGGATGCGTGGTTGAGGGCTTGCGGCCGGCATCGTTCCGGCCAAAGCCGTTGCACATCCCTTCCGGACAGCGCGGGCGATGGGAACGTGGCGAGCCAATCCAGCCAGATCCGCAACCTGCTGATTTCACCGCTCCTCTGGCACACAACGCACGCTCGGCATGTCGCGCTTGCGAAGCCGATTCCGCGTGAGTGTAGTTGCCTACGGGCCTTCGATCAAGAACCCTGGCTCCATCGCCTGCCGACAGGGTTCGACGGCATACAGAACGTCGCCTTCGGGAGCCTGGACGTGATGCGGATTCCCCGACGCCATCAACGCCCCACTGTGCATTCCGATGTTTGCTGGACAGGTTGGAAGGAAGGTGTATAACACGCCGGCCCGGGGGGTCTACCGGATGAGCGGCGGATCGCTCCGGAGTCGCGGAAGGACAAGGGTTGGATGGAGCCTCCGCACGAATGGGACGGGGTCGTCCGGCCGGATGCCGTCTTTGTCCTCGGAAACCGGTCCGGCCAGGAGCGCGACGCGACGTGAGACGTGCGATCTATAAGCTGCCGGTCATCGGTCCCTGGGCCCAGCGCCTGTACCGCAGGCTCGTGCGCGCTTGCGGGCTGTTTAGTTCGGAGCGCTACTGGATCGACCGATACGAAGGTGGCGGAGACTCCGGTTCCGGCTCATACGGCCGGCTTGCGGAATTCAAGGCCGAGATCCTGAACGACTTCGTGAGAGAGAACCGCATCGAGACGGTCATCGAGTACGGCTGCGGCGACGGCAACCAGCTTGCCCTGGCGGATTACCCTCGCTACACGGGCTACGACGTCAGCCCCAGAGCGGTGGCCATGTGTCAGAGCCTGTTCGCCGAGGACCCGACCAAGACGTTTCACCTGGTCAGCGAGTATGACGGGCAGACGGCTGACCTGACGCTCTCGCTTGACGTCGTTTTTCACCTCGTGGAAGACACCGTGTTCGACGGATATATGCGCAGGTTGTTCGATTCCTCCGCAGCCCACGTCATTATCTACTCCTCCAACACCGACACAAATGACGCCGGTCAATCACCGCACGTCAGGAATCGCCGGTTTACGGATTGGGTGGACATCAACAAGACCGAATGGACGCTGCTGCGTCACATCCCCAATCGATATCCGTTCACCGGCGACGGCACAAAGGAATCGATTGCCGACTTCTACATCTACAAGAGGATGGGTTAGTGAAACGCCGAAGTTGGGGGCCTGACCGCGCAGCTCAAGTCCGTTGAGAAAGCGTCCGTGCAGGGAAAGGGCTCGGGTGAAGAGACGGAACTCGCCATGAAAACGCCAATTGGCAGACGGCTGTCTGAATCGCGCGGTCCGCGGACCCTCGCTAGCGCAGTGTCTGCCGTCACTCTGGTTGCGGACGGGCTCCTTATACACTTCTCCACGTCGTGGCTGAACCCCATGTGGAGATGTTTGCCGGCGGTCATTGCACTGGCGCTATACGCAAAACTGACCCGGTGGGACCTGCCATCGTTGGGCTTGACCCTCCGGCCACTTCAGGGGTGGCTCTATTGGTGCAAGGCAACGGCCTTGATCGGGCTTGCGATGGGCATCCTGGTTTCTCTGGCCGTGCTGACGTACCGCGTTGCCGGCTGGCATCTGACTTCGCACTCGATTCCGCTGACCAAGGCGGGTGAGTACTTCGTGTGGATGTGCATCCAGGCTCCATTGATTGAGGAGCCGATCTATCGACTGGTCGTGTGTATCCCGTGTGTGGTACTGCTCCGCCCGGTTGGATGTATCGTCGTATGTGGCGTGCTGTTCAGCCTGTTGCATGTCTTCTACGGGAACCCGTCGCCCGACAACGCCGTTGCGGGTTTCTTCCTGGTGTGGGCTTTTCTCAGGAGCGGCACGATTCTTCTGCCACTTGCGCTGCACAGTCTCGGCAACCTTTGTGTCTTGATCCTCAGTGTTCTCATCACGCATGGATGGCTTGGGCCGCTGGCGTGATGCTGCTCGATCCGCTCGTCGGGAATCCGTCCTGTCCTGACCACCGTTCACGCTGCTCTCCCGGCTGAAGCCGGGGGGACTGTCTGGCCGGCTGAAGCCGGCCGCAGGTTCCAGCATGGACGATCAGGTGACGGCCGCGTTGCCGGCGGACCCTCAGTCCATTTGTGACGGATCGTCCGTCTCAGCGGAATCCTGCATGGCATCCAGCAGAAGGGCCAGCTCTTCGTCGAATTCCCGCGGTTCGCCGTCGACTCGCAGGTCGATTCCCAGAGCACACGCTAGCCAGCAAGCGAACTGAACCGTTCGTCGCCCGCCGATCCTTCCCGTTTGCCCCCTGGCCTCGAAACCGATTTCCTTGCCGGTAGTCCGTGCAAGCGCAACGGTGTATCCCTGTACGGGCAGGTCATCAATCTGCAATCGCACGTGTGAAACCTGCCCGGAATCAACGATTCGTCGATACAGACCCAGAAGATACCGGAACTCGACAGAGCGGTTGCGCGCATCGATGACGATCGTATGTGCGTTCCAGGCACACAACGAGCACAGCGTGCCGATTCCCAGGTAGATGATCATGCCCTTCATGGCACGGAGACGTGGCTCACCATCAAGAACGGATTTGCCGACCATCACCGCTATGCCCAGACCCGTCAACAGGGCCAGAATGCCCACGATGCCCAGCACCAGCACCAACGTCTTGGATTTGTTGAGCGTGACTCGTCCGGCTTCGTCCCGGGCGATTCTGTAATTCCCCAGCTTGCGACCCGCGGGGGCCGGCTGGTGCCCGAGCATTCTCAATTGCTGTGCCGAAACGGTGTACACGGGGTTTGGAATCGTCCTGGATGCCATGGCGGTTATCCGATGAGCATCATCAGGACCACTGTAAGACTGATGACGATGGACAGGATCATTGACACCCAGGTGATCATGATCGGCCAACGCACGGTTCCACGCACCAGAACCATCGCGATCACGCTCGTGACCACGCCGACAATCGGAACAAGGCACGTCAACAGCGCGACGACGGACATGATCTTCCCGGGCTTCGATGCATGGTAGCGAATCAGGGGCTCCAGTTCGGTCGGTGTCTTGCCACTCAACTGGGCTAGCGGAACGCGCAAGTCGAACATCTCTTCGCATTCTGTGCACTGCACCGCCGAAGTCCGCAACCGGAGAATGGGAATGAAGAAAAGCAGCCTGACCCGCTCGGTTGACTCGAATGTCTGCGCCGCTGCATTGCGATGCCCACAGGCCGGGCAGTTGATGACAATGTCCGGGCCGGGTACGTGCTCCAGCTGGCTTGATAGCGGAATCATCATGAGATTTCCCTGTCGGCGCGGGCTCTCCGCGGCCGGGCAGAGTCGCTCAGGTCGCTCCGACTCCTGTCTGAATTGCCGCGAGACTTTCGGAGTCGTAAGCCCTGCCCGCGCGAGGCGCTGCATTGTAGCCGGCGTCGAGGGGGCTGGAAAGGTCGCCCGGCTCGGTGCTATGCAGGATTGTCGCGGGAAGGGGTTCCGGGTTGGGCGCTCCGACGGGTACTCGCGTCAATCGGCTTGTGAAAAGGTGGACTTGCAGGGCGGCCGGAGATCCCTGTTCAAGAACAGCGGCACGGGGGTAGAATGCGGGGCTGGTTTCCGGGTGTGGGAACAGCGGCTTGGGGAGTCTCTCGTGGAAGGATCGCGGCCGACTGTCATCTGCTGCCAGGGGCTGTGGAAGACGTACGACGCGGGCAAGCGGCGGGCGGTTGAGGCGCTGCGCGGCGTGGACCTGGACGTTCACCCGGGGGAGTGCTTCGGGCTGCTCGGGCCCAATGGGGCGGGCAAGACCACTACGGTGGAGATCCTGGAAGGGCTGCTGAAGCCCTCGGCGGGTGTGGTGGAGGTGCTGGGGCGGCGCTGGGGGGCGGGGGCGGACATGGCGCTGCGCCAGCGAATGGGTATCACCCTCCAGGAAACACGCCTCAACGACAAGCTGACCACTATCGAAACCGTTCGACTCTTCCGCAGTTTCTATCACCAGGGCCGCGAGCCGGACGATGTGATTACGGCCGTTTCCCTGCAGGAGAAGCGGACTGCTCGCGTGGAAAACCTGTCCGGCGGGCAGCGGCAGCGGCTGGTTGTGGCGTGCGGGCTGGTGGGCGATCCGGAGTTGCTGTTTCTGGACGAGCCGACCACGGGGCTGGATCCGGGCTCACGCCGGGAGATCTGGGAGATCGTGCGGCAGCACCAGGCCCACGGGCGCACGACGCTCATCACGACGCACTACATGGACGAAGCGGAGCGGCTCTGCGATCGGGTGGCCATCGTCGATCATGGCCGGGTGATCGCCCTGGGCACGCCGCCCGCCCTGATTGCCCGGCTGGGCGGCGAGCACGTGGTCGAGTTCGCGGTGAATCGGCACGCCGAGCCGCTGAGCATCGACCGGCTGGATGCGATTCCGGCCGTTCTGGCGGCCCGCGCAGATCGGGACGGTTTTGCCCTGACCGTGTCGGAGCCGCACGTGGCGGTGCCGGCGCTGCTGGGCCGGTTGAACCGCTGGAATTACGAACTGAGCCGCCTGACCACCCGGCACGTCAGCCTGGAGGACGTGTTCGTGAGTCTGACCGGGCGACATCTGACGGAAGACACCCCGGCCGACGAGCCGCAGACGAAGGAGGCGGCGACGGCCTGATTCCCCGATGACGTATCATCCGCTCAAAGAGTTGTTCCTGTGCCGGGTGCGGCAGTTCTACCGCGAGCCGGAGGTCGTGTTCTGGACGTACGGGTTTCCGATTCTGATGATCGTCGGGCTGGGGATCGCGTTCCGATCGAAGGCGCCGGACCGGGTCCCCGTGGACGTGGTGCGGTCAGAGACTTCCGCGGCCGTTGTGGCTGCGTTGAAGGAGGCGCCGGGCGGGCTTTTCGACGTGCGCGTCAGTGAGCCGGCCCGTGCGATGGAGCGCTTGCGCCTGGCCAAGACATCACTGGTGGTGGAGGCGAGCGCGGATGGGAACACGTACCGGTACGACCCGAGCCGCCCGGAATGCGTAACCGCGCGGGCGCAGGTGGATGACGCCTTGCAGCGGGCGGCCGGACGCAAGGATGCGGTGTCCGCGGAGGACCGGCTGGTGACGGAGCCGGGGTCGCGTTACATCGACTTCCTGGTGCCGGGGCTGCTGGGGATGAACCTGATGGGCGGCGGCCTGTGGGGCATCGGGTTCGTCATTGTCGACATGCGGGTGCGCAAGCTCTTGAAGTGGATGGTGGCCTCTCCGATGCGACGGCGAGACATGCTGCTGTCGATGGTGGGTGGGCGGTTGTTGTTCACCCTGCCGGAGATGGGGGTGGTGTTGGCGGCGGGCGTGCTGCTGTTCGGCATTCACGTGGCGGGCAGCGTGGTCAGCGCGTTGGTTGTGGGGCTGGTGGGTGCGG
>JAFGJQ010000002.1 GCA_016929015.1 Phycisphaerae bacterium | reverse complement strand
GTCGTCAGCGCGAAGCCCGCCCGCGAGGACTACCAACGACAACGCCGCCGCCCGGACCGTCTTTTTCACTGGTTTCCTCCTTTCTCCCCCTGCCACGGAGACCTCCCGGTCCGACTCACCGCCGGGACGAGGTCTCCGGAAAGGAAAGAAGCTTCCTGGCAACCGGACAGGGTACGTCCGACGCCCGGCGTACATTATCCACGGGCTCTGCGGTCTGGCAAGAAAACGGGCAGGCCCGGGCGCCGGCCGTGAACACATAAAAACGCCGGCCCGAACGCCTGGGAAGCGTCTCGGCCGGCGACAAAACCGTGGAAAGGAAGAAAGGAAGGGGAGGACGAAGTTCAGAGTCCTTCGCCCTCCTCTTTTCTCTTCTCCCACGTCCAGTTCAAGACCGGTGTTGTTTTCGTTTTCTCACGCAGGGACGAAGCCACGAAATCCCCGCCAGGGTCTTCAGATCGAGTATACAGGCACATACCGTGCGGCTTTCTCCCGCTCGCGCTCGAGCAGGTGCTGGAAGGTGGTGCCGTCGTAAACCTGAGACATCGAATCGCGAGCGCGCTCCCAGAGCTCCGAGAAGGCGCACTGCCCGTACAGCGCGCACGGGGGATTGTCCGAGCCGGAGCTCAAACACTCCACCGGCCCGATATCCCCTTCTATGACGCGAATTATGTCGCCAATGGTCACGGTCGCGGGAGAGCGGGCCAGAAGGTAGCCGCCCTGCTTACCCCGCCGAGATTCCACGAGGCCGGCCTGTTTGAGCTGCGTCAGTATCGCCTCGAGGAATCGCTGCGGAATGGCCTGGGCACGCGCGATGTCAGCGATCTTGACCGGACCGCGCGGAAAACGCGCCGCGATCTCGAATATCGCACGCACGGCGTAGAGACACTTCTGCGTCAACAGCATCCTTCTTGCCACTCCTACTAAAGCTATCGACATAATAGCATCATGAAGCGCAGAGTCAAGCACCGGATTCCGAAAAATCAGCATTTTAAGAAAAACTCGGCGGCGCCCCCTTTTCTGACCGAAAAAGGGCGTCCCGGGTTCTGACTGCGCCGCCGGCCGCCGTTCCCGCCTGACGTCACCGGCGATAAAAGTTTAAGGGTTCGTGAATCGTCGATTCGTCGCCTTTCTCCGGCACGCCGCCGGCCTTCCATTAATTCGCTTCAACACTTTAAGGATTCTTGCACACGGTGCGAGCGACCCGTATCATCAACTTTTTGACTTTCTGAAATGGACGTGGGCATTCCGATCGAGAGGCACGTGATCTGACTCGGGCGAGTCGACACGGGCCGGGCCTCATTCGACGCATGGGTTCGAATCGGCACTGATTTCCTTCTCCTGACCTCGAGCACCTTCAGACTTTACGCCAGCGGCGCGGTCGGGTGCACCGGAGCAGAAGAAACTCGGACCATGCTGCTCTGCTACCTCGTTCGGAAGGCACCTGGCTGGGTCCTGGGTCCTGGGTAGGTGGCGCATGGACCCGACAATTCGACGCAACGTGGCGGCGGTCTATCCGCGCCCGGAGGACCCGGGATGTGGTGGTGGACCGTTCTCCACGCCGCGTTTTTCGAGGCGCATAGGCAGTAAGGTGGAGTAAACGGAGTCATGCAGAAACTATCGGTAGTGGGGGTAGGGGGGCTTCTCGTTCTGTTCTCGGTCGGCGGGGCTGCCGCGGAGGCGGCGGATACGTTGCACTACGTTCGGTCCGGGGCTTCGGGCGGAGACGGAAGCTCGTGGTCGCAGGCATGGTCCTCGCTGCCGGCGTCGCTTCAGCGCGGTCACACGTACTACGTCGCGGACGGGTCGTATCCCGGGTACGTCTTCAATGATTCGCAGTCCGGATCGTCGCTCATAACCATCAAGAAGGCAACCTCGGCCGACCACGGCACGAACACCGGGTGGAACTCGAGCTGGGGCGACGGCGTGGCGACGTTTTCGGCCCTGGATTTCGCCACGGGATACTACGTGGTCGACGGCCAGACCGGCTCGGGGCAGGGTCAGTACGGATTCGAGGTCTACAACTCCGCCGGAGCGGACAGCCCGATCCTGCTGATCAGGATCCAGTCCGCCGTGACCGACATCACGGTGCGATACGTCAACGTGCATCGCCCCTCGCTGGACTATCGAGGGCACGGCGTCTACGCCGCGCTCTACTACAACCGGAACCTCACCTTCTCGCACTGTTATCTGCACGATCTGCACGGAGTGCACTTCTACTTCATCAGCGCCGACAACGTGACCATCGACAACTGCGTCATGGCGCGGAACAAATCGACGTCGGACATCCACAGCGAGTCGATACAGGCCCGCGAGACGACCAACATGACCGTTCGGTACTCCTGGTTCGAGGACATTCAGGGAACGGGAGTGATCATCAGCGGGAGCGGGGACTCGGCGTACTGGAACATCCACGGCACCGTGTTCTACGCGACGCCCGGGTTCATCCACGGCAACGGGCACGGTACGATCGCGGACAACATGAACGGGAGCATCCACCACGTATCGGTGTACAACAACACCTTTGCCGGCATCGCGGCAACGAAAGCGGGCGTGCGCTTCTGGAACAGCGCCGGGAACAACGTTGCCTACAACAACGTCTATTACGGCTGCAGCGGTGTCGGCTACATTGGAACCGGACACGACTACGAGACGTATTACTCGAGCGTCCTCCAGAACGGAGAATACTCCTCGGCGGCCCACGACGTCGTCGCCTCCGGGGATCCGTTCATCGGGTCCGGCAGTCGGGATTTCAGGCTGCGTGGGGCAACCGCCGCGGGCCTCTTTCTCTCCTCGCTCTATAACTACGATCCTCTCGGAAACCGCCGCGGGGCGGATGGCCTCTGGGATCGCGGCGCCTACGAGTACGGCGGTGCGCCGCAGCCCGTCCTCGAGCGCATCGAGGTGCTGCCGGCCTCGGCTGCGGTTGCGGCAGGGGAGATGCAGCAGTTCACGGCCGTCGGTTTCGATCAGAACGGCGACTCGATTGCGATCGATCCGACCTGGTCGGCGAGCGGCGGGACGATCAGCGGGTCCGGATTGTTCACGGCGGGAGTGATTCCCGGGAACTACGTGATTACCGCGGAGGATGGCGGCATCAGCGGTCACGCCGCCTGTTCGGTCGCCGGAGGCGCGGGGGGGCGTACCTACCTCGCGTTCGACGGCGGGGGCGACTACGTGGAGGTCGCCGATGCGAACGATCTGGACCTGACGGGCGGGGCGTTCACGATCGAGGCGTGGATC
>JAFGJQ010000134.1 GCA_016929015.1 Phycisphaerae bacterium | reverse complement strand
CCCACGGACCAGAACAGGCTCCGGCCGTTCAGAACGCGCCGCACGTCAAATGACTGCACGCCCAGCGAGCCGTTGAGAGAGAACCGTGGAAACAGCTCCGCCGTTGCGACCCCGATGCGCGCCGTGGCGGCCGCCAGCAGGCGCTCGCTGCGGCGGATGTCGGGCCGGCGGCGGAGCAGGTCGGACGGCAGCCCGAGCGGGATTTCCGGAGGCGCGGACGGAAGCGGGGCCTCGTCGGCCAACTCCGCCAACGTGGCGTCCGGAAACTCCGCGAGGAGCAGACTGAGCCAGTGGACCGAGTGCCGAAACGACGTTTCCAGGACGAAGACTCGGGATTGGGTCGAGGCAAGCTGCGCCTGCGCCTGGGCGACGTCCAACTCATCGCCCACCCCGGCGTCGCGGAGGGAACGAGCCAGGCGAAGCGACTCCTGCTGCGTCTCGATGTTGTTCCGCGCGATCATTAGTTGCTGCTGAAAGCCCCGGGCCTCGACGTAGTTGCGTGCCACCTCGGCCAGAAGAATCACGAGTACGTCGCGATAGTCGTCGCCGGCGGCGTCGGCTTCGGCCTCGGCGGCCTCTACACTGCGGCGGATGCCGCCGAACACGTCAAGCTCCCAGCTTGCGTCAAAGCCAAGCTCGAATAGGCCCTGGTCCCGCGGGCGCTGCCTCTCACGTCGTCGGGTCAGGGCGTCCGAGAGCATCTCCCCTGCGACGTCTTCGGCCAGGCTCGACGGGTCCAGCGAACCGCCCACGACGCTCTTGGCCGTCTCTTGCACCGCCGTGTCGCGGAACCGGCGCCCCCACGAATCCGTACCCTTGTCACGTCTGCGGTTAAGACTCTCCCCCTCGTAGACAAAGGAGCCGGCCATTCCCACCTGCGGCCACCGATCGGCGGCCGCGATCGCGCGCTGGGCACGCGCTTCGCGAAGTCGTGCGGCCGCCATGCGCAGATCGAGATTCGACCGCACCGCCCGCTCGATCAGGCGGTTCAGGGTGGGGTCGCCGAATACGGTCCACCACTGGGCGACCTCCGCGGGACGAGTCGTGGTGATCCCGCCGTCGGACCCGCTCCATCGCTCCGGCAAACGATCCTCAGGCGGCCGGTAGTCCGGACCGACGGTGCAGCCCGCCGCTGCCGCCAGGACGAGCAGCGAGCAACGCCACACGCCGTTCGTGAGGCGGCTTGGGCGGTACACGATTCTGAACTCGTCGCCCGTGGTCATGGCCGGGAGACCCCGATGACCTCGCCGCAGGCAATCTCCAGGCTCGGCGGAACGGCGATCAGAATCGGCCAGCCCCATTCCGGCGCTGTCGGACTGCGCCACAGGCGGGCAGGAATCTCTTCGGCCGCTGGCCCCACCGCCAGAACCTGCGAGTCGGCGGACAGTTCGACGATGCCGTTGCGGACCACCGCCAGCCGCACCGGCAAGCCGGCCTCAAACCGGTCCCTCTGCGCCGCGTTCGCGTACGCGATGACGGCCGACGGCTGCGCGGCCGCGACCATCAGGATCGGCTCTCCGATCCGCACGGACTCGCCCGCACCCCGCAGGATCTGACTGACGACGCCGTCCACGGGGCTTCGGATGACCAGCAGCGTCTGCTCGACGGCCAGTTCGGCGATCCGCCGTTCCTGCACACTTACCGCGGCCCGCAGCGGTTCGAGGGCCTTGGCAATCGCAGGGGGCTCCGCCTGGTGCCGGGCGAAGGCATCCTGCCGCCGACGGGCCTCATCGAGGTCCTGCCGCACCTGGGCGAGGGCCTTCTCATTCTCGGCGATGCCCGTCTCCAGCGCCTGGTGCTCTGCGTGGGCCGACTGGAAGCGAAGCTCCGACACGGCCCGCTCCTCGCGCAGCCTGTTCAGCAGGTCCTTTTGCAGTCGAAGGTACTCGAGCCGAACCCGGTCCGTCTGAAGGGTCACCTGGAGCTCGATTTCACGCAGCCGGTTGCTTTCGACATCGAGCGCATATTGCCGGGTTCGCGCCATCCGGTCGGCCTCCTGGGCGGCCGCCTCGACAGCGAGGCGATCCTCCGTAGCCGTCAATTCCGCACGCAGGCGGGCCGCCTCGGCAGCCGCAGTGGCCAACAACGCCTGGATGCGATCATCCTCGAGCACGGCCAGGGTCTGCCCTTCCTCGACAGGCTCAAACAGCGTGATCGGGACGAGTCGCAGCCGGCCGTCGGTGCCAGCGGAAACGGCTCGCGGCCGGGCATCCGCGATGCCCTGGAGTTCGCCGTTCGACGACCGGTGTGCGAGCAACCCTCCGATCACTGCGACCGCCAGCAGCCAAACCGCAACCGGTGCCGCATGTCGCCGCCAACGCCACAGTCCGCGATCCTGCCATGTGTATGATTGGGCCATGTTCGCTAGACCTCGAGGAGTTCTTCCTGCATTGTCAGGTTGATGTCGGTTACGCCGGCAATGCGGCCCAGCTCCGCAAGCAGGGCCTCGTTGCGGCTGCTGTCCCGGAGTACGAGTTGATAGGCGCATTCGGCCGTTCCGGGCCGATCGCCGTCCTGAACGGAAATCAGGGCGTAGGCCCCACAGAATCGCTTAAGCACGGCCGGCACCGGATGATCCGGCCCGAGAGCGTCCGCCAGGCGGAATCGCAGGAACGCGTTGTAAGAGCCGTGCGAGCCGAACGCCGTCAGGTGAAGGTAGACCGCGATGGCGCCCAGGGCCACGGTCCCCACGACGGCCACGGCATACCGTTGCGAGCCGGACGCCATTCCGATGACCAGGGCGCAGAAGACGAACGCGATGTCACGCGTGTCCTTGATGACGTTTCGAAACCGCACGAGCGCCAAGGCGCCCATCAGGCCGAACGCCGTGACAATGCTGTTGCCGATGACGGCCATGACCAGCGCGACAACCACCACCATCAGGATCAGCGACTGGACGAACGAGCGCGAGTACGACAGGCCGGTGTGCGTGGCGTAGTACACCCACGCCAGCAACTGCCCCAGCACAAACGCGATCAGCAGCGAAAGGACCGTGCTTTGCGGAGTGAAGGCGCCGTTGCCGGTCAGGCCGCCGTCCAGAAAACGCCACAGAGGGTCCATGAGATTCTCCTCCTCGGGTAGTTCGTGCTTCAGGCAGCGGGGTAACGGTCAGGATGGCGGAGCGAGTGTCTCATGAAACCCTCCTAGCCCGGCCCGGCCCCCAAACCGCATCTCGTGCCGGATCGCGCGCATGTACTTCGAATTGGACGCCAGTCGGAGTCCGAATGCATGAAGCATGCGGCTGATCCAGAGCGGATAGCCGTGCGTAAACTTGATCTCCAGCACCACTCCGCGCTCCGGCGGTTGATGCCATCCGCAGCCGTTGTGGCCCAACTCGGGCGCGTGTGTCACCCTGCAACGCAGGTGACGATCGAACGTCACTCGCACGTCGTCGTCGAACCGGCTTTCGAATGCCTCCCGGAGATAGCGAAGCTCCACGACTGGTGCGGCGTGAAGCAGTTGCCGGTAATACAGAAACTGCTCCAGGACATCGGGCTCCCTGCAACTCACCCGGCACGGTCGGATGGCGTCCGCCAGCAGAGGCACGACGGCCTCGCGGGGCACACGGGCCCGGCTCTTGACCCCAACGCGGTTGATTCGTCGCTTGATCTCAAAAAAGCACGGCGCGTCCGGATCGCTGCTGTAGCTGCGGATGCGGAGCTTGTAGCGGTTCTTGACCTGGCACCGCGTTTCCCGGTACAGCCGCAGGTCGGCCGAGTCCAGGTACAGGCTGACCAGGGAGTACTCCCCGGTGGCCGAGTGACGATCCGGGCGCATGTACGGCCGGATGTGCTCGGCAATCATGACGGCCTGGGCCTCCGTGATCCGGTATTTCAACTCGTACCGCGATCGGATCATGGCTGCGCATTCAGAAAAACGATGGCCGCATCCTGCCGCTGCTGCACGTGATCCAGCAGATACTGAAGCCCGTCCTCGAACTCCTGCGGGTCCGACAGGAACGTGTATCCGGGTTGCTCCCCCTCGTCGCCGACGACGTACGGCGCGATCAAATCGTGCTCGGCCTGATACCGCGCCTGGGTCGGCGCGACCGTAAATGCCGTCTCGACGGTCTGGCGCACGTAGGAGACGTAAACGCTCCAGTATTCCGGGTCATCGGCCAGGTAGCGGATGAGCGGCCAGTTCTCGCCTACCTCGTCGAGCGAGAGCGAGAGGGCCCCGCCCATCCCTCCGCCGGCGCCCTGCGAGTCCTCAACCCCATTGGTACCCACGGGATCGTTCCCGCCGCCCATGCCACCTCCGGACCAGAGCGCCATGTTGTTGTCCCACGGGATCCAGGTCAGACGGCCGTCGTCGTTCGGATTCGCGTACAGATAGTAGTTCTGGGCCATGTTGCCGTACGTATCCCAGTTCTGGATGACCGTGTTGACGGCCAGCCAGCGCAGGAACCCGTCGACGTCGAAGACCGCCTCTAGGCCCGCGCGCCACGCGGCGGTGTCGGAGCGGTCGGCGTGCAACGCGGCAATCGCGGCCTGCACGTCGCTGTAATCCGCCTCGTCCTCGTTCGTCTCCTTGTCGAAATCCTCCTCGTTGAAGGCGACCCAGTTGGAGGTAGGCTTGTACAGGTTGCCGGAATCATCACCGAACTGCGTCTCGAGCATCGGGTCGCCGGGGATTTCCGTGAGTGCGTAGAGCCCGAAATACGTGGGGCCCTCGCCGTGGTCGATATACAGGCGGCAGAAGGCCGTGTAGGGGGCCGGAATGCCCGCCTCGCGGAAGATGTCGTGTGCGACCTTCTCGCGCAGCAGCGAGTTGTCCGACCAGTTGCTGGCGAGCGACAGTTCCTTGAATCCGTAGAACCGCTGATTGTCGATCTCCGGATAGTCGTCCTCGAACTCGTCGAAATCGAGCCGGAACGGAAGCTTGTAGATCCCCGCGCTCCACGTGCTCATCAACGACGATTGCCCTTTGAACCGGACTCCGACGTACCACCAGGTCTCGCCCTCAAACACGAGGGTACACGGCACGTAGATCGGGTTCTCTTCGGTAGATTGCGGCATCCCGCCGCCGTCTCCGGGGAACTCGCCGCCTTCCGGGAGATCACCGCCGCCCGGCCCCGGCACGCCCTCCGGCTGACAAACAAGCAGACCGTCCGCCGCCGCGGTGCACGTTCCGGCCACGGTCATGCCGCCAAACGACAGGCTGCAGGAATCACCTTCCTCCGACCCTTCGCACACGTCGAGCATCTCGGGCGGAAGGGCGGCGGCGCCGCCGGGGTTTTCCGGGTTCGTGGGAAGCTCCGGGCGATCCATCTGCGTGCGACACGCCAATTGGCCGTCCGGGCCGGCCGTGCACGTGCCCTCCGCCGTCTCGTCGCCGAAGGCGACCGTACAAACGCTGCCTTCCTGCAGCCCGTCGCACGCAGCGAGCCGTTCGGAGGACGAGCTGCCGGGATCGTCTGTCGGGGCCCCGCCTCCACCCCCGCCGCCGCCCGTTCCTCCCTCTCTGCTGCCGAACTCACCGTACAGGCCGGTCATGTCGTCCAGCATGGCCTGCCAGTCGGCCGGGGTGATCGTGATGTCGAGCCGCAGAACCTTGCCCTGTGGAAAGACGACGTCGTAATCGGGCGACGCCTTGCTGCTGTGCGTGGATTCCGCCCAGCCGACGGGCCGTCCGTCTTCAGACAGCGGAACCGTCCCGGCCTGGTTGTTGTCGTTGGAGTCATTTGTGTTGGAGCCGGAAGGAACCGCGGCGGTCCCGCTACAGGCAAGCTGAAGCGTAACGGTCACGATGAGAACCGCCGCGCAGACAAACAAGTGCTTCACAACGGTGGTGTTCATGGACGAAGACCCTCCCCAACAGGTTGCATGCGTCGAGTGACTGCCAGGCCGCGCGAAGGCGGCACGAACGTCGGCCATCCCTTCGGCTGAATCAGGGCGGTCCCGTGCCCGGATGGACATTCGGTGGCACGGGGCGTGTCGGGCTCCCGGGTCTGCCCGCGGAGTCAACCGGTCGGACGGTTTTGGGGCCGGCAACCCAATCCGCTCTGCTCGGGAGTTCTTTGCTCCCTTCCGCCGAGCGATTCGGCTGCCATCCACGGTCTTTTATCCCCGCCTACATGAAACCCCGATGAAACCAACGCAAAACCGGGATTTCCCGCCACTGCGGCACGCATCCGGACCCGCCAGTTCGGGTGTTTCGCCGACTCGCCCCGTCGCATGCCGATCTACCCGTAACGGATTCGCCCGATGCAGCGCCGATCGCATCTCGGGCGGGCGAACAAGAGAGCCGGCCCCGCAGCCATTCGGCTACTCTCGAGGACTCTCGATGGACACGCAGAAGACGGCGAGACGAAGGACGAGCGACGTTTCGCGTTCGAGGAGGCGTTCCCAGAGGCGGCCCTGGCTGCGGGCCTGCATCCCGAGGCGGCGGACGGTCTTCAGGATGAGATCCGGTCGGCCATCGCCGAGTTGCTGAAGAGTGGCATCCGGGCTTCGCCGCACCGGCACCCACCCCGCTCAGCGCGGCTCCGCAACGTCCTCCGGATGCTCCGTTGCCCGGAAGGTGAGAGTCAGGACGAAACGGCGGTCCGGCGTGACGGCGGCCTCGGCCGTGCCGCCCATCGCCTCCATCGCTCGCCGCACGAGCGTCAGACCCAACCCGCAGTGCAGGCCGCCGGCGCTCCGTGCGACGTCCGCCCGCCAGAATCGATCGAATACGTGCGCGGCGTCCTCCGCGCTCAACCCGCAGCCAGGGTTGGCCACGCGGAGGCGGCCGCGTGTACCGTCGCGTTGGGCTTCGACCGATACCTGCCCGCCGTCAGGCGAATGCACAACCGCGCTAGACAGCACGTTGGACAGCACCACGTCCAGCAGTCTCGGGTCGGCGGAGACGACAAGGTCGGCAAGGCAGCGGTCATCGAGCGTCAGACTGCGGTCCGCCACGTGGCTCTGAAACTGTGCCCAGTGCCGAAGCACGAGCGGCCGGACGGCCAATGGCTCCAACTCCGGCTGCATCTGGCCGGCCTCCATCCGGGCCAGCACGAGGAGCTTCTCCATCAACCCCTGCAGTGTCTTGATCGTGTCCAGCGATTCGCCCAGGGCCCGGCGATATTCCTCCGGCTCGCGCGGCCGACTCAACGTGATCTCCGAAATCGTGCGGATTTCGGCGACGGGCGTGCGCAGTTCGTGCGCCACGTCGGCCGTCAGGGCACGCTCGCGGTCGAACGCCTCATCCAGTCGCGCAAGCAGACCGTTGAGCTGGCTCACCACCGGCTCGATCTCGCGCGGCACACCGCACGGGCCGATCCGCTGCTTCAGCCCGGTTTCATCCATGGCGGCAAT